>NZ_CP029002.1:1868957-2180450 GCF_003073375.1 Lysinibacillus sp. 2017
AAATTATCGTTGATTTAAATACCGTCACACAACATATGAAACAATTAACAGACAAAATGAAATGAACTTGACAGTAGATACTAACTCTCACATGTAAATCTCATTAATTATTTGATAAATTTAATTCTTTTTAATATTTTTTCGTAAGTAATTTTTTAACTATCTTAAAAGTGTATCTTTTGAGATAGTTTTTTTATTGCCAAAGTGTATATACTCCTACATAAAGATTATGGAAATGTGAAAGTTATTTGTCATTCCATGAATTAGTTATAGGAATCTCCATAAATTGTTGGATATCTAAGTACTTTAGATTTATAATTTTATAGATAAAGAAGATTCAGTTTATTGTAATAAATCAAAGAAATGGAGAGAGTGATATGCAGGGGATTAATGAATCAAAAGTGCTAGAAACTATGGATTTCACGTTTGAGCAACTGATTGACTTAAAAGCAGCTTTGGATAAAACATCTATTGTAGCTGTCACTGATAAAACAGGTAAAATCTTGAAAGTAAATGACCAATTTTGTGAGATTTCTAAATATACTAGAGAAGAATTAATTGGACAAGATCACCGTATTTTAAACTCAGGTTTTCACCCAAAAGCGTTTTTTAAAGAAATGTGGCGCACAATCGGTACGGGGGAAACATGGCACGGTGAAGTATGTAACCGTGCGAAAGACGGCTCACTTTATTGGGTAAAAACAACAATAGTACCATTTTTAGATGAAAACAATAAACCACAGCAGTATATTTCAATTCGTACAGATATTACAGCACAAAAAAATATTAAGAAAATCGCGCATATTGCTTATCATGATGATTTAACAGGCTTACCAAATCGCCGAAGCTTATCGAAACGTATTGAAAATGACATCTCAATTGGATTGCGTAATAAAAAAGAATTTGCTTTATTTTTCTTTGATGTGAATCGATTCAAAAATATTAATGATAGTTTAGGTCATAAAATTGGGGATTTATTCTTAAAAGAATTAGCTAATCGCTTACGCCAGGTAGATATTCAAACGGAGTCATTTTATCGTTTAAATGGTGATGAGTTTGTTTATATATTAGATGATGTCAACTTAGTAGAAGACATGGCAGATCGTATTTTAGATGTATTTAAAGATAGCTTTGTATTTAATGAATACGAATTTTATGCAAGTATTAGTCTTGGTATCAGTCTATTTCCAGAGCATGGGGAGAGTGTATCAAAACTATTAAAAACGGCAGACGTTGCAATGTATGCCGCTAAAGCGAAAAAAGGGAATAGCTACAGTATTTACAAAAAGGAAATGCGCGGTACGAATGATCGTTTCTTGTTATTAGAAACTAAATTACATAAAGCACTTCGCGAAGACATTTTAGAACTAAACTATCAACCAAAATACAACTTACAGACAGGTGAAGTTGTTGGCGTGGAAGCATTGATTCGCTGGTCAGATGAGGAATATGGTGTCATGCAGCCTGAAGAGTTCATCCCATTTGCCTCACAATGTGGGTTAATTAAGGATATTGATAAATGGGTGTTAGAAAATGCAACAAAACAACTAGCTTCTATGCAAGCTATCGTTAGCCCTGATTTTAAAATGGCCGTAAATATGTCTGTTGATTATATTAAGGAAATGAATTTCATCGTCGATTTAATGACTATTTTAGATTCTACTAATGTGGCACCTAGTCAAATTGAAATTGAAATTTCAGAACTATCAATGCTTGATACAGATATTCAGCTTATCGACAAAATTAAACAAATTCATGAATTAGGTATTAATATTTCAATTGATGATTTCGGTGTAGGGTATTCATCACTTAACTACTTACGTGAAATTCCCATTACATCACTTAAGATTGACAATACCTTTACAAAAGAATTAAATTTAGTACCTGCAAATGCTAAAATGGTTGCGGCAATCGTTTCGTTAGCAAATGCACTAAATTTACAGGTTATTGCGGAAAAAGTAGAAAATGGGGAAGACCTAGCCATCTTAAAAGAGTTAAATTGTCAGTATGTGCAGGGCTTCTATTTAAATGAGCCATTAAAAGCTGAAGAACTAGTGAAGTATATAGCGAATAAAAAATAATAAAAAGGTGTTTTGAAAGCATAAAAACTTTCGAAACACCTTTTTTTTAGTCTATTAAATAATGTTCAATCCGTTCAAACTCATCTATATCGATATTATCCATATATTTATATAAAACATCTAAATCCACTTTCATTACATCTTTATGTTGCAAATAAAATTGCTCCGTCAAATGGCAAATAAGAAGAGGAACTGCTTGGCGATGATCAAAGCGCTTGAAATACTTAACTAAAAAGTCTGTATCCAGTTCTATATAGGTATTTAATCCAAGAGCTGAGAAATCTAAATATTTTAAATGAGCAGTTAAAAAGTCTTCTGTTAACTGCTCATTATAGCGACAGACATAAGACCAATCGAGTTCATTGCGATAGCGGTTAATCCAATGTTGCTCAGCATTCGCACTAAATAATTGCTTTTGCTGATCAGAGTAGGACGTGAATTTTTTATCCATTTCGGCATTGGTTAGACGCTTATCCCCGAATCGATCGTATTTTTGACTCATTAACGAAGGAATTCCCTTTACGAGATGCTCACTTCCTGGCCATTTATTCGATCCGCGGTCATACTCATAAAATTGTAAGTACATTTCAACCATTTCATCACTTTCAGGTAAGTACGTAACATCAAATGAACTATAAAAGGCATAGCTTTCAATAAAGTCGTCTAATTGGTCAACAAAATCGCTGTGAATTGTTTTTTCCTGAGCTTTCAAGGATTCTACTAGATAACGTTTAAAGGATGCTGACAGACGCGCTAGCACGGTTTTATTGTATTGCAGGGCCACTAAATCTAATTGCTCTAAATGATCGATTAAAAATTGTTCCGATAATAAGGGATTTGCATAGCAAATATAGCGAAACGGTAGGTAATCAAAGTAATGAATGAGCTTGCTTGGATGTTCTTTTACCGCGAATTGGCACCATTCAAGATATTGATCTACAAATGCGCGGTCATAGGGTAATTTTTTATATAGCTCTTCATCCATTGCGTCAAATTGTTGAAAAACTGAAAAATGATTAAAGTCATTCACATCAAAGTGTTCGGGAAACACGATTTTTTTCAGTTCATTTTTTAAATGAAATGTGTGCTTTGGTTTTTTGGTAACAAAGCTATACGTACCAATTGCACCACGTTCTTCTAATAAGATATAAGCAAGCTCTTGACGTTGGTCACGCGTTAACTTGCATTCTTTCGGGAATTTCACCGCAGCGAAGTACTGAGCGCTGGCCATATCGTAGAAAAATTTGTAATCGCCTTCTTTTGTATAAGGTTCTTCCGACATGTTTTTCTGCCAATAAAGTAAAGCGCCATAGACTGGAGCGTAATTAGAAAACGTAATATTTGCGATTGAAAATATATTTTGTGTAAGTGAATCGTCATAAAGAACTTTTATAAATTCAATTTTTTTAATTTTTAACATCAAAACACCTCCAGTAGCTTTATTATAAACTTTTATCAGAAATCTCGCATCGTAAGAAAAAATTTTTTCAAAAAATGTTTAAGCTTTTTTAAATGGTGGTATGTTATAAGTAGTAAAGTTACAGTCATTAAAGTTTTATCAGTAAGTTTTAGTTAGCAAAAGTGTAATCCGTTAGTCTTAAGTAGTTAATATTGTGATTTCAACTATCTTCGTTGTATGCGTTTTTTTATGATATGAAAACGTGTTAACCATCAATTAGGTAATAGATGAACAAAATGCTTTAACGAAGCTTTTCGAAAGATGCCATCCATTTGGCGAGCCCAATGCATACACGAAATAGTATATCCATTGAAAGAGTAAGCTCAAACGTAATATGACGTTAAACTATCGTACAAGTTTTTCACAACTAAATATGAATTACCGACTGTAACTTTACACTATACACTCCTTATCCCATAAGGAGTGTTTTTAATTGCATAAAACTTGTTATACTATTTTTATCATGAAATGGATTGGAGTTTTAATATGTGGAAGATAGTTAACGGAAAGCTCATCCAGACGACCGACGATACACGAATTCGTTATAAAACACGAATTAGCGCGGCAATGGTAGAGCAATTAAAAGTTCTTGCAGCTGAAAATGATACCTTTATCGGTTATTTACTTGAAAACGGCTATAGCAAATTACTGCAAAATGCGACAATTACATACAATAAAAAAACGAGACCAAAAGACCGTATTGAATTTCGTACGACATGTGATAAAGAATTGCTACAAGCAATGAAGGATTTTGCAGAGCAGCATCACTTAAATTTAAATGATTGTATAGAAGTGAGTATTTCATTTATTAATGCCGAAGAAGTAAAAAATGCGAGTTGGCGTTATCGGGTAGAGTTATAAGAACAACATAGGAATAGGGTAGTACAACAACTGGACAGGGGGTAATTCCTGATGGATGTTATTTTATAAATATCTAATTCCATCCATCATGGAAATTGCCCAAAGAAATATGGATAACAAAATATTTATTTTGAACATATTGCAAAAGTTATTATCAACACATAATATAAGTATATCGTTATATAATTATGGAGGTTTGATAATGGAAATAGAATTAATGGAAAAACAGTTGAAAGCTGTTGCAGATGCGAATCGCTTGCGAATTTTAGCTTGTCTAAAAAAAGGCGAAGTATGTGTGTGTGATTTTACGGACGTTTTAAATATTTCACAGCCTGCAGTAAGTCAACATTTACGAAAATTAAAAGAGGCAGGCATTATTACAGAGCGTAAGGTAGGGACGTGGAAGCATTATCGTATTCATGAGAATCAGACTACGTTAATGCAAAGTATACTCTCTTCCATCGTGGAAGAATGGACGTGTGACTGTAAAAACGACTGTGAATGTGTGGAGGGTTAAAAATTGAATATGTTTGTTATTGCGGCACTCATTTTCATCGTGACACTGATCTTTGTTATTTGGCAACCAAAGGGTCTTAATATTGGTTGGTCTGCAATGGCAGGAGCTGTGATAGCGCTATTAGTAGGTGTTGTAGATTTTGGAGATGTCGGTACAGTAATCGATATTACGTGGAATGCTACGTTATCGTTTATTGCGATAATTTTAATTTCACTTGTGTTAGATGAAATCGGATTGTTTGAATGGGCAGCTTTACATATGGCACGTGCTGCAAAGGGTAGCGGTATCAAAATGTTTGTTTATGTTAGCTTACTAGGTGCAGTTGTTGCTGCATTATTCGCAAATGACGGGGCAGCATTAATTTTAACGCCTATCGTACTTGCAATGGTTCGGAATTTGAAGTTTAGCGAGAAAATGATTTTCCCGTTTATTATGGCAAGTGGTTTTATTGCAGATACAACAAGCTTACCTTTTATCGTAAGTAACTTAGTGAACATCGTATCCGCAGATTTCTTTAATATCGGTTTTGTGGAATATGCTTCGCGAATGATTATTCCAAATTTATTCTCGTTAACAGCGACGATTGTTGTCCTGCTAATTTACTTCAATAAGTCGATTCCGAGAGAATACGATGAATCGATGTTGAAAGTACCAAAGCAAGCCATTAAGGATATGAAAATGTTCAAGTTGTCTTGGTTTGTACTAGCGATTTTAGTCATTGGTTACTTTTTAAGTGAGTTTATCGGTGTACCGGTATCACTCGTAGCTGGTCTTATAGCGATTTCCTTCTTATTGATGGCACGAAATAGTGCAGTTGTCGATACAAAAGCCGTGGTAAAAGGTGCTCCTTGGAATATCGTATTTTTCTCAATTGGAATGTATGTTGTCGTTTATGGCCTTGGAAATGCAGGACTGACACCAGTCTTGGCTACCGTTATTGAATGGACAGCAGAGCAAGGTTTATTCTTCGCTACAGTCGGCATGGGTTTTATCGCTGCATTCTTATCGTCTGTGATGAACAATATGCCAACCGTCATGGTCAATGCATTGGCCATTCAAGAAACCCATACAACAGGTATTGTGCGTGAGGCTTTAATTTATGCAAATGTCATTGGTTCAGATTTAGGACCTAAGATTACACCAATCGGCTCATTGGCAACGTTAGTTTGGTTATATGTACTGTCACAAAAAGATGTGAAAATTTCATGGGGAACTTACTTTAAAACGGGTATTGTCCTAACGATTCCAATCCTTTTATTTACGTTAATTGGATTATTCATTACATTATTAATTTTTTGATTATGGGAGTTAATTTAAATGACGAAAAACATTCTTTACTTCTTATGTACAGGTAATTCATGCCGTTCACAAATGGCAGATGGATGGGCGAAAAAACTACTTCCAGAAGACTGGGAAGTATATTCAGCTGGCATCGAAACACATGGTGTTAACCCAAATGCAATTAAAGCAATGCATGAGGTGGAAATTGATATTTCTCATCATACTTCTGATTTAATAGACCAAGACATTTTAAATAAGGCGACTTTGGTTGTGACATTGTGCGGGGATGCTGCAGATAAATGCCCAATGACACCACCTGAAGTACGCCGTGAGCATTGGGGCTTTGAAGATCCAGCAAAAGCTGTCGGGACAGATGAAGAGAAATGGACCGCATTCCAACAAGTACGTGATGCAATTGGAGCGCGTATTGGGAAGTTTGTTAAAGAAGAACTACATTAAGAAGTTAATTTATTGGAGGGGTCAAAATGAAAAAAATCTCTATTTATGAACCTGCGATGTGTTGTCCTACAGGTCTTTGTGGACCATCTATTGATCCAGAGCTATTACGTCTGTCTTTTATTATGAATAATATAAAAAATGCAGAGGTAGATGCAATACGCTTCAATTTAACAAATGAACCACAAGTGTTTGTTGAAAATAAACAGGTGAATGATTTATTAATGGCTGAAGGTATGGAGTGTTTACCTGCAACGTTTATTGAAGACGAATTAGTATTAAAGGGTAGCTATCCAACAACTGCTCAATTTGCTGAGTGGACTGGTTTATCAGAAGAAGAACTTTTGAAAAAACCAAAAGTACGTCTATCTATTGGAGTGAAAAAGTAATGGAACGATTTACACGTGACCATTTTCCAACAACCCCTTTTCTATTCTTTACAGGAAAAGGTGGCGTAGGGAAGACTTCAGTTGCAAGTAGTCTTTCAATTGCATTAGCAGCTGAAGGAAAAAAAGTGCTGCTAATTAGCACGGACCCTGCTTCCAATTTACAAGATATATTTGGTCAAACGTTAAAAAATGAACCAACAAAAATCGATGGGATGAACAACTTGTTTGCATTAAATCTTGATCCAGAGCAAGCAGCAGCGAGCTATAAAGAGCAAATGGTGGGGCCATATCGTGGAAAGTTACCAGAAGTAGTGATTCAAAATATGGAAGAGCAATTATCTGGTGCATGTACAGTTGAAATTGCAGCATTCAATGAATTTGCGATGCTGTTAACGAATGAAGCGTATACAAAGCAGTACGATACGATTGTTTTTGATACAGCACCAACAGGACATACACTACGTTTACTACAATTACCTTCAGCATGGTCAACATTTTTAGATGAAAATACAACAGGTACTTCCTGCTTGGGTCCATTAAAAGGGCTTGAACCACAGCGTGAAATTTATAAAGAAGCAGTTGCTCAGTTAACGAATCCTAGTCAAACAACATTAATGCTGGTGACACGTCCAGAAACCAATCCTCTAAAGGAAGCAGCTCGTGCATCTGAGGAATTGTTTGAGATCGGCATTCAGAATCAGAAATTAATTATCAACGGTTATTTGCGGTCGAATAGTAACGATCCGGTAGAATTGGCATTTCACGAACGACAAAACAAAGCTTTAGATAGGATGCCCGAAACCTTAAAGACATTTGACCTCTATTATCTACCGTTTGTTCCGTACTCTTTATCAAGTATCGTGCGTATGGAAGCTTGGATGACAGACACTGAGATTAAATCAAATTCAATAAGCACTAATATGTTGAACACACCTGAACTAGAAGAAATGGTTTCAGATTATGTGAAGCGTAAGCCCAAAATTATTTTCACTATGGGCAAAGGCGGTGTAGGGAAGACAACAGTTGCATCGTATATTGCACTTCGATTAGCAGAAGAGGGAATGCGTGTTCATTTAACAACAACTGATCCTGCTGCTCATCTAAACTGGACATTCGGTCAAGAGAAGCAAGACGGTGTAACGGTTAGTCGTATTGATCCAAAAGTCGAAATTGCAAACTATGAAGCAGAGGTGCTTTCAAAGGCAAGTGAGACAATGAATGAAGAAGGGCTAGCTTTCGTAAAAGAAGATTTAGCTTCTCCTTGTACAGAGGAAATCGCGGTCTTTCGAGCATTTGCAAACTTAGTTGAAACCTATCAAGATGAAGTGATTATTATTGATACAGCACCAACAGGGCATACGTTACTTTTACTTGATGCAACGCAGAGTTATCATAAGGAAATTTCCCGTTCTGAAGGGGAAGTGCCAGTAGCTGTTGCAAATTTATTACCACGTTTACGTGATAAAGAATATACAAGTGTTGCAATTGTAACGTTACCAGAAGCAACACCGGTATATGAAGCAGCACGACTACAAGAGGATTTAGAACGTGCAGGATTACATGTAGATTGGTGGATTGTCAATCAATCATTTGCTAAACTGCAACTAACAAGTCCCTTACTTCTACAAAAGCAACAAGCTGAAATAAAATGGTTAGAGGAAGTAAGTCACATTAGTAAGGGGCGTTTTGTCATGATTCCTTGGGTAAAGGAAGCACCTATCGGCAAAGACGGGTTACAAAGATTAAAAGGAGAGACAGTAAAATGAAAATGAGTCCAGAAGGTAAACAATTTGTTGAGCAAGTAATAGAACAAGTTGAAGGAGCAACACTACGCTTTTATGGTGTAGCTGGATGTTGCGGTATGAATTTAGGTGCAGAAATCGCTCAAGCTAAAGAAGAAGATTCGGTGCAAACCATTGAAGGTATTGAAATTGCAGTAGACCCACAAATTGCAGAGCAGTTAACAGACGTAACGATTCATGCAGAGGAAGAAAATGGTCAGCTAGGCTTAGTACTGCTTGGCTATGAACAATCAAGCTGCTAAATTGTGATTGCATCATTCGAGTACATTAACTGCTGTTACTTCTTAAGTTAGGCACACTTGCCATAAATAGTTGTCAAATGTCTACTGAGGTAACAAAGCAGTTTTTACAAGCCAATAGAACACTTAAAAAATATTTTAAATTATATAAAGAGGTTGGGACAAAACCCTTCCCTCTCCCAAAATAAAGCAGTTCAAATTTTACGATAAGTTAAATTTGAACTGCTTTATTTTCTGTTAGTTTATATTGAGTTTACATTGATTGGTTATAGTAGGATTTTTAGTAAGTATAAGGAGGAAAACTTGTGAACAAAATATTAAACCCTATAACCGATTGGGTATCAACTAAACGGGGAATGTGGATTACGATCATCATTTGGTTAGTGCTCATGATCGGCTTAAGTGCAGGTCCCCAGCTTGGCGACTATAAAGTAACGAACTTCCAGTCGCTACCAGATGATGCACAGTCAATAATTGCCCAACAAAAAGTAGATGAACTATTCCCGAATGATCAAGGAACACCCGGGATACTTGTATTCCATAATGAAAACGGGAATGTCGACGTAGAAGGCGTCAAAGAAATTTTAGATACAATCCGTTCTGAAAACATTGATGGCATCGACCAATTAATTGATATTAATCAATTACCACCGCAAGCATTACAAGGCTTTATATCTGAAAATGGTTCGACAATGATTGTGCCAATGAATCTTGAAGCAGGTCTTGGTAGTAAAGATTACGCTCACATTAACGACAAAGCGACTAAAATTGGAACAGAAGTAGCCAAAACGCAAGAAAACATGGCGTTTTATATAACAGGTCCAGCTGGTATCGCGGGTGATACAACGAAGTTATTCGAATCCGCTGACGTCAAATTGTTATTAGTAACAATCGTAATTATTTTAGTATTATTAATCGCAATATATCGTTCGCCATTATTAGCATTCATTCCGCTACTAGCGACAATTATTGTGTACCAAGTAGCAAATCAATCGATTGCTTTACTAGGTGCAGCAGGCTTAGAAATTAATAACTCTACAACATCGATTATGAGTATCCTTCTATTTGCAGCAGTTATTGACTATTCATTATTCGTATTCTCACGCTACCGTGAAGAATTAAACCATTACGAAGACAAGTACATGGCGATGAAACATGCAATGCGTGCAACGGGTGAACCAGTATTCTTCGCGGCTGGTACAGTATTAGCAGCGATGTTAGTATTATTCTTCGCGGATTTCCGTGACTATCAAAACTTTGCACCAATATTCGGTTTAGCTGTATTCATTATCATGTTAGCATCGATTACATTAGTGCCAGCATTATTCACATTATTTGGGCGGAAGGCATTTTGGCCGAAAGTACCGAAATATGGTGAAGCAAAAGAAGTGAAACATGGCATTTGGGGGCCAATTGCGAAATTCGTTGTGAATCGTCCAGGTGTCTCTGGCGGTATCGTTGCACTACTAATGGTCATTACATCTTTAAATGTTTTTAACTTAAATTATGAGTTCGATACGGTAAAATCGTTCCCAGAAGATTTACCATCACGTGTCGGCTATGAAATCGTAGAAAGCAACTTCGACAAAGGTGAATTAGCGCCATCTACTGTTTTAGTTGAAGCAGATGAAGCGTTAACAGAGCAAAAAATTGCAGACATTAAATCAGCAATTGAAGCACAAAACGGTGTAGCAAATGTGCGAATGCAAGGTGTAACAGATAATTCTTTAGCGGTAAAATATAGCGTTGCACTAAACTTGAATCCATATTCGGTAGAAGCACTTGACCTAATGTCTTCATTACGCGGTGATTTAGAAAATATTTTAGCGGATGCTGATGTTTCTGGTGAAGCACATGTAGCAGGTATAACAGCAAAATTAGTAGACGAGCGAGATGTGAACAACAGCGACATCGTGAAAATTGTAATTCTAGAAACAATTTTAATTTTATTATTACTACTATTACTAACACGCTCTTGGAAAATGCCAATTTACATGATGGCTACGATATTAGTATCCTATCTATCAGCACTTGGCTTAGGTATTTTCTTAGTGGATGTATTATTCGGCTATGATGCCATTAGTACACGTGTACCAGTTTATGCGTTTATCTTCTTAGTGGCTCTTGGTATCGATTACAACATCATATTAGTGTCACGCTTCCTTGAAGAGCGTAAACGTACGACAGTAAAAGATGCGCTTGAAATTGCGATTCGCAATACAGGCGGAGTTATTTCTTCAGCAGGTGTTATTTTAGCCGCAACATTTGCAGCCCTAACAACAATGCCAATTTCTGATTTATTCGTATTCGGATTTATGGTTGCTATAGGTATTTTAATTGATACGTTCTTAGTTCGTGGTATGCTGTTACCAGCTTTAATCTTATTCTTTGAAAAGGATAAAAAATAAGCCCATACAACAGTGTGAGGTGTAATATATGAGAATATTAGTTGTAGATGACGATTTAGATATTTTACAGCTTGTGTCCATTCATTTAAAACGAGAGGGCTATAAAGTTGAGCAAGCAAACAGTGCAGCCGAAGCCTTGTCGTTACTGGAGCATATCGACGTCGACCTTGCAATTGTTGACGTCATGATGCCCAATATGAACGGCTTCGAGTTAACAGAAGTTTTAACAAAGGATTTAGACATACCGGTCATAATACTCACTGCAAAAAGCTTGCTAGCAGATAAGGAAAAAGGATTTTTAGCTGGCTCTGAAGATTATATTGTTAAGCCATTCGAACCAAAAGAGCTACTGTTTCGAGTAGCTGTTGTTTTAAGACGTTATGAACGTTCGATGGATTCACAAATGGAGCTAGGCAACGTTAAAATTGACCGTCAAAACTTTGAAGTAACAATTAATCAGCAGACGCTCGTATTCCCGTTAAAGGAATTCGAGCTACTATGTATGTTAATGGCGCGCGCGGGAAAAGTAACCCTACGCTCGCTTTTGTTTGAACAAACGTGGGGTTCAGATTATATGGGTAACGAATTAACACTTAATACTCACATGAATCGTGTACGCGAACGATTAAAAAAATACGAAGCTAATATCGAAATTCAGACGATTCGTGGCATTGGCTATAAACTTGAGGTTTGCCAATGAACACTTTGTATCGAAAGTTTAGTGGTGCGACATTATTCATATTGTTTGCAAGCATGTGCATTGGTTTTGCATTGGCAAATTTAATTTATTTTACAATTGCTAAAGATAAAATTGACGCGCAAAACGTAGAAACAGCCAAAGGAATCGCCAACATGCTGTTTTATGATCATTATGATGATGTATTGAAATCGATGGCAGACATAGGCTATCAATTAATGATTGTCGATACAGATGGGAAGCAAACGACGTATGGAAAGCCATTCTCTCAAAGTCAATTGCCAGAATCAGCGTTAGATGTTGTATTTAGTGGCGATGTTTATCACGGAATGGGAAATTTTTCTGGTAGCTTTTTAATGATGGGACATTTTTCAAATGATGCTGAAAATACAGTCGGTGTGCCGTTTACAATGAATGAGGAGCAGTACGGCCTGTTTTTACGTCCTAATCGCCAAAGCATATTTTCGGACATGCATGCGATTTTAATCGGTTTCATTATAACAGCAGCTGTTGTTAGCTTGGCAGGTGTGTTTTTCATGACACGTAAAATTATTAAGCCGATTACACAACTTAAAGAAGCGACGAAAGCAATTGCCAGTGAAAACTACAATTACACACTTGATATTTCACGTAACGATGAAATTGGACAGCTCGCTGATAGTTTCCGGACGATGCAGCAGCAACTTGGCCATAATCACGAGGCGACGCGAGCGTTTATTAGTAACGTGTCACATGATTTCCAATCACCGCTTATGAATATTCAAGGATACGCAGAATTGCTGCAAAATGGTGTATCAGAGGAAGAACGCATTGAATATAGCGGCATTATCGACCGTGAATCAAAGCGTCTATCGAACTTGACGAAGCAACTTCTTATACTTACGTCGCTCGATCAGTCTTCTTACCCATTACAAAAACAATTTGTTCGTCTCGATGAACAATTACGCGATATGATTCGTAAATATCGCTGGCGTATTAGCGACTGTGATATCGACCTATCGTATAAGCTAGAGGAAGTAACAGCAGTTGTAGACCCAGAGCTACTTATGAACGTGTGGGACAATATTTTATCGAATGCATTAAAATATACAACACTTGGTGGTCAAATCCATTTAAACTGTAAACGAGTTGGAGATTCTGCTGTCATTGTTTGTAGAGATACGGGTGTTGGTTTAAGCTCTGAGCAAGCTAAACAAGTTTTTGAACGTTTTTACCGTGTTGACCAAGCACGTAAAAAGGACGGTACTGGTCTAGGGCTTGCTATTTGTCGGGAAATTATTGAGCTACATGGTGGTCGTATTGAAGTGAAAAGTGAATTAGGTAAGGGCAGTGTGTTTAAAGTAACATTGCCGCTAGGAAAATAAATCGGGCCGCGCAACGTGTTATGTTGCGCGGCCCTTGTTTGTGGTAGCTTGCATTTACTATTATTTCTGGCAAGATTCCAGATAAAAGGACATATCATATTAGTCATATAAAATATGTTATGCCCTTTTATTTAATAGTCTTGATAAACTTAAATCTAGTGTGTTTCATTAATTCTGGAATTAACAACATTTTGTCGTAGTACTAGATGAATTTAAATCCAAGCTACAAACACCTGTTTCAGGTAAATCTAACTCTACTTTACGCGCAGCTACCACATCACCTGTTAAATAAGCAACAATTGAACGAACTTGCTCGTAACCTGTTGCCATTAAAAACGTTGGTGCGCGTCCGTAACTCTTCATACCAGCAATATAGAAGCCAACTTCCGGTTGACGTAACTCTAGCTCGCCATGTGGACGTACGGTACCACAGCTATGCTCGTTTGGATCAATAAGTGGTGCAAGCGCCTCTACGCTTTCAACAGCAGCGTCAATCGATAATCGAACTTCTTTTAAGAAGGAGAAATCCGGACGACTACCTGTATTAGCAATGATTTCATCAACTTCAGGAAGTTGATGTTCACCATTTGTACCTTCACCTTTAATGATTAGGCCACTTTCTGTTTGTTCAAGTTCTTGAATATAAAAAGGCGTATATACCGTTACTTTTCCTACATCTACTAACGAGTGAATTCGACTTCCTAATTCGCCACGAGCGGCAAGTGCATCTTTTTCTTGACCTCCATATGCATCTTCTACATGTTTTTTACGTAAAACCCATGTAATTTCAACATCTTCAAGTTTTTCTAACTCTAAAATTGTATTAATTGCAGAGTGTCCACCACCTATAACAGCTACACGTTTGCCTGCGTAACGACTTTTTAATTCGTCTATGTTTGGAATACCGTAAAAAATCACATCTGCTAATTCTTTTTCGGTATTTGTCCATACACCATCAGATTGGACTGAATTTGGTTGATTCCAAGTACCGGTAGCATCTATTACCGCACTCGCTAATAGGCGCTTGGTGCAGCCGTTCTGTTCGATATAGATAACAAATGGGGAAGAGGCGCGGTTTTGAGATTTCATTTTATCATGATTTTTTTTACTTATGTTGATCACAGTTGTATTAAATGAAATGTATGGCTTGATTTCAGGAACATTTGCTAATGGTTGTAAATAACGTTCTCGAATTTCTTTTCCTGTTGGAAGCGAATCTTCTTTCGGCATTTCCCATCCATATTTCAATAATAACGTTTTTGCAGCTTTGTCGACATTGTACTGCCATGGGGAGAATAGGCGTACGTGTTGCCAAGACTTAATATTTTCAGCAACGTTAGCACCTTTTTCTAACACAATAAAAGATTCACCAGCTAATCCTAAATGCGCGGCTGCAGCTAATCCTACTGGTCCAGCACCAAGTATTGCCACAGGGTATTGTTTATTTAAACGAAATGCTGTTTCATTACTTGTTGTTTCTTTATTAGGTTGCTCAGCAGGTCCACAGCATGTTGTAACTGGTTCAGAAGTTGTTGAACAACAATTTGAAGCTTGTGATTTAACCGTTAGTTTAATTTCCATTTGAAAATCCTCCATAAAATATATTTATTTGCAAAGTGCAACTATTCATTGAAAATGAAAAGCAAGATTGCTCCTGCTTAGTAAATAGGTGTACAACATACTTTTGATTTGGCCATGGCTTCATTTAGTAATTGAATGGACCGAAGTACCGTTTCTCTTTCAAAATCATTCATATGTGAAAAGACTTCTTCTAAATAAGCATTCATGGATTCATCGATCGTTGTTGCGACAAATTTCCCTTGCGTTGTTAACGATAAAATCGATACACGTTTATCTTGTGGAGAAGGTGTTTTTTTCACCAATTCCAATTTAATAAGTGTTTGAATTTGTCGGCTGAAGGTCGTAATATCCATTGAAAGTGTTTCTGCGATTTGTTGCATAGAAGGTGTTTGTTGTTTATCGATTTCATAAAGAATATGACTTTGGATTGTTGATATTTCAAACGATCCAACAGAGCAACAATTTTTGTTTAATAAGCCAAATCTTCGTGTTAGTATGTGAAAAATTTCGCGGTTGTTTTCCATTCAATCACCTCAAATTAAATTAAAACAAAAATACTTGTAAAATGCAACTATTAAGTTTATTATTTTAATAATCAATCAATTTATGCGGAGGTTAATCTATGGCAATTAGTGTTCGTTCTGTAGTATGTGAAGATTGGCAAGATGTAAAGCGAATTTATATAGAAGGATTAGAAACAAAAATGGCTACATTTGAAACCAAGGCACCAGAATCTTATGATGAATGGTTTGGAGAAGCAAATCCTCATTGTTCATTAGTGGCCTATGAAGGCAAACAAATTTTAGGTTGGTGCAAGTTAACACCTGTTTCCAAACGAAGTGTGTATAAAGGAGTAGGTGAAGTCAGTATTTATATAGCTTCAGATGCTAGAGGCAAGGGAATTGGTGATTTATTATTAAAGCAATTAATCGTAACTTCTGAAAAGGAAGCTTTCTGGACACTGGAATCCAAAATTTTTAAAGAAAATGTTGCTAGTCTCAATTTACATTTAAACAATGGTTTTCGTGTTGTTGGGATTCGAGAAAAGATTGCACAATTAGATGGGGTTTGGAAAGACAATATGTTACTAGAAAGAAGGAAGGATTTCTAATACAAATAGAGAACGCATCATTGAAGAACAGACGCGTTCTCAATACTTTTACTTAGGATTCAATCGATTCTAAATACCGATATAGTGTTGCTTTACTAATACCCGTTATAAATTTTCCAGACTGATATATTTCAAACGATATTAAAGTTGAAAACTACTTCAGTAAAACTTGTTCGAGCGATTTTTCTAGGATTTGTGTAGATGCAATATTTTCCTCCAAAATCAGATGTGCTAGCACGATTTGCTGCAAATATTTACTCAATAGGGCAGTAAAGAATAATTAATGCCCTTTATTCTTTTTTCATTTTAGGGACACGGTCATAATATATATTATAGGAAGTTACATCTCGTTTCAAAAGTATACTTATAATAGTGAGACGAAACGGATTTTTTTGTTTAACTTATTAATTTCATTAAATATATGAGTGTCTTATAAAGTTTGCCATAATCTATAGACACTCATTAAATTAAAAAATAAAACTCGTACTTTTAGTTAAATTGATCATCACAGTTTCTTGATTAATTAAACAATCTGCAGCAATTAATTCACCAGATGGCAATCGTTCTAATACTTGAACTAAATTATTCGGCAACAGATTCTTAGCAATTTTTAATTGTGCAGGTTTTGTTAATATGACTGTTTTTCGGTTGCTTGTAATTCGTACATGTAAGCCTTTATCGATATAAATATCGATTGTGACCTGTTTTAATTCATCCGCTAGTAGTAATTCAAGTTCATCCGCGCATATGAATCTTAAAGGCTTTGAATCATTTGTTTGCTCATAAGATGCCATCCAACTTTGATCAAATCGAATGAATGGAACGTCTATCGTATTTTCAAATAAAACTTTTAAGTCTACCGTTTTATTTAGCTTCGTTTCTTCATTATTTTGATAATTATCAGTTTTTTCAATAATTTCTTTATCTTGATTTAAATACGTAATTTCAAGTCCAGAATCTATTTTCTTAATTTTAGATACTTGAGTTTCACATATTTTACAAAGCTCCTGTGTTTCTAAATCAATTCGATACAAATAGCCTCCATGCGAATAATTACTAAAATACAAGGCACCATCCTGATATGTACAAAATTGAATGCGCTCTTCTCGTCGTTTTTTTAGTTTAAAGGGTTCCTTTGCTAAATTTATCTCATATAGCCGCGCATTTGTGGGATGTGGAAAATAGAGCATTTTATCAGCAATTGCAACATCATACAATGCATGTAACGCAGTGAAACGATTACTCGTACATGGTGGATAATGATGAAAATTCCACTGATGATCTTTTTTCATATCCTCATCATTACGTAAAAAATAACGATAGCGAATTTGTCTTGCATGATGTTTCGAACCGATATCATCCCATGTCGCATCAATATGATACCACTGCCCATCTAGCTCGACCATATTCCAAGCATGTCCACTATCTCCTTCCCCATCTGCCTTCCCTATAACGTAATAACAAGGAATTTGTAGTTGCTTCATCATTTTTTCAAATAACAACGCATACGCCATACATACACCGTGTTTTTCTTTCATAAAGGTATAAACTGCATATGGCGATCCTTCTGTATGTTTATCATAGTTATACGTACGAATTATATAATCATGAACAGCTAAAATTTTTTCGAGCGTATCCATTTTCGGATGAATGATTTCTGCGAATGTTTGATGAATTTCTTCAAGCATCCATTTTTCTTGCTCCCGATTCATTCGATAACGTATTGTAAAGTCGATTTTCACACGTTTTTTTGATTGATTACGATATTGATAACTTCGATGCTCACAATGCTGCGTATAAAATGGTTGTTGTAAATGTGATTGCTCAAATGCTTCAGTTAGTAGTTCATCGATTGATTTTTGCAAATGACCATTCACATGTAATGTAAATTGTTTATCCATGCGTTCCATATGTGTAACGATAGCTGGTAATACTTGCTGCGGTGTAATCGTTGACGATTTAATTGAACCCCCGCTCGCTTTAAAATCTTTTAATGTTTGAAAATAGGTTTTCATGATGCGAGTTTCTCCTTATGTGTAACCAATCCACTATTATTGTATATTTGTTTACTCATCTTCTTCAAATTCATTTAACTTCACATAAATTTCGACTTGCTTACCTTCCATCTTAATGATTTTCTCTATAGCCATACCATTTTTCAACGCAATTGCTTTAGATGCCTCATTTCCTACTTGAATAGCAGATACATAACGTTCTAGCCACATCTCCTTATTTGCATAGTTTGCTAAAGCCTGAGCCGCTTCAAACGCATAGCCATTACCCCAAAATTCTTGCTCAATCCAATACCCCAGTTCCAATTCAAAAGCATCATCTATAATTTGTGCAACAATCCCTGCATGGCCGATAAATGCTCCCGTATCTTTATGGATTAGCTTATGTAATCCATAGTCATCAAAGTTCTTATACTGTTGTTGCATTCTTTCTATCAATTGAACAGCATAAGTCTCATCCTTCACGTTACCGTCTCCAATATACTTCATTATTTCTGGATTAGTTACAAGTTGAATGACATTCTGTAAATCACTCATATCATAGCGTTCAAATCGTAATCTTTTCGTTGATAGTTTTAACATATGCGCCACCCTTTTATTATTAATTTGATGTTGTGTGTAAAAAATTACGGGTTTTTACAAAACTTATATCAAATTTTTATCATTTTAGCTCTTTATATGATTTCCTCTATTTTATCAAGAAAATCACCTCTGTTGTTATTTATGCTTCCCTTTTATACGTTCGAAATTAGCGTATCTTCTATTACCTATTCTACTGTAAACAACAAATTATAAAAATAATTCATCTTAATAATATTTCATTTTCAATAATAATTTCATACTATTTTATGTCCGCTATTCTCTCGTTTAATCATTTTTTCTAAATCGAATTTAGCTTCAAAAGTGTTGGTATATCAAGGATTCAAGTAGTTAAGTTATATTGGAATATCTTATTTTTTGTACGAAATGTTCGTTTTTCTCTCTATTAAACTTATTTTTATTAAAATTTTTTTCGAATAATTTTTTCGAAAAGTATTGCAATTTTGTGACCGCTAAAATAGAATAAAAATTGTAAAATACTTCAAGTAGTATTTTTCAACCATAGAGCAGTAAATATAAACAAAACAGGGGGTATGTTTATGGGGAATAATCAAAAAGCAACAATTGATTATGACAAAATCGCATCACAAGATTCGTTTAGAAAGTTAGCAAAACGAAAAAATTCATTTCTGTGGTCAATGACGGTAATCTTCTTAGGACTTTATATGTTATTACCAATTTTAACGTCATACACAGATATTCTTCACCAAAAAGCATTTGGTGATATTACATGGGTATGGGTATACGCTGCTGGGTTATTTGTAATGACTTGGAGTTTAGCTCATTTCTATGTATCAAAAGCAACTAAATACGATAAAGAGGCAAAAGCAATCATTGCTGAATATGAAGGAGGACAAGCAAAATGAGTTACACAGCGATATTCTTCTTCGTAGCGATTGTAGGTTTAACATTAGTCATTACTTGGTGGGCTTCTAAACGTACATCTAGTGCAAGTGACTTCTATACTGCAGGTGGTGGTTTAACTGGTTGGCAAAATGGTTTAGCCATCTCAGGTGACTATTTATCAGCTGCATCATTCTTAGGGATTGCCGGTTCGATTGCCCTATTCGGCTTCGACGGATTCTTCTTCTCTCTAGGATACTTAGTAGCATACTTAGTGGTACTTTACATCGTAGCAGAGCCATTACGTAACTTAGGTCGTTTCACATTAGCAGATATGATCACTGCTCGTTTCGACAAAGCTAAAGTTCGTGGTACGGCTGCATTATCTACGATTACAATCGTATTATTCTACATGATCGCACAACTTGTAGGTGCTGGTGCCTTAATTCAATTACTACTTGGTATTGATTACTGGATGGCCGTACTTCTAGTAGGTGTCATGATGACTGTCTATGTATTATTCGGTGGTATGACAGCAACTTCTTGGGTTCAAATTATTAAAGCTTGTTTATTAATGTTAGGTACTGTCATTATTTCATTCTTAGTATTAGCTAAATTTGACTTCAGTATTGCGACGATGTTCTCACAAATGGCAACAGTAACTGAACATGGTGAAGCATACTTAAACCCAGGTCTACGTTATACAGATGGTATTGATACGATTTCGATGTTAATCGCTTTAGTACTTGGTACAGCGGGTCTTCCACACATCTTAATGCGTTTCTTCACTGTAAAAGATGCAAAAACAGCTCGTTCTTCAGTAATTTGGGCTACTTGGATCGTAGGTTTATTCTATGTATTAACAATTTTCTTAGGCTTCGGTGCAGCAGCATTCGTAGGTAAAGATGCAATCATAGCGGCAAACCCAGCCGGTAACATGGCGGCTCCACTATTAGCAAAAGCGCTAGGTGGCGACATTTTATTCTCATTCGTATGTGCAGTAGCATTCGCAACAATCTTAGCGGTAGTAGCAGGTTTAGTACTTTCAGGTGCATCTGCCCTATCACATGATATTTATGGGCAAATTATTAAAAAAGGTAAGGTTACTGAAAAAGAGCAAGTGAAAGCTGCTCGTATCGGTTCAATCATTATCTCAATCGTTTCTATTTTATTAGCTTTAGGTGCTCAAACACTTAACGTAGCATTCTTAGTATCATTAGCATTCTGTATTGCCGCTTCATCTAACTTACCAGTAATTATTTTCACAATTTACTGGAAACGTTTCAACACAACTGGTGCGGTTTCAGCAATGTTAACAGGTTTAATCTCAGCATTAGTATTAGTAGCCGTGTCTCCAAACGTTTGGAACGCAGTTGAAGGCAAAGCCATCTTTGTTGGTGAGCCACTAATTATGCTAACAAACCCAGCGATTATCTCTGTTCCACTTGGTTTCATCGGTGGTTTCGTTGGTACATTATTATCTAAAGAAAAAGACGAAGCGAAATACCGTGAAGTTGAAGTTAAAGCTCAAACTGGTATTTCTGTACAAGACGCTTCTCACTAATATGGACTTCCCCTAATTCACAATTAAGGGACAAAAAAATCAGCTTCTAACATTAGTTAGAGGCTGATTTTTATATG
This sequence comes from Lysinibacillus sp. 2017, assembly GCF_003073375.1. Taxonomy (NCBI): domain Bacteria; kingdom Bacillati; phylum Bacillota; class Bacilli; order Caryophanales; family Bacillaceae; genus Lysinibacillus; species Lysinibacillus sp. 2017. The sequence goes on from NZ_CP029002.1 coordinate 1,890,300, forward strand.
GTTTTATAAGAATCTGTAATTTTTAGTAGACTATTCATGATACAATATTGACGCAGCATCCAGCTGACTCCTTTATGTAAAGGAGGTGTACTACTGTGTCTTATCCATCACGCAAACATAGGGCTAAGGCTGTTTCGAAAAAGAAACGTAACGAAAAACTCGCCATTTTTCGTTATGTGACAGACTTTTTTCGTCTTGTCGATACAATTTATCGTCTTTTCCGAATGATGCTGTAAAAAACATAGTTTGTTTCACCACTTTGACTAGCCATCTTAGTGGTGTTTTTTGTGAAAAATAAAAAGCGACTGGGGGCCACCCAATCGCCTTTGTACTACTGTAGATCCATCACGCATGAATCTTACTAACTTCATTGTATGAAAGTATTTCTCCCATGTCAATGAATTGATTTTATAATATGCTATGATTGCTCAATTTATACCTTTAATAAAATATATAGCCATTCAATTCCTCATGCATTGCCTTTTTACGTGGATAGCTTTTTATTAAGTATACCTTTAACTCTTCCGCGCGTTCATCATAGCCTATATCACGCATTCGACTTAAAATAACCGCTAACGTACGATACGTTTCACGATTATTCGCAACTTCTGCCGTTTCGAGTAACAAAAGCGTATGAAGGGTTTCCACTTCAGTTGGAAAATGAGGTTGTAAGGCTTGACCAAAGCGTAAAATCCGTTGCTTGTTTTCCTCACAATAGCTTAATAATTTTTCAAAGCGCCCTTCCGCTTCTAAAATATATACATAATGGTAGGGTCTTTCCTCTTGTTCTTCAAATACCAAAAACAATTCATCCATAATTTCTTGCCATGCAGTTACATCCTTTTGATAAATGTCCTTCATCATCTGATATTCTTCCATACGACCATTTGCCATCAATTCAAATGCGATTGTACGCTGGGCAATTGGATTTCCTAATATCCCGTGAATGTTAAACGCCGTGAACAACCACTGATTTTTATAGTCTTTGCTTGTTTCCGCGCTTTCAATGCCATCTGCACATAGGGAAAGTGCTTCATCCAATTTATTTCGCTCCACAGCAGCCTGGATAACTTCTGTACGAACTTCTTCAGGTAGCGAACTCATCGTATAGTAAGCCTCAAGCTCTTCTTCTGTCCCTACTTCCTTAACAACATGAAGTTCGAGTAACTTGAGTAAATCAGGGTTATTCGATGTCTCGTAACGCTTATGTAATGTTTCAAGCAAATAATCCTTTGAATCCGCTAATTTACTAATTGCAACGGCCCCTTCAAATAAAAAGACATTTGGTTTATTCATTAATGCATACAGATTAAATTTTGATAGTAAATGCTGTGTTAGTTTGATTGCATCTTCTTTCGTATCAATCGATTCGATTACTACGTCAAATGTTGCATACATCGCTTCTGTGATCATGTCATAAATCCACATTTCACAATAGTCTTCTATTGGCCATAATGTTTCTACACAATGAAGTACGAGGTCGAGTGCGTGAAGTGGATTCTCATTCACTATTGTTTCTATTTCATCCAACACTTCATATAATCCTTCAAAGGCAGTTCCAACTTGAGACTCATCTAAATATTGTTTACGAATAAATGGATTTAATCGTCTTAAAATACGTATTTCCGCTTCATCAATTGTTAAAATTTTAGATTGTTTGTTTTGTTGTGGGAGCCATTTCTTTAGAAGCAAGGGATTTTCATGTAAAATATCTGAAATAATTACGAGCAATTCTTCTTTTGTTTTATCTTGAAAAAACGGAGTGAAATTATTCTCTTTTAACGCATTTATTTCTCCACGAATTGTAAAATACATCGCAATTTCATGTTTGCATGTTCCATTAAAAGGACATGTACAAACAGATTCAGTAATAGTATCCCCATTAAGTTCCACATAGACAAAATAATCATCTGTACCGATTACTTTTGCACGCCATGCATTCACAGCAATTTGTTCAAATGAATGAATCGCACCATCTTTAAAGTAGTTTTTACCCCTTGATAAAATCACTTTCGATACACTTTTTTCAAACTGATGAATATTCATTGGAACCACCTATCTACAAATTTAAATTTTTGTCTTATTATAACATGCTTCTATGTATATTTAAGCAAAAAAGCGATTGGGGCATCGCACCAATCGCTTTAATACTTTTTATTCTTTATGCACCACATAAGCGCGAATTAACGCACCATCGCCCTCTGTATCAATACGTAGGGAACCGTTAGAATAGCGATCCGCTCGTGTTAAGTTTGTTACTTGTATGGTTTCTTGTACACCTTTTTCAGTTTCAACTGTGATTGAATTTCTAAAGTTTACAACTAAAATGGTAAAAATCCGGTGTGGATTTGATTTTAACTCTTTTAATATGACAACCCCGCGTTTTGCACGGTTTCCTAACTCTACTTCATTCAGAAGCATTCGTTTGACAGCACCGCGCTGTGTCACAATAATTAATTCCTCATCTGAACTTGGATTTAAAATGGCAATGGCCGCTAAGTGCTCGCCATCTTTTATAATAATTCCTTTAACCCCAGCAGTTTTTGCACCCGTAACTGGTAGATCATTCATTGGGAAACGGATTGTATAGCTTGTATTTGTTGAAAGTAATACTTCTTCTTGCTCTGTTACCAGTGCAGCGAAAATCATTTCGTCTTCGCCTTTAACATTCATGGTTTTAATTGGTTTTGAATAACGTGTTACGACATAATCAGCAAGTGCAGAACGCTTAATTTGGCCTTCTTTTGTTGCAGTGAATATATACTTGTCTGGCTGTTCAAACGTTTCAATACCGATAACCTGAATAATTTCCTCTGCTGTATCAATTGGTACAATACTTGAAATATGCTGACCTAAGTCTTTCCAACGAATGTCAGGCAGTTCATGGACTGGTTGATAAATATAATTTCCTTTACTTGTGAATAATAGTAAATGATGTTGCGTGTTTAAGTTTGCTTCATATAATAAGAAGTCTGATTCTTTCATCGCGAAGTCTTTGCCGTTCGATGCATTATGTGAGCGAAGACTTGTACGTTTCACATATCCATCCTTCGTCACAGTAACAACAACTTCCTCACTTGGAACTAAAACGTCACGATTTATTTTAATCTCTTCAATTTCTGCTTCAATTGTAGACATACGTGGTAAAGCAAAACGTTTTTTAATATCTAATAACTCAGATTTAATGACACGAATCAATTTCTTTTCGTCATCTAAAATAGCAGTTAATTTCACAACAAGCTCATCTAATTCAGCTTGTTCATTTTGAAGCTCTGTAATATCGGTATTAGTTAAACGATACAGTTGTAAGCTGACAATTGCTTCAGCTTGAACTTCTGTAAAGCTAAACTTTTCGATAATATTATTTTTCGCATCACGTTTATCTTTAGATCCACGAATCGTTTCGATCACTTCATCTAAAATCGATATCATTTTCATTAAACCTTCAACGATGTGAAGTCGGTCCTGGGCACGTTTCAAATCGAATTTTGAACGACGAAGGATAATTTCCTTTTGGTGACCGATATACGCGTCAAGCATTAATGGCAATGTCATCATCGTTGGACGACGGTTATGAATCGCAATCATATTAAAGTTGTAAGACACTTGTAAATCTGTAGATTTAAATAAGAAATGCAAAATACCTTGGGCTGGAACGTCCTTCTTCAACTCAATAACTATACGTAGACCATCACGGTCGGATTCATCACGAATTTCAGAGATGCCATCTAAACGGCGGTCATTGACACGTAGCTCATCCATTTTACGAATCATATTCGCTTTATTTACTTCGAATGGAATTTCTGAAATCACGATTTGCTCTTTATTGCCTTTTAATGCTTCAATTTCTGTACGAGAACGAACGATTATTTTCCCTTTACCAGTCTCATACGCTTTTTTAATACCATCAATTCCTTGTATAATCCCACCAGTTGGGAAATCAGGACCTTTAACGATGGTCATTAGTTCGTCAACCGTACAATCTTTGTTGTCTAAACGCATTAAAACCGCGTCTAAGATCTCTTGCAGGTTATGGGGTGGAATATCCGTTGCATAGCCTGCAGATATCCCTGTAGCCCCGTTAACGAGTAAATTTGGGAAACGTGAAGGTAATACGGTCGGTTCCATATCTTGATCATCAAAGTTTGGAACAAATTCAACCGTATTTTTATTTAAATCACGTAGCATTTCTGCAGCAATTGAAGAAAGTCTTGCTTCTGTGTAACGCATCGCAGCTGGTGGATCCCCATCAACTGAACCATTGTTACCATGCATTTCGATTAACATATGACGGCTTTTCCAGTCTTGACTCATACGGACCATTGCTTCATACACAGAAGAATCACCGTGTGGATGGTAGTTACCGATTACGTTACCAACTGTTTTAGCTGATTTACGGAATGGCTTTTCATTTGTATTGCCTTCATTGAACATCGCAAATAAAATACGACGTTGTACTGGTTTTAGACCGTCTCGTGTATCTGGTAATGCACGGTCTTGTATAATATATTTTGAATAACGACCAAAACGATCGCCCATGACTTCTTCTAAAGGTAAATCTTGAAATTTTTCAACAAAGCTCATTATTCGTTAACCTCCTCATGCTGGATGAATTCATTTTCTAAAATGCTTGCATCCTCTTCCATGCCGAAGTTGACATTTGATTCAATCCATTTACGGCGCGGTTCTACTTTATCGCCCATTAATGTCGTTACACGACGTTCTGCACGTGCACCGTCTTCGATTTTTACGCGAATTAACGTACGTGTTTCAGGATTCATTGTCGTATCCCATAATTGGTCAGCATTCATTTCTCCAAGCCCTTTATAACGCTGTAGGATATAGCCTTTACCGATTTTGTTAATCGCTGCTGCTAGTTCGTTTTCTGTCCAAGCATATTCTTGAATTTGCTTTTTCCCAGATCCTTTTGACACTTTATAAAGTGGCGGCAAGGCGATGTATACTTTGCCCGCCTCAATTAGTGGTCGCATGTAACGATAGAAGAATGTTAATAGTAGCACTTGGATATGTGCACCATCTGTATCGGCATCGGTCATAATAACCACTTTATCGTAAGCAGCATCCGCTACAGTGAAGTCCGCGCCAACACCTGCTCCAATTGTATGAATAATCGTAGAAATTTCTTCGTTCTTCATAATATCTTGAAGTTTTGCTTTTTCAGTATTAATGACTTTACCACGCAGTGGCAAAATGGCTTGGAACGTACGGTCGCGCCCTTGCTTTGCTGAACCACCAGCAGAGTCACCCTCTACTAAGTAAAGTTCATTACGCGCCGCATTTTTTGATTGTGCGGGCGTTAGTTTACCTGAAAGAAGTGTGCTAGACTTTTTCTTTTTGCCATTACGTGCATCATCACGCGCTTTACGTGCAGCTTCACGAACTTGCTGTGCACGAATAGCTTTACGAACAAGTGATGATGATAATTCAGCATTTTCTTCTAATACGTACATTAGTTGTTCAGATACAACCGTATCAACAGCAGCACGTGCTTCAGACGTACCTAATTTGCCCTTCGTTTGCCCTTCAAATTGAAGTATATTTTCTGGAATACGAACGGAAATAATAGCCGTTAATCCTTCACGAATATCCGAGCCATCTAAATTTTTATCTTTTTCTTTTAATAAGCCTACTTTACGGGCATATTCGTTAAACGCACGTGTTAATGCAGATTTCGCACCCGTTTCATGTGTACCACCATCTCGCGTACGGACATTGTTTACAAATGAAAGAATTGTTTCTGAGTATGCATCATTGAATTGGAAAGCAAATTCAACTTCGATTTCCTGTAGTATACCTTCCACATATTTCACTGGATGTAGTACGTCTTTTTCTTCATTTAAATATGTAACAAACGCTTCAATACCATTTTCATAATGGAAAACATCCTGTTGACCTTCGCCACGTTCATCAATTAACTCAATTTTTAGCCCTTTTAATAAAAATGCTGACTCACGTAGACGTTCAGCCAAAGTATCGTAATTATATTTCGTGACAGAGAAAATCGATGGATCTGGTAAGAAATGAACTAGTGTACCTACTTCTTTTGATTTTCCTAAAGTATCAAGTGAGGTTACAGGTTTTCCGCCATTTTCAAAGCGTTGACGATATATTTGACCCTCGCGGTGAATCGTAACTTCTAAAAATACCGATAAAGCGTTTACAACCGATGAACCAACACCGTGTAAACCGCCACTTGTTTTGTAACCACCTTGTCCAAATTTACCACCAGCATGGAGCACAGTGAAAATGACTTCTGGTGTAGGCTTGCCCATTTTATGCATACCTGTAGGCATCCCACGACCAAAATCTCGAACACTTATACTATTATCTCCATGAATTTTAACGATGATATGATTCCCAAATCCAGCAAGTGCTTCATCCACTGCATTGTCTACAATCTCATACACTAAGTGGTGAAGACCTCGGCTATCAGTAGAACCAATATACATCCCCGGTCTTTTTCGTACGGCTTCTAAACCTTCTAATACTTGAATGGCATCTTCATTATAAGAAATACCGGTCTGGTTTTTTACCAATTGTAATCCCCTCCAAAAATACAAACAAACGTTCTGTTATCATCCTAATCGTACTGCCAAAAATGAGAAGTGTCAATGATCGACGTAACAAATTAGGCTTTGCAAAGACTAATTGTATCATCAACAACCACGCTTTTAAAGCATATCCTCTAGCTCATTTCGCTTAAATGTAACTATTTTCCTGCAAATGCAAAATATTTTGATAAAACGAAACATTAATTATTCGTTTTTTTCTCTTCCTTAACGTATTGTTAGATGAATGAATCAATCGGGATTTTACAGGCTCATAACCTCCCTCCTATCCTTTCTATTTGTTTAAGCCTTGAGCTAGATGTCATACTTTTTGGATAACGCGGGATTTAAATAATACCTCTTTCCTTCTATATAAAAACGGTGTAAACTATTCATTACATACTATTAGTACCAAGTAGTAATTCTTAAAATTGAAAGGAGCACAACTCTTGATCAATGCAGTAATTTTCATTTGTGCTTATTTATTAGGTTCCATTCCTTCTGCTTTATGGATTGGTAAAATCTTTTACAAAACAGATATTCGCCAACAAGGTAGCGGCAATTTAGGAACGACCAACACATTCCGTGTGTTAGGAAAAAAACCAGGCATTGCCGTGCTGTTGATGGATATTTTAAAAGGGACAGCAGCAGTTCTTCTTCCGCTCTTACCTATATTTGATAACAGTACAATTCACCCTCTTATTTTAGGCATTGTGGCCGCTGTCGGTCATATGTTCCCGATTTTCGCTAGTTTCCGCGGAGGTAAAGCCGTTGCAACAAGCGCTGGTATTATTTTAGGCTATCAATTACCGCTATTTTTAATACTACTAGTTGTATTTTTAATTGCATTAAAATTAACGAAGATGGTTAGTTTCGCATCATTGACTGCTTCTTCAGCAGCGATTATCTACGTTATTGTTTATTGGTTTGTTGAAGGTGAAGTAGCATTACTTATATTAGTAGCCTTTTTAGCTGGATTTATTTTCTATCGTCATCGTGAAAATATTAAGCGTATTAAAAACGGTACAGAACCTAAAATTAAAGGTTTCTAACTCTCTCATTACGAGAGAGTTTTTTGTTTTTGAAAGATTCACGCTTTTAAGGCATAATGATTTTAGAGGTGAGCATATGGAAATCAAACTATCAAAAGAAGCAATTGAATGGTTCCATCGTGAAATGGAAGTTGAAAAAGGTGATACGATTCGTTTTTATGCACGTTACGGAGGTTCTTCCCCATTTCACGAAGGTTTTTCTTTAGGAATGAATCGCGAACAGCCACATGAAATTGGCATTGAAACAGTGATTAATGACATTCACTTCTATATTGAAAAGGCAGATGAATGGTTTTTTAACGAGCATCATTTAGTTGTCGATGTCGATGCTGTGAATGATGAATTAAGCTATTCTTACGAAGAATAATTTAAATTTTTCGAATAGATTGTTATCCCCTTTTTTTATAAGAAATCGTTATAATGTCTTAAGACGACTTAGACTTTTTGAACAATGAGGGATAACAATTGAAATCGAATCAAGCATTATATTGGCGATGTACTTTTTTCTTAGCAGGGATCATTGTATTATCTTTAGGTATTGCGCTTACTATTAAGGGACAAATGCTCGGTGTGGGCTCATGGGATGTGCTTCACATTGGACTATCCAACAAATTGGGCTTAACCGTTGGGACATGGTCTATTATATTAGGGTTAATTATTTTAGCGATTGACGCGATGTTTTCAAAACGCTTACCAAAAGTAGGGACATACTTAGATATGTTTTTAACTGGTATTTTCATGGATATTTTTCTGTTATTCTTGCCTGATGCACATGGCTGGCTAGAGCAAAGTATTGCATTTATAATGGGTGTCATTCTATTAGGCTTAGGCTGCGGAATGTATATGGTAGCAAATATCGGTATCGGTCCTCGCGATACATTAATGTTACTTCTTGTACACCGTGTTGGCTGGTCAGTCACACGCGCACGTACAACAATGGAAGTAAGTGTTGCAATTATCGGTTTCGCATTAGGCGGTCCCGTTGGTATTGGCACAGTATTTATGGCATTTGGACTCGGACCAATCGTTCAATGGGCTCTCAAATTAAATGAAAAGCTTTTTTATCGTGCAACGGGTGTAGAAAGCGCGGTAATTTAATAGAATCAGTTTAGCTAGAAAGCGAGCATTTTGTTCGTTTTCTTTTTTTATACAAAGAATTAAGCTTATGTTCAAAAATAACTTTCTGAATTTTTTGAAAAGGTGCATAGTTATAGGTGGAGGTGTCTCTTATGATACATATTGAAAATATCCATTTATATCGAAATGAAAAAGTCATTTTAGATAATTTATCTTGGCATGTTGAAAAAGGTCAGCATTGGGCAATTCTTGGTTTGAATGGCTCAGGTAAAACGACATTATTAAAAGTAATTAACGGCTATATTTGGCCAAATGACGGGACGGTGCAAGTACTTGGTGAAACGTATGGTCAAACATATATTCCAAAGCTTCGTACACGCATCGGTTGGGTAAGTAATGCCATGATTGATAACTTTAACTGGCATGATTTTGCGATTGAAATTGTATTAAGTGGGAAATTTGGTGCACTTCGTCTATTTGAAAAAGTTACAGACGAAGAAATCGAACAGGCAGTCTCTATTATGAAACATTTTAACTGTCAGCATTTAGCCAATAAGCCATTTGAACAACTTTCTCAAGGTGAAAAGCAACGAGTACAAATAGCTCGGGCATTAATGGCAGAGCCTGAAATTTTAATATTAGATGAACCATGTGGTGGCTTAGATTTAATTGAACGGGAAAATTTACTACGAACAATTGAACAAATTGCTGAAGATGAAGATGGTCCAACACTCATTTATGTGACACATCATGTAGAAGAAATCCTACCTTGTTTCACCCATGTATTGTTAATGAAAGACGGGAAAAACATGGTAACTGGGAAACGGGAATTAATTGTAACTGAAGAAACGTTAGGTGAATTTTTCGGTCGATCGGTAAGCTTACAAATTGAACGCGACCGCGCTTGGGTTGCATTGAAATAAAATAAAATAACGCGAGGAAAACATTGACTGTTTTCTTCGCGTTTTCATTTTAAATATGATAGTCCAAATTTTCGTCGACATAATGCCAAACGTAAGGTGTCTCTTGGTATACGTAATAGTTCAACCAGTTATAGAACAATAAATGTGAATGCGCACGCCAGCTATTTTTCGGTGTTTGTAGTGGGTCATTATTTGGAAAATAATTCACCGGAATCTCTGTATGTTCAGGATCCTTTTCAATATCCCGGAAATATTCATCAGAAAGCGTGGTAGCATCGTACTCTAAATGGCCCGTAATCATAATATGCTTATTGTTTTTAGATTGTACGATAAAGACACCTGCTTCATCAGAATAGCTAAGTAAACGTAAGTTAGGGTTTGCTCGCACTTCGTCAATAGAAACCGACGTATGACGTGAATGTGGCGCGACGTATTCATCACTAAATCCGCGCACTAAATCCGTAGTTAAATCAGTAATAACATGTGAATACACACCCGAGCATTTCTTTGGTAATTCGAACTTTCCTATGCCGAAATGATGATATAGTGCAGCTTGTGCGCCCCAACAAATATACATAATCGACGTTACATTTTTATCCGCCCAATCCATAACCTTCGTGATTTCTTGCCAGTAACCAACCTCTTCAAAAGCCATTTTCTCGACTGGTGCACCGGTAAAAATCATGCCATCATAACGACGATGCTTGATTTCTTCAAAGGTTTGATAAAACGTATCTAAATGCGATTTGGACACATTTTTAGATTCATAGGTTGCTGTATTTAAAAACGTCACATCTACTTGCAACGGCGTATTCCCTAAAAGTCGTAAAATTTGGAGCTCTGTTTTTTCTTTTTCAGGCATTAAGTTGAATACTAAAATATTTAATGGACGAATTTGTTGTGTTTTTGCTCGGTCCTCTTCCATCACGAAAATCTTTTCTTTTTTCAATAATTCACCAGCTGGCAATTGTTTCGGAATATTAATTGGCATAGCACGGTTCCCCCTATAATCGTCTTAACCACAAAAAACCTCCCATTCCAGCAAAAGAATGAGAGGTTAACGCTCGCTCTTATCTTTCAAGGAATCTGAGTCCTTGCTGGAATTAGCACCTTTCTAATTGGATTAGAGGTTGCTGAAGCTTCACAGGGCCCGTCCCTCTGCTTCTCGTGATAAGTCATATTTAATTGTTATTAATAGTAACATGTCACAGGTAATTTTGCAATAATTCTTAATAAACAAACTTTTATAGAATAGCGTGTAACCATGCCTTTTCTTATGAGAGCTTACTTGAAACGAATACGTACTTGTCCACTAAAAATAATTGTTTATGCTAGCCATTTTTCTTTTTCATTCGCAAATAGTAAAGCTTCAATCGTTTCATCCCATGCACCAGTTAATGTGTTAAACACACGGGCAATAAAACGTTCATCCTTTTTATCATATAAGACAAAGCAAAGTACAGGAATATCATTGATTTGTATCGATTCTGTAGACGTTACATTCGTAATAAATGTAGGTATTTCATCTTCAGCTACTTCTTGTTTTGAAAGATCTTGCTGCAAATAATCGACAAGCATTGCTTCTTCAATGGCATCAATTTCTTCAGATTCAATATAAGGAAATACTTCAGGAAACTCCTCTAAATCCATAAAAGCTTCTAAATCCCCATCTAAAATCGATTGATGGATCGGGCTATATTGGATATAACTTGACGTTAATTCAAGCTCTTCTTCAAAAATCCCCGATTGTAGCTGAGCTTGTCCTTTAGCAGTTAAAGCATAATAATCATCTTTTGCAATCATCCCGAGTCGTAGCATTTTGCTCGTTAAATCGTGGATAAATAACGGTTCTACAAGTAAAATGTCCGCCAATAACTCAGCATTTTTTAGCTTAGCCTTTTGAAAGGATAGCAACATCATTTTCATTAAGATGTCCATCGCATTACGCATCACTGGATGATAGCTTACTTCTAACGTATGGATTGGAATGGCATAATGCATTTGCTGCTTAACTTCTATATTAGGATTTTGCTGTAGTTCTTTTACTAATTTTTGTTCAAGGCTTTGTAAATCCATGATGTGCTCCCTTCATTAAGTTGTAAAATAACCGTTTTGTTCTTTAACTGTATTTAATACATGCGCATACATTGCTTTCGTTTGAGCTTGTTTTGGTCGTTTTGTAAACATGTCAGTACTACCTATCATGATTAATAATTCACGCGCACGTGATAATGCTACGTTTAAACGGCGATAATCTTTCGCAAAACCAATTTCACCGCGCTCATTATCATGATTACGCACCATGCTGACGATAATAACGTCCATCTCCATCCCTTGGAACTTATCGACTGAACCTGTACGAATATGCAAATGTGGCACTGAAATTTCTTGTTCTATCAATCGGTTAATACGCTTAACCTGCTCTGCATAAAACGAGATTACCCCAACGGATTTTAAAGCATCTTGTGGGATAAGTCCTTGCTCTTTGGCGCGGAGGGTAGCTTCATTTAATTCGATAAGTTGTGATTTAATTTGTTCCAGCTCTGCTGTATTAAATAAACTTGAGCCTTCCTTCATGCGTTCTTCAAAGAAAGGCTTTTTGTTCGGAATATCAAGCCATAGTAGATGATGCTTACGCGAAATTTTAGATGTTTCTAGATAGTGATCTCGTACGGCATCTGAATCCTCTAGACCACATTGTAAGCCTTCTGTTTCATTTTCGTAAAACGGTGTGATAGTTGACATAATATTTTTATGCATGCGATATTGCAAGGCAAGCATTGTTTTGTTTTGTTTCGGTAAGTTTTTATAGAGACGTTCAAACAGTGATTCTTCGAGTAACTTTTCAAGCTCACGTTTTTGTTCGAACGTTGTGCTTTCTTTTACGACTTGCTCAAGTGTTTCCTCAAATGTCGCATCACCAACAAGTGGTGGTAATTGATGATGATCCCCTACTAAAATAATTTTCGCACCTTTTAACATCGGTAGTAAAAGTTCTGGCGGTGTAGCCTTTGAAACTTCATCAATAATCACAACATCAAAGGTTGGATAGTTGTCCATAAACGCTTTATTCGCAGATGCTACGCAGGTTGTACCAATGACATTTGCATGCTTTACATATAGCTTGCGGATTTCCTCTAAATCGTGTGCGTTCGCTTGTTCCAGTAACCCGTGCCACTCATTTTGCAATTCTTGCGTTACGGGTAGCAATTCGATTTTTACTTGTAGTTCAGTAATTTGTGTATTTAGCTGTGTGATGTTTTTATTCACTTCAATAATCGCTTGCTCTGGATTCATTTTCGTTAATTGTTCCAGTTCTTCACGGCGTTTTTCCAGCTGAATCCCTTGCACGTTAATTTCTTTTATTAATTGGGTTAGCGGTTCAATTGCTTCTTTCCCAAGGGCTAGTTGTTCAGTTAATACCGTAAGCTCTTCAGATTTTTGCATATGCTGCTGTTCGATTTTCACTCGATTTTCAAGCTGTGTCTCAACTTTCACTTGCTCTAATTCATTCGTTGCTAAGCCGTCCTGAAGCTCTTCTACTGACTGTGTGATGTCAATTGAAGGATTCATACTCGTTTTAAGCACATTCAACTGATTTTCATAGGTTTGCTTTTCTTGATGAAGCTTCGTTAAAACTTCTGCCTTTTCACTATTTTGCTCTTTGAACTGAATACTAATTTCTTCTTTTAGCTTTTCAAAAATTAATACCGTTTCGCGAATTGCATCCATATATTTTTCGTTTAAATGATCCATATATTGCATGCGATAATGAATGCCCTGAATAGAACGAGTACCATTTGCTGGTGTCACTTTACGATCCCGGAATGCCATGCTTAACTTTGTTAAAAATTCCTGAACTTCCTCCATTGAATAGCTATGATTCATCGGTAATTGAACGGGATCTATATGAATTCCAAGTGCCGTTTCACTATAATTTAGTGCTTTTTGTAAACGTTCGCGCACATCCTTTATTGGCTTATACTGTTCCATTTGCGGTTGAATACGTTCAAGTGCCGTTAATAGTCGGTCCATTGCATAGTTGCGGCGAATCCCGTATTGAGTCATAAACTCTTCTATTTCGTAAACTTTTTTTAATGATGCAATTTTATCGATTAATTGCTCATATTGCGTTGTTTCTTGCGCACGAAGTATTTTTTGCTCCACTGCCTGCATACGTGCTTCAAATTGCTTATATTGTGCGATGTACTTGCTTTCTTGAATATGAAGTTCATATGTTTCCTGTGCTTGCAGTAATTGCAATTTCTTTTCTTTTAACTCTTCAGCCGTTTCCCCAGCTGCTAATTGCGCGGCAAAATTTTCAACACTACTGGCGACCATTTCGTATGTGTTCGTTAATTTTTCAAGAGTTTGTTCATTTTCTTCTAATGATTTTTTATTTGTAGATAGCTCTTTTTTCAAAGTAGAAATTTTATCTGCCAACACATGAAGCTCGGCTTTTGCTGCTTCTTTTTGCTCAATTTGTTTTTTTAGCTGTTTTTGTTTTTCTTCTAATCTTTGAATTTCCATTTGAGCAGCAGTAATTTGCTCATTTAGTAAGGCTTCTTTTTTTGAATGAAGGGAAATTTCATGTCCAATAGCTTCAAATGTTTGCTTTTGCCAATAGGTTGCTACATTCTCCTCAATGAACTTTTTGCCTTCCTCTTCAATACTTTCTGTACGGCCATAGCGTAAAATTCGAATATCCTTATTTGAAAGTAAGCGGCTTAACGCATTATCGACCGCTAAGTTGGATTGTGATGCGACAAGCGTTTTTAAACCTGCTTTGGCATTTTGATAGCAAATTTCCGAAATAACTGTCGTTTTCCCAGTTCCAGGGGGACCTTGAATAACGTATAAATCTTCTGCACTCATCGCACCTTCTACAGCCTGCTGCTGATAAGGGTTTAACTGGTTATGAAAATCGATTGTATTCGTTTTTTTTCGTTCCGCAATGACTGGCTTATCTTCAAATAAGATGTTTTCCAAATTGGCGTTCGCTGCCAAACCTTCTTTTAAGCGCTCAAAGCCCTTTAATAAACGTTTTAATTGTGATTTCGTTGCTGCATTTGAGAATTCCACGTCTTCAGATTGGAAGTTTAGTTCATTTCTACGTGCTAAGTTACTGTAAAATGGCTTTAATTGAATTTCTACTGTATTTTCACCACGGCGTGCCTTGACCACGTCTCCAATTTCTTGTACATATCCACGAAGGCGCGCACTTAAGCCTTCCAACTGCTTCCACTGTTTGTTTTCTACATTTGAAATGCGCATCGTCATATGAGAAAAATCAGCATCATATGTAACGGATGTAAATCGAGCAGTGATATCGTCTATATCCGCATTTTTATTCAGTACTTTTAAATAGCCTTCCCAGCTCGAAATTCGTTTATTAACATAATCAAATCGTTCCTGGGCAATCGGTAATTGATCAATGGCTTCAAGAAATTTTTCTTGATAGGTATGCCCACTAATACGAGAAGGTACAAAATGAATTTTCATCGCAGCCCGTCGATTCGTCATGACAGGCGTACCTTTACCGCGCGAACGGAAGCTTTTTGCGACAAGCCCGTTTTTAACATCAAACACGCAATCCATAATGACAACGCGTTCATCAAATTTCGATTTTAATTTAGTATTTTTGTCATTATCAAAATAAAGCGTTAAATGCGTCTGTTCATCTTCAACAGAAACCTTTTCAATCGCAGTAATAAAATATTGCTGTAAATTAAAAAAGGCGTGTTCATCGGGAACATGCTCCTTCATCGCTTCACGCGCAGTATTTGTAAGTAAAATATGACAACGCATTTGCTCGAGCGCCACTGTATTCTGTGCCATGAACACACCTCCCTTTTCTATATAGTCATAAATTTTATTATACCAATTTTCAACTAGTCACGAAAGTTAAAAGCGAACTTTCATTCGTTAAAATTAAGTATTTGATATCATTTGATTACAAAAGGAAAAACACGCAAAGCAATTTTAATTACTTTGCGTGTTCATTTATGCTTTTATTCGTGCAACTTCTGTATATTTTGCATCCCAAATTGGATCAATTCTTTTTAAGGCTGTCGGACGGAAGTTTTCTTTTTTCACTAAAATATGCTGAGACGTTGCTGTTGCCGCAACTGTGCCATCTTCATGTAAAATTTCGTAGCCATATGTTGTACGTACTTTTGAATGTTCTTCAATCCATGTACGTACCGTAGCAATCTGACCGTAACGCATCGCAGCCTTATACTGTATCGAAAAATCTATAACAGGAGACATAAAGCCATCACCCTCTAATTTTGCATAATCAAACCCAAGATCCTTTACAAGTTTTGTTCGACCAAGCTCGGCCCAAATTAAATAATTTGCATGGTAGACAACACCCATTTGATCGGTTTCGGCATAACGGATTTCTACTGTAGTTTCTGAAACAAACATTTTCTTCACCTCTCGTAATATTATAGCGACAAAATGTTGTGCATGTAATAGTTAACTACGAATCTCCATAAATTTGAATCGATTTCCAAAGAAAACTACCATAAATTTCTCTAGTAACGCCATAATCTAACAAATGAAACATTTGTAATGAAGATGTAAATTAACGCTATGACGCCCATAGTGCCAACGGATTTCACAACCTTAAAACGATGCTGGTAACAATTTCCTCCAAGAACACCCAAATTTCTATGCTAGAGTCATAGGAGTCAAAACTTTAGGGGGAAACAACATGAAGAAACAATTTTTAAAAACCGCTATCGCTCTATCGATTGGCTTTAGTTCTTTTACAGCATTGCCAGCGATCATACAACCAATGGAAGTTTCAGCAGCTACCTCACAAGCGAATCAACAAGCCGTTACTAAAAAAGCGGATCAATTAATTACATCAGCCAAAAGCTTAATTGGGAAGGCAACCTATAGTAATTCAGTATACAAGCCAACAGCACCTTATAAATTTTCTTGTGCATCGTTCTTAATGTATATTTTCGAGAAAAATGGTGTTGATTTAGCCACTTACAACGAAGACTATATGATGCAGCAAGGATCATATGTGCCACGTAGCCAACTTCAAAAAGGCGATTTAGTATTTTTCAAGAGTAAAAAAACAGGGACAGACCCTGACCATGTAGGGATGTATATCGGCAATAATAAAATTATTCATATGGCCGATTCCAAGCAAAACATCGTCATTTCAGATTTAAATAGCAAGCCTTACTATACAGAAAACTATGTAACGGCAAGACGTGTTTTACCAACATTAATGTCTGCAAGTACTCCTACAAAAGGGGATGCCATTGTCGAACGAGCTTATGCCAATAAAAGTAAGGTAAAAATGGGTTCAGTTAATAGTGATGCTTCACTTAAATTTACAAGTGGTGGATTTGTTGAATATATGTATCGCAAAAGCGGAGTTACATTAGGAACAAAAACGATTGCTGGGCAAATGAAACTTGGCTCTACAGTATCAAAAGCAAACTTAAAAAAGGGAGATTTAGTATTTTTTAATAGTGTAAAAGGATCTAAAACCCCTTCGATGGTTGCAATTTATGCTGGTGATCACCGATTAATCATTCCAAATTCAGATGGCGTCATTACGCGTGTGATGATGGTCGATTATTATAAAGAACATTATATTACAGCAAAACGCGTTTTTTAATTTAAACATCAAGTTATGTATGCGTTAATACGTAATAAAAAGAAGAATCCGAATGTACATCATCGGGTTCTTCTTTTGTTTGTATTTTGCTGCAATTGTTCAGCAAATTCTATCATCTCTCTACTCGACATTGGACCTTTAATGAGTAGTAGTGTATCACTATCTAGCTGAGGTTTTAACAAGTCCAGTACACCTTCGATCTTTTGAAACGAATGTACTTTTGCCTTTGTTCCGTCAGCAAGGGCCTGCTTTGCAATTTCCTGTGCCTTACTTCCAATGGTCACAAGCGTATGAATCGACTGTTTGGCGACAAGGGTCCCCACTTCACGATGATATTTCCGTTCAAATCGTCCGAGCCGGTTAATATCGCCAAGTACAACGATAACTTTCTTATTCTTGCCAAGCTCGTTCAACACTTTTAAAGCAGCCTCAATGGATGTTGGGTTATTTGTCCACGTATCATCGATAATCGTACTGCCACCAATTCCTTTAGAAAATTGCAAATGTCGCGCCATTTGTTCAAATGTTCGAAGGCGCAGAATCGCTTTTTGTACGGATAGATTCATTGCCCTAATTACCGCCAGTACCGCGAGCACATTATACACTTGATGTTCTCCAAAACTAGGAATAGAAGCTTGATATTTTTTATTATCCACATGCACATTAAACTTCATACCGCGCGGAGTAAATGTGATTTCTGTAGCATGTAAATCTGCCTTTTTGTGAATTCCAAACGTGACAATAGTTCCTTTAAAGGCTTTAAGCTGTATACGCTTTGTATTTTCATCGTCTGCATTAATTATTAAAGTACCGTCTGGTTTGAGTCCATCGACGATTTCTGCTTTCGCCTTTATATAACCCTCTAAATCATTACAGCCATCTAAATGATGCACACCAATGTTTGTAATTACCCCAATCGTCGGCTGGTAGATCATACATTGATGTTTAATATTACCTGTATTTCCGAGCCCAAGTTCGAAAACGGCAGCTTTTGTCTGTTGATTAATTCCCATCAAATAAGGCAACGATTGGCGCGGCTCATTTTTACTGCTAACAGAAGTTTGTACAGCCATTTCCTTGCTTAATATATATTTAAGCATTTCTTTCGTTGTTGTTTTGCCACAAGTTCCGGTTATCGCAACTACCGGTAATTCAAAGAGATTACGATAATACGCAACGAATTGCCAGTAAGCTTGCAAAGCACTTCGAACCTTAATAACCGTTATTTCAGGAAATGGGGGCTTCAATTCTAATTCTGTTTTATCCGATATAATGACAATTGGCGCCTTTTTTTGCAGCTCATTCCAATCAATTGTGTCACTCCTACGTACAAATAGTAATGTATTGGGAGCAGTTAATTCATGTCGGTTGTAGTCAATTACCTGCTTTACAGCCCAATCTTCAGATCCATGCAGTAGCACCCCTCTCAATACTTGTCGAATCGTCGCCACTTTTATTGGTTGAATGGTCAACTCCCCCTTTTTCATAGCTTATGAAAAAGCATTGTTATCTACTAGGTTGTTTGACTACACTTCTGTTATTCAAGATTGCTTTGTACATCGTTTTGTCTTCTAACTGATGAAACATAGAAATATCCGAACGATAATTTCCTTCAATAATCGATAATTCTCCATTGTTTGTGATACCTACATCAAATCCAATTTCCGTACGTGCATGATCTAAATCAAGTTTGAGCGCAGCAGTAGTACAAAGTTGGTTTAGCAGTTCATTTAGCCTTATATGATAGATAGGAGAAATCGTTGACTGATTTATCGCCAACTCTAGCGGAATAATTTCTTGCGCGGCATTTGTAATAAAATATCCTTCCCCTGCTAATTTCACAACCTTCCCGGCAACTTGCCAAATCCCTTCTACTTTTTGCATCAGTACACGTACATCTAAAACACAATCATCAATTGTCGCTAAAGGGATACCCTGTTGAATTACATAACAGTCGTCAAATGTCAGGATTTTTTGAAGAAGAAGATATACCTCAGCAAGGCTTTCTTTGAACCATTTCGTTCTTCCAATTTGAACTTCATAATTGTTGCCTACACTTTTCGCAATTTTGATAATGCCTTTCCCCTGTTGTCCATTACAAGGTTTTAAAAAGATGGTTTCATTCACGAGCATAAAGTGTCGAAAAGTTGCAAGTGTGAGTATATCTGTTAAGGGCATATAGTTACCAATAGATTGATATTGATTCCATTTACTAACAGAAAAATGCAAGTAGGAATCATGAATAAGGATATCGCCTTGCTGATTAAAGCTCATCTCAAGGACAATCGTTTCACAATTAGGATATTCGACGTATAATGTTTCAGCCGTAAGCTGTGCGATTTTTTGGATTTTAGGGTAATGGTATAAATAGAGCATTCCTTCATTTCTATTTTTCGTTATTTTCGTTGACGATGTAATTTCCCAACGCTCTCCCTTTTTTTGAAGCGTAACAAGACGGTGGAATGTTTTATTCGAAAAACTTTCATTCGTATCCATCGGTTGAATAACATAATTTTGGTTTTCTATATTTTGCTGAATGATTTCATAAATGCCTTCTTCATTTGATACAATGTGTTGGGTGCCGTTAATCCATAGTGTAAACACACCATTTTTTTTATATATTTTAATAAGTTGCATACCTACTACTGGCTTTAAAACGAGTGAATCATATGTTGCCAGCATGGAAAGCAACGAACTTTGTGTCAACCGAATCGTTGGAACAATAGTTGAAATAAGTCGTGGTTCCCGACTCAATATTTTGTATTGATTTAATCTTCCTCTAATTGCAGACATGTATCCCTCGCCCCCTTTATAGAAAGCCCTTAGCCACAACGGAGCCAAGGACTTCATCTTACATGGGCTAAACCTTTTGACATCCTAATGCGACAATCGAACCTTGTGCAACTGAAACTGCCTCCAATTGTTCAAAGAAGCCTTTAATCACAAAGCTTTGTACAATATCATCTTCAGCGGATGCACCTTGATCTATAAAGACCGCAACAAAAGGATACTGTGTCGTGCCAACCTTTCCAGTTCCTTTAACTGTCACGACGCAATTTTCTCCATTACGGCGACAGGTTATATTATTAATCTTATTTGCTGTGAATAAAAAATTGTACCGATTAGGCGTATCATCATCTTCAAAGCGTAAGGATAAAGAAGAACTCGCAAGTTTAGTCACACAAACATCTGCTTTATAGGTTAAATTTCCTCGTATGCGGCTCTTACACCAGTTTAAACGTACTTTTTTTCTTCTAGCAAAAGCATTTACCTGTACACCACATGGACACATAGTTCCCATCTCTCTCACCACCTCCTTTTGTAGATTAGTACACTGTATTCTCTCTACAACGGAAGTGATTGTGTATTTGCATTCATATAATGGCGTTTAGAGGGGAATTACGTTTTTATTTTTAATCTTTTCGCTAATTCAAACATCGTTTTGCTGTACATATCCCCCTTAACTAAAATAATTGTCTTGTCATCTGCTCGTTTTTTTATTAAATCATATACTAAAATACTACTATTAAAGCTATGAACTTCTCCCTTAAATCCAATTTTCTTTACATGATCTGCAATAATTTTTGCATGCATGCCAATTGTGATAAGAATATCCACATCATTTTGATAAATAATTTCCGCTGCCTGCTGATGAATATACGTTCCCCAAGAGCCAACATCGGTAATGGTACCAATAACCGCAATTGTTTTTTTATCGTTCGCTAGTTCATTTAAAACACTCATAGCGGCAGCGAGTGACGTCGTTGTAATACTCCATGTATCATCCAACAAAAGTGCCCCATTGACGCTATTAAATAGTTGAAGCTGTTTATTTAATGGTCGAAACGTGCGGAGCTGTGTAAGCGCTTGTGGAATTGTTAAACCACTCTCTACTACCGCCGCGATAGCAGCAAGCGCATTATAAACTTGATGGGCGCCGAACACTGGGATTTGAGCCTCATATTGCTTTCCTTTGTGGTGCAGTGTAAATTGCATCCCATTTATAGCATATTCCACATTACTTGCACTAAAATCATATGATGGATTAAATCCAACTGTAATCAACTTTCCAGGAAACCTTTGAAAATCCATTTTTTTTGTATTGGCATCATCTGCATTTATAATGAGCGATCCCTCACTACCAATGATGTCTAACATTTCACCTTTTGCGTTAATATAGCCTTCGAGTGTCTTGCAATGATTTAAATGATGGGCTCCAATATTTGTTATGATGCCAATGGTCGGTTTAAAATAGTTCCCCGCCCTCGTTAAATCGCCTGGCGCACCAACTGCTGTTTCAAATATTGCTACCTCTGTATCATTTTCTATACTTAATAAATAAGGGAGAAATGCTGTTCTAGAATTTGTACTTAACTGGGTTGCCGTAATTTTTTTATAATGCGATAAAATATGTTTAATCATTTCTTTCGTCGTCGTCTTTCCAGCTGTTCCTGTTACTGCAATGACTGGTAACTGAAATTGACTTCTGTAATGATGAATAAACTTCCACATTGCTTCCCTAGAATTAGTAACTTGAATCACTGTAACCTGCTTGGGGATTTCATGTACGGAATAGGACCACTCTGTTACTAAAACGATTGGAAAAAAACGTTCAATTTCCGTCCAGTTTACAATATGCTGTTCAATAAATAAAACGGTATTCTTCTGCTTGATTTGCTTTAACCGATATGCCCCGTAATGGATATCCACTGTCTGCCCATGAGCAATCTGCCCAGAAACAATGGTCGACAGTCTACTTGTTGATAAAGGGTCCATGTTTCATTTCACCTCCTTCTCCTTAATTTATGTGTAAAAAAAAAGAATAACTAGATATTTGTATTACACGTGATGACTAACCAGACAAAATCTATTTTTTGCCATACATTTAATAGGAGGTACATCCATTTACAAAATGATGGAGGAGAATAACTTGAAAACAATCCTGTTTATCGGCACAAATAAATCTGGGTCTAGTAGAGAAGCAACAAGAGCGGCTGAAAAATTGGGCTACTTCACAGTACTCTTTACAAAAAATGAAAAACAAATTGAACAACGCATACAGTACCCTGATATTCATAAAATGATTTTAGTGGATACGAACGATTTGGAGCAGATGCGCAAAGAAATAACTAAGCTACAGTTGTTCGGTCTTGAACTTGTGACGATTATTAGTTTAGTCGATCCGAACGTACACATCGCTTCCAAACTTTGTGACGAATTTTGCCACAATCGTAGTTCTTCAAAAGCAATTGAAATTATGGAGGATAAAGAACAAACGCGCTATTTCCTTAAAAACGAACCCTATTCCCCAAAGTTTCAAATCATACAGCCTACAGAAAAACCTTCAAAATATCTTAAATTTCCTATGATGGTCAAATCACCAAAATCAACAGGCTCCAAAGATGTATTATTGGCTCAAAATAAAGACCAACTATCCAAACATATCGCTACACTTCAAAATAAATATCCTGAAGAGCCCATCATTACAGAAGAATTTATCGTCGGGCCACAGTATTTGGTGGAAGTCGTCGTGATGAATGGGCAACCACATCTTATAGCCGTTATTAAGCAAGATATTACGAAGGGGAAACGATTTATCATTACCGGTTATCGCGTTCTCGCTATCGTCCCCGAGAAGTTAAAAACCAGTTTAGAAGCACTCTGTCAGTCGATTGTCCACGCATTCGAGTTAGAAACGGGCGCCTTTCATTTAGAGCTCCGTCTTACAAAAAAGGGCTGGAAGTTAATCGAAATTAATCCACGCATCTCTGGCGGTGCGATGAATAAAATGATTGAAGCCGCATTTGGTATAAATCTAGTCGAACAAACCTTGAAGCTATTACTAGGGGAAACAGCTAATTTTACCCCTACTTTTCAGAACTTTGTTTATACGAAATACTTAATTGTCCGACGAAAAGGAAAATTAGAACGGGTTACAGGTAAATTTCGCGCCCTCAATTCACCAGGGATTTATGATGTCTATATAAAACCGAAAAAAGGAACGATTCTAATTCCACCATTATCTATGGGACACCGTTATGCTTATATTATTTCGCAAGCAAAATCAATTAGCGAAGCCGTACGGAAAGCAAATAATGCAGCTAGGGAAATTAAATTTCATATGCGGAAGATTTAAAAAGAAGCACCCGTCAACTAGATTTTCTAGTAACGAGGTGCTTCATTATCTAAACTGTTAAACTTTAAATCGTTCATCTAAATATTTTATGGTTTCAAACATATTCGTTTTACTCGCACCTTTTACTAAAATGGTGTCACCGCTTTTTACGAGTTTATCAAGTAGTTCATGTAAGTAATCTTTATTGATAAAATGGTGTATGTGAGTGGCTGGAAACCCCTTATTTTTTGCCGCTTGCCCAATTTCTTCGGTACGGAATCCATACGTAATGAGCACATCGATTTTTTTGTCTGCAATATATTCTCCGAGCTTACGGTACTCTTCTTCACGTAAATCTCCAAGCTCACGCATTTGTCCGATAATCGCTATTTTACGTTTTTTGCTAATTGCTGCCAATACATCAATTGCTGCCCTTGCACCTTGAGGATGCGAGTGGACCGTATCGTCAATTAACGTAATATTATTTCGACAGTGATAAAGTGTCAGCCTGCGCGGAGGTTTTTTAAATTGTACGCCCGCTTGTATTTCATTTGGTGTGAATCCTAACTGATCCGCTACTGCAATCGCATTTAATGCATTGTATACATGATGTTCACCTAATATCGGAATATAGAGCTCTATTTCCTCATTTTGTAACTTCATTTTAAACTTCATTCCGTCCTCAACATATCGCACATCATACGCCTGATAATCTGCCGGCTTATGTATGCCAACCGTTATTATTTTCCCTTTAAATTGCTTTATTTCTAATAGCTTTGAATTGTCGTCATCTTGATTGATAACAAGCAATCCTTGTTGATCCATCCCATGAATCAATTCTGATTTTGCATGAGCAACCCCTTTAATATCGCCATCAAAATTACCAACATGCGCTAAGCCAATATTTGTAACGACACTAATTTTCGGTTGAATAATTCGACAATGCTCTGTAATGACGCCTGGATACGCCATACCATACTCGAGCACAACGGCTTCATGCGCATCGGTAATAAGCTCCTTATGCTGCTTTGTATGTTCCGTTGTATTCCAATAATCTTTTGACTGAAAAACATTCCACTTTTTCGATAGGATTGAAGCTAAAAATGCTTTTGTCGTTGTTTTTCCAGCACTACCGGTAATGGCAATTATTGGTTTATTTCGATTTATTTCTGGCGTGTTCTTTGTTTTTGCCAAACGAATTTGCTCATTGATTTCATCTTGATGGTGGGCAATGTATACAGCATATTGAATCGTATGTTTCACAACGTCTAATTCTAAGTAGAAAGCAGGTGGACAGCCTGGGCGCCAGTTTACTTCATAAACCCATATTTTTTGGTGCTCATCTACACCGACATCGATTCCAATTTCATCGATGACTTCACCAAATTTACTCATTTGAATGTCATCTAAATGCCGGGCCAAAGAAAGCCCAAAATGTTCAAGCATCCTATTCATATTAAAAGCTTCTTCTTTAAACTCTAACGCTAAAAATGGCTCTAAATAATTCGTATAGCCTCCATTATTAATATTCGGTATGATTGAGCCACTCGGTGCAATGCGCGGATATACTGTAGTAATGACCCATTTGCCATCCCCATTTTTTTGAACATGAACGCGAAAATCAAAAACTTGCCCTGATTTCATCGTTGACTGAATATACGGTTGAACGATATAGGATTCCTCTGCTAAACGCTCAGTTAGAAAAGCCTCAAGCTGTGCTGACGTATATCGTTCTATTTTCGTATCTTGCTGAATGTCATAGCCTGTTCCTACTTTAGAAATAAAATAAATCCCCTTACCTTTACGTCCTTCGACAGGTTTGAAAACAATCTTTTTATACGTCGTCATAAAATTTCGAAACTTCTCAACATTCGTCACAACTTCAGAAGGAATTAGATATTTTGCAAATACCTTCGCTTCTTTTAATCGTCGAGTAACATTCCACTTATTTCCTATAGAATTCGTAGTGAAAGGAATCTCCTTACGTAAACGATTGATAATGGTTTTTGAAATCGCTAATTTTTCGGGACTTCCAGCATTATAAATGACATCTGGAAAAGGCATCGTTTTGTCCTGCCACTTACCTTCCTCTAAAACTTTCCCCTGAATTGTTCTGGTCTGAAAATCTACTCGCTTCGGTGTGAAATAAAAAAAATCAACACCTTCCGCTTTTGCTACCGCTGCGAAAGCATACGATTTAATGACTGTTTCTGGATTTAATCGATGATGCAACATGCCAATTGTCGTCACCTGTGTACCTCCTTACCATTTTGACTCCACATAAAACTCTCTAGATAATAATTGTGCAACTACTAATTGAACAGCTGAAATAAAGCGTAAATCCACATTTGCAATAGCAGTTGTTTTTTCAAGCCTTACTACATCTTTCAAGGAAGTTGTCTCATTATCTTCCAGGTCAAACGCTCTTAATAATGAAACCTTTAAACGTGTTTGCTCAAGATCTATCTCTTCAATGCGAAAATACATCGTATCAATTTTTTCTGTACTATCTGATAAACGTAACATCTTGGCTTCAGTTGTCATGAGTACAAAAGGAATCGTATCGGTACCAAGCATTTTGATAAACAAGTGATCATAATATTTTGACCAGGCAGTCGTCAGCATATCTTGGAAATTTTTTATATCTTCAAGCGCTTCACATAAATGATGCTTTGTATGATCTTGTTTCACAATACGACTCCTTTCCTAATGTGAGGTTTCGTACATTTTATAGATTGGAACGTTCTTTTTAGTGTATGATTATTTGCAAAAAAAGGGGATTCGTTTGCCCAGAGAAGAAACTTTTATAAAAGAAAATGTGAGGAGATAAAACAAAAAACCTGTAGGGAAATCCCCACAGGTTTTTTCGAAATTAATTATCTTTTACGTCTTTACGATTTTTCTTCAGTATTTTTGAAAGTACTTCATACACAATCGGAACTATGATTAATGTTAATACTGTTGAAGATAATAAACCGCCGATTACTGTAATCGCTAAATCTTTTGAAACCAGACCGCCACCAGCACTACCCAAAGCCATTGGTAACATTGCACCAATTGTCGCAATCGCCGTCATAAGAATTGGACGTAAGCGGGTTGCCCCAGCTTCAAGAATAGCTTCACGCATATTCATACCATCATGTTCCATATGAATGATTCGGTCAACAAGTACAATGGCATTCGTAACAACGATACCGATTAACATCAGGAGACCCATTAAAACGGAAACAGAAATTGTTTGACCTGTTGCCCATAAACCAACCCAAGAACCAATTACCGTGAATGGTAGTGAGAATAGGATGGCAAATGGAGCTAAACCTTCACCGAATGTTACAACTAAGATGAAGTATACAATAGCTATCGCTGCAATCATTGCTACTCCTAGTTTAGTGAATGTATCCGCCATATCCGCTGCTACACCACCAACACCAGTTGTTACACCTTTAGGTAGATCTAATTTTTCGATTTTTTTATCTGCAGCAGATGTTGCTTTTGAAATGTCTTTATCTGTAATTGTTGCAGAAACCGTTGCATAGTATTCACCTTTTTGACGAGATAATGAATTTAATGTTGTGCCTTTTTCAACTTCAACTAAGTCAGCAATTGTCATCGTTTGACCCGTCATTGTTTGGATTGGCATTTTCAATAGCTCATCGATGTTCGCTGCAGCAGATTTTGCTTCACGTTGAACGATTACATTAATATCTTTTCCATCGCTCTCAACTGTAGTTAATACTTCTTTTGATGTGTCTGATTGTAATGCCATTAACACTTGTGCAGTCGTTAAGCCGTATTGTAAAACATTTTGTTGATCTACTTTAAGCACATGTTCTACATAAGGTGAAGAAGCATTTGATTCCACATCTTCTAATCCTTTTACATCACCTAATACATCCTCCACTTTTTTAACAGCTGTATTTAATTTATCTAAGTCTTCACTGTATAATGAGTAGCTTACTTCATTAGAAGACATACTCATTGAGAAGTCCTGTGTTTTCCATTCTCCTGATTGACCAACGTTAAAGATATAGTCTTCTACTTCTTTTTTCGCTGTTGGGAAATCTTTCATATCTGGATCAAAGATTAAATAGATTAAACCGCCACCAGCACCGCCGCCTGTCATCATTGCCATGGCATCTGTTGACGTTTCTGTGTTCACCGATAATTGTAAAATATCGATATCTTTACGCTTCATTAACTCTTTTTCTACTTCATCAATATTTGCTAAAGTATCATCGATTAATTCCCCAGTTCCAGGTGTATACGTAAGGTACATTACCTTTTCCTCTTGAGAACCTAAGAAGCTGAAGCCAATTAATGGTGTTAACAATAATGAGCCTGCTAATAATACAATCGCAATGATTGAAGTAATCCATTTGTGATTCAGACACTTTTCAAGGAAATCACGGTAAGTCGTTGCCAATTTACCAACTTCTTTATGTTGACTCTCAGGCTTTTCACCGTAAATTTTCTTCCTAAATAAGAAATGTGAAAGTGCTGGTACGATTGTAATTGCTACGATTAATGATGCGATTAACGCAAATGACATTGTCAGAGCGAATGGTACGAATAATTCTCCAACCATACCACCAACAAACATTAATGGTGCAAATACAGCAATCGTTACTAATGTAGAAGATAAAATTGGTTTGAACATTTCAATCGTTGCTTCACGAATAAGCGCACGACCTTGTAATTTTTCTTCTCTTAAATGCATACGTCGGTAAATATTTTCTACTACAACAATAGAGTCATCAATTACACGACCAATCGCAACAGTAATAGCACCGAGCGTCATAATGTTTAAAGTAATGTCCATCCAGTTTAATAATAGTAAAGCCATTAATATTGAAACTGGGATAGAAATGATTGAAATGATTGTTGATTTAAAATCTCGTAAGAATAATAGGATAATTAATACCGCAATTAAACCACCAAATACAGCTTTTTCAACCATTGTGAATACTGATTCTTCAATCGGTTCTCCTTGGTCTAAAGAAATATCAATTTGAAGTCCATCAATTCTTTTCTGTTCATCTTCAATTAATTCTTTAACTGCATTTACAACCGTTACAGTATTGGCATCTTGGCCTTTCACTACTTGGATTGAAATGGCATCTGCACCGTTTGTACGAGAAATAGATTGAACTTTACCTACAGTTTTAATGTCTGCAATATCACTTAATTTCACAAACGGACTTGGATTTTCCTCAGATGGTGTAACAGGGATTAGCATTTCTTTTAAATCATCTACTGTTTTAAACTTACCATCTATTGAGACAGCTTGTTCTCCCTCTTTAAACTTAAATAATCCTAAAGAAATGGCTAAGTCACTTGCTTGAACCATTTGCTTCACTGAATCTTCAGTTAATCCTAATTCTTCTAATTTCGCTTCATTATACTTAAATGAGACTTCCTCAATATGTTGACCTGTTACCGTTGCCGAGGCTACACCATCGATTTTATTTAACTTCGGTAGTAAAATATCTTCTACTGTCGAAGTTAACTCAATGATATCTTCATCTGAGCTACTTACAGATAACGCAATAACTGGCATCATGTTCAGACTAATCGCCATAATTGACGGCTCTTGAGCACCTTTAGGAATCTCAATATTATCTAGAACTGACTCTAATTGGCGTTTCTTTTCATCCATATCTACGCCGTATTCATATTCTACTTGTACTTGCGATACATTTGACGAAGAAGTTGAATATACTGCCTTCACGTCTTCTAAACTTTCAATTGTTTTTTCATATGGTATTGAAAGTTCGTTCATAACTTGTTCTGGTGTTGCTCCAGGATATACACCCATCACGATTAAATAAGGAATTGATATATCGGGAATCGATTCCATTTTCATTCGCGTAGATGAATAAATACCAGAAAAAACAATAATGATTGTTAACAACCATACTGCCAGCTTATTTTTTAATACGAAATTTACTAAGCCTTTCACGGTTCCACCTTACCTTTCTTGACTAACTATAACCACCATTCTATAATAATGACTACTCAGTCAACTGTCAATTTAAAGGGGTATGTAAATATTATGACAAAAAAGCAATTAATTATCGATTCAGCACTTCAATTATTTACAGAACGTGGTATTGAAGCAACCTCTGTCCAACAAATCACAGAGCACTGTGGGATTTCAAAGGGTGCCTTCTATTTATCTTTTAAATCAAAGGATGAACTCGTAACATCGATTATTGAGCATTTTATAAATAATGTGATTATCCACGTTGACCAAGTAGTCAATGAAACAAAAAATCCTCATGAAAAGCTATTCGTTTACTTTGTTCAAACCTTTACAATCTTAACGGAATATACTTCTTTTGCTGAAATTTTAATGCGAGATAAAATTTCTGCCATCAATGAAGAACTAATTAAAAAAATACAATATTATGTGACAATATCAAATGAAAACTTAGCGAATCTTTTATTTGAAGTATTTGGTGATCAAATCAAAGGAAAACAGTTTGATTTAGTGACGGTTATTAATGGTATGGTGCAAGCTTATTTACAATGGATTTGTGAACGAAAGCAGCCAGTAGATTTTACAAAGCTCTCTGCTACTTTAGTTGAGAAAACTACATTGCTTGCTACACAAAGTGAGCTGATTTTTATCGAACAACCAGCGGAAAAGCAAACGAACAATCTAGATGTACCATTCGACCAGATTGCACAACAGCTAGCATCACTTCAAGAAGATGCCATAAACTCATTAGAAAAAGAATCATTGTCTTTACTAATTGAAGAATTACTAACCATTAAGCCACGTACTGCCATCATAATGGGACTGTTAGCTAATTTAAGTCACAATGATAAATTCAATTGGTATCGTTATTTAATAAAAAAGAAAATCCGATACTAATTTTCTAAAAAAGCGCACTACTTTCTTTAAATGTTTTGGCTATGGAGAAAGTAGTGCGCTGAGCAAATAGAGATAACCATTACTTTTCTAAAAAATTCAACATTTCCTTTAATACATTTTGTGGATCCTCTACCATTCCTAAGTGACCAGTATTAGTTTTCACCTTATTCACTTGAGGATTTGATGTTTCAATTGGTGTAACGACATTGTCTTGTTCACCTTCTATTATTAAAATCGGCGTTGACGTTTTATCAACTAAATCACGTTGATCAGGGCGTGATTTCATTGCTCCTAGCGCTGCAACTAAGCCTTGTTCCTTCCCATCATAAGCAACTTCTTTTGCAAATAAAATATCTTCCGTTTTCGCATTTGGCGCTAAAAAATTATGAATAATGCCATCCACAAACGAACCGACCCCGGATTCTAAAATTTCCTGTTGTTGTTTCGTCCGTTTTTCGATTGCTTCTGCACTATCTGGTGCATCTGAAGAATAGAGTAATATGGCCTTTTCAATTTGCGTATATTGCTTTTCAATTGCGGCAAGTGTAATATAACCACCCATTGAATGACCCACCCAGTACGATTTATCCACTTTTTCTGCTACTAATACATCCACAATTTCCTCTGCATATCGATACATTGTGTAATCAATATCCTCATTCTCTATATCACTTTTTCCGTGACCAGGTAGATCAAACGCGATGACATCAAAACGATCCGTTAATGGGTCAATAATTTTATCGAAAATAGAAATACTCCCTAATAAACCATGAATCAATACTAAAACATCGCCTGAACCTTTTCGAGTATAATTTAGCATTTATATCAATCCTCCCTACCCTTAATGTTTTACCTTCTAATGCCATTATTAAACACAACAAATGCCATTTCGATTACTAGTTTAATCAAAATGGCATTGCGTTTTTAAATATAGGATTTTTTACGTTTGAATGTCGGCTTCACTTCTGCGAAAATAATGGCAAGGAAGATTAAAATACAACCTAAAATCATACGTTCTGTTAAAATTTCATTTAATAATAGGACGGAGAATATTGTACCAAATAATGATTCCATTGATAAAATAATCGCGGATTTTGTAGGGTTTGCATATTGCATCCCAATATTTTGACATACATAAGCAATTGCTGTACAAAAAATTGCTAAATAAATAATAATTGCGATGCCTTCAGTCGAATACGTTGTTGGCACCTGATCTAAAATTAAAACGGCAATTACACTTAAAATGGTTGCCGTATAAAATTGAACAATAGTTAGTGCAAGCGCATCTTCTGTTTTCACAAAAACATTCGTGTAAAAAATATCAAATGCAAACCCAACCGCACAAATTATAGAGAGTATATCGCCAACATTAATCGTTAATGAATCTTGCAACGATAAAAATCCGATTCCAATAATCGCAACACCAGCGGCAATAAATTCAAAACGATCAATTCTTCGTTTATAAATAACATAAGCAATGATTGGAACAATAATGACATTTATCGCTGTAAGAAAGGCATTTTTCGATGGTGTTGTATATTCAAGTCCCATCGTTTGTAAGGCAAATGCCGTAAATAATATCGTACCAAGGACGGCCCCTTTCCATAACACAGATTTGGAAATGAGTTTTAGTTTCTTATAAAAGATGATACTTAATATAATGGATGCAGCTAAAAAGCGTCCTGCCATTAGCTGAAATACCGTCCAATGTTCAAGACCCGCTGCCATTCCAACAAATCCGCTTCCCCACATTAAAGCCGTAATGAGCATTAAAAGCTCACCTTTATATTTTTTCATGATAATTCCTTCTCTCTCTTTTTCAACAATAAAAATACAGTAATCAAATTACTAAGAAAAAGAAAGAGGTAATTCATAAATTCAACATTCTATCGGTAAACAGAGCATGAATTCATCTGTTTCTAAAATTACTTCTTGAAATCAGACTTAAAAAGTTGACTATTGCTTTCTCGTTTTGTAGTTCTTATTAATTGGGAGGCAGTTATGCATGAGTTAGAAATATTTTGTTCGGAGGTTTAATTTGTAAATCAAACACTTAGTGTCGGATAATATGCAAATTGTTGAACTAATGAAGTCGATATTCATCTCTAATTGTTGTTGAATTAAAAGAACTTTTACCTTTTCATTAATAATTATGGTAATTTCTCTAGTTTTCGTGTAAAATTAACCTTTATAATGAATTAGGGACGTGAACAAATGATTAGCATCGAAATGCCAAAACCAGACTTAGTAATTCGTCAACGTGAACAAGTGCTTAAATTAGGTGAAGTTGAGATTAAACCGTACTTCGGTTTCATCGATTTCCATAAAATCACTCGTGATAACGGTGGAATTTTCTTCTTTTACAACGAAAAAAACGAACTTTTATTCGTAGGTAAAGCACGTAAAATTCGCCAACGTATTAAAAAACACTTTGAAGATACTGTATCTCCAATGAAAAACCACCGTGATGAAATTCACAAAATTGAAGTATATGAAGTTGAAGACCCTATGGAACGTGAAATTTACGAAACATATGCAATTAACGCATTCAAAGCAAAATATAACATCGAAAAAGTATTTTTCGAACGTTAATTAACAGTTAGGCTAAAACGTGCAAATTGCATGTTTTAGCCTTTTTTATCGTTATAAATGATAGAACGAAAAAAAGCATGAAACTCAGAAACGCCTGAATTTCATGCTTTTTGTTATTTTTGCTTATAATTTAGCATTTCATTGACCTTTTTAATATCCTGCATAATATTTGTCTTTTGCTTGGCAATGCCTTCATACCATTTGTCGATTTGATCTAACATGGCTTGTTCGACTTCTTTGCCTTCAGACAGCATATGAACGATTATATCAATAGCCTTCGTACGATCCGCATAAAACTTCACGCGCTCTGTATAATCTTTTTTCACTTCTTGATTGAACACATGACAAAGCTGGATAATCCCATTATTCATCATTTGCTCTGCATAAAGGGTCGAACCTACAACTGCTAAGCGTTCATTATAAGTAGGCTCATCCTTAATATAATTATGCATCATAAAGGTCATTTCATCTGCAAATGTAAGTAGTTTACTTTTTTGACCATCCATTAAACTTTTCGTTTCTTCAAATAGCTTTAACATCGAATATGTATGATCCATCATGTCTTTTACTTTTTTGAGTTTCTCATCATTTGCCCCGTTTAAGCGAACTTCAATCGTTTCATATACAAATTGACGCTGTAAATAGGCCGTCAATAATATAATCCCGTTATAATGAATACTTGCTTCATATTGATTTGTCATTGTCTTCCTCCAACACGTAAATAGTACTTTTCTTAACAATACCATACATTTTGCGTGTTGACAGGAAAAATAGTGCCATTATTTCAAGAACTCTTTAAATTCATGCCAATTAATAAGGCGTGGAAAATCTACATGTTGATTGTATGAGTGATCTTTGACGATAGATTTTGTTGATGTACCTTCTAATGTATTTAACACTGTTGGCTTATCATCCACATACACATCCAAATTTAGCTTTTTAATAATATTGATTTTCTCATTGTCCTTCATACCACAATAAAAACGTTCATCTACTACAGGGAAGCCTTGAGCTTTCACCCATTCACGTGTTTTTGCGCAATAGTGCTTTGGACGAGATGTAATATAATATATTTCATGTCCTTCTTGTGCGAGCATATGAAGCATTTCTTTTGCACCTTCAAAGCTCGGACAATCCGTAAAGTATATTTCCTCCATTGATTCTTTCCACATTTGACCACCTTGTTCAGCTGTTAAGCCAAATGGTTCATGAATTTCAACGGTTGGAATGGTTTCAAAAATATCAATTCCAATATTTTTTTGTAATTTTTTATTATATAAATGAAACGCATGACGACGTAAATCGATTAGCGTATCATCAATGTCAAATCCAATTTTCATGTTACTCTCCTAGTTGAATACGACAAAAGCTTCACTAAACTTTTGTTCCTTTTCTATTTGCATTGCTTGTATTTTAGCAATATCTTTTTTCCGTTTGGTTGCACAACTCACAAAGTCAAATGCCTCTTCTTGCATTAGGTGTTGTGCCAAAATATGGGCATCCATTAATGCGCTATTAAGACCAAATGCCCCTGTTGGTGTCATCGTATGCACGGCATCTCCAATTAAAATAACGCCATCTTTCTCCCACTGTTCACTCGTGCTACTAAACACATCAAGCAACACAAAATCCTTCCATGACTGAATATGTTCATTTATAGACGGAGCAAGCTGAGGAAAGGCTACGCAAAGTTTTTCAATGAATGGTGTGAATGGTTGCTTACGTAAAGTAGGGTAAGTTCCCTTTTCAATATTCCAACCAATTTGTACATAGCCTTTAGATTGAGTAAATAAAGAAATTTGCATATTGTCTACGAGCGCCATTTTAATAGAGGGTGTCCAGCCAGCTGGTTGTGGAATTCGTGCCCATAATAAATCGTAGCCATGACTGCGCACCGTAGTGTCTAAATTGGCAAGCTTACGAACACTCGAATGACGACCATCCGCGCCAATAATTAATTGACTTTCAATAAGCAGCTCTTCCCCATTTTGAACGGCACGCAGCGCAGTATAGTGCCCTTGGTCATTATGAATCAACTCTTTGACGGAAGTATTTAGCATATAGTCGAACATTGGGTACGTTTTCGCCTGTTCAATTATGGCTTCAAGTAAATGTGCTTGTGGTACATGAATGCCTAAATGACCTACATGTTCATCAGGTAAGATTGTTTTCACGCATTCCCCATTTTGCCAGTATTCCAATGTTTCCATTCGTAATAAGCCTAACTGTTCAATTCTTTCAAATAGGCCATGCTCTCTTAGGATACGTTCGCCTTCTTCATTTAAATGTTCCCCGCGAAATGTTTTCGCAAATTCATTTGTACGTTCAATTAATAATACAGAAATATTTTTCTTAGCTAATAAATTGGCAAGTAAGGCTCCCCCTGGACCGCCACCTACAATACAAACATCTACTTTTTTATTCATTGTTTCTCACCTTTTTAGGATAGGCTGTGATTCGTATATCTTCCCCAATTTGAAGTACTTCGTCAAATACTAACTGTGCAGCTAAATCAATAGAATCTACATCGCACCCTGTAAACGGTGTAATTGAATTGGCCCCACCTAACACTTTCGGTGCGACATATACGATGTATTGATCAATAAAGCCACTTCTTAAAAAGGCTGCATTGACCGCACCGCCACCTTCTACTAATAAGTGTGTAATTCCAACTTTGTAAAGTGCTTTTAAAGTCTCTTCAATATTAAGGGTTCCTTGTTCATTTAAGGGCACACGTATAATGATGACACCTTGTTTTTCTAACGAAATTGCCTTTTGTTCATCTGCCAGTAGTGACGTCACTATGACCGTGCGAGCTTCAGATGTATTCGAAATATGCGCATCGAGTGGCGTACGTAACGAGCTATCCAAAACAACACGTATTGGATTACGCCCATTACCTTCAGGAAGTCGAGTTGTTAATTTAGGATTATCATGAAGCACCGTATTTACGCCAACTAAAATACCATCTACTTCATGGCGTAGCTGATGCACATTTGCACGCGCTTTTTCCGAAGTAATCCACTGCGAATGACCATTATGAGCCGCAATTTTACCATCCAACGTCATCGCAAATTTTGAAACAACAAACGGACGTTCAGTTAACATATTATGAATAAAACGTTCATTTAATTTTTGTGCCTCTGCTTCTAAAACGCCTACTTTCACTTCAATCCCCGCATCTCGTAGTAATTTGATACCACGACCTGCTACTGCTGGATTTGGATCTTGCATGGCTACAACAACTCGCGCCACTTCGGATTCCTTAACAAGATTTGCACAAGGAGGTGTTTTCCCATAATGCGAACAGGGTTCAAGCGTTACATAGAGCGTTGCGCCTTTTGCATGCTCACCTGCCATACGAAAAGCATGGACTTCCGCATGTGGTTCACCTGCTTTACGATGTAAGCCCGTACCCACGATGACACCGTCTTTGACAATAACTGCACCAACTAATGGATTCGGATTTGTATTTCCTTTTGCGCTTGCTGCTAATTCTAGTGCTAATTTCATATATTCATTATCAGACTTCATCACAATTGCTCCTTATACGTTTAACTTTTCGACATCTCCAAGATGCCCCGATTTTTGCACTTTTGTTTGCAAATAATGAGCATTCGTTTCCGTTAAGCCACCCCATAAAGGAACATGACCATCCAAAAGCATGCCATGTGATTTTAACGCAGCTAATTTTTTCGGATTATTTGTAATAAGCGTGACAGGTTTTGAACGAAGTGCTTCTAAAATTTTAATCGCATCTTCATATGAACGTGTATCATCTTCAAAGCCTAGCGCATGGTTTGCCTGTACTGTATCATATTCATCTTCTTGTAATAGATAAGCTAATGATTTCGAAAATAAACCAATGCCTCTTCCTTCATGATCTGCTAAATAGAAAATTGCCCCACAGCCATGCTCGACAATCATTTTCATCGATTCATGTAATTGGAAGCCACAGTCACAGCGCTGAGAACCAAAAATATCACCCGTATGACAAATACTGTGCATACGAATTAACGCATCATCACGATTTTCAAAATCACCATATACTAAAACAGAAGATTGTTGTCCAAATGCTAAGTTCATGTTGTGTAATGACGCCACAACTTCTTCTTTTGTTTCGCCTTTATCCACCGATAACCAAGAGTACCATTTGAAATTCGCTTCAAATTCTCCTTGTCTAATCGGTAATTTCACTGGCCCAACAAGCGCCAAATTTTGTAAGTCGTTTTTTTCGACAAGTTGCAATTTATCTTTTAATATTTTCATTATATCCTTCATATTTATCACCATAATCCTTATTTAAGTTACTTTATGTAACCTAGTTTACAATAATAACTGTCGGACGTCAAATAAACCGAAGCACTTAATCCAAAGTGTGCTTCGGTTATTATTTTAAAAATGGAAATCTTCAATTTTTTTCATCTTTTGTGCGATTAAGCTCACAATGATAAAGACAAAGAATGAGGCAATAATTGGAATAGTTACAGAATGCATTCCAAAAATATTTTCATGATATTTATAAATATAAACATACAATACGAGCCCAACAATCATCGATGCAACCGAACCATATTTATTGGCCTTCTTCCAATAAAGGCCAAATACGACACTCCATAAAAAGGCAGATTCTAAACCGCCAAAAGCAAATAAGTTCAGCATAATTAATAATTCAGGTGGATTTAGTGCAAATAATACAACCGCAATCCCAATAATTGTTGTTACCCAAAAGCTACGTTTTTTTATTTGCGCATCACTTGCTTTTGGATTGATAAAGTTTAAATAAATATCTTTTACTACAGTCGAACTAACTAAAATGAGTAATGCATTTACTGTTGACATAATCGCTGCCATTGGAGCAGCTAGTACAATGCCCGCTAAAACAGGTGGTAGAACATCCAGTGTGAGCATCGGCATTACTTTATCACCAATTTCAATACCTGGCATTACTGGTCGAGCAAATACACCAATTAAATGCATACCGAACATAATTGTTCCAATACCTATTGTACCGATAATAATCGCACGGTGTAAGCTTTTCGAATCTTTATAACTCATAGCACGTACTGCGATTTGAGGTAACCCGATTACCCCTAAACCAATTAAAATCCAAAATGTTGATACATAAAGTGGCGTTAAGTTTTCAGTTGCACCATATGGCGAAATCAAATTCGGATTTTCAGCAACTAAACTTTGCATAATGTTATCCACACCGCCACCCGCAATTACAGTGGCAATTAATAATATAACGGTACCGATGATCATAATCGAACCTTGCAGTGCATCTGTTAATGCTACTGCACGGAAACCGCCGATAATGACATAAATTAATACAACAACCGCAAAAATCAATAACGCGTTTGTATAAGTTAATCCTGTTAATGACTCAATCAGTCGCGCGCCACCAACCCATTGCGCCGTCATCGATGCAAATAAAAAGATGATAATACTAATCACTGAAAGAATTATAATCGTGTTACTTTCATAGCGTTTCTTTAAAAAATCGATTAATGTAATCGCTTCTATTCTACGTGCAACTATCGCAAATTTCTTCCCTAACACCATTAATACAAAATAACCTGCCGGAAGCTGTGCCATCGCTAAAAGCACCCAACCAAGTCCTGTATTATAAGCAACCCCTGGCCCACCGATAAAGCTTGAAGCACTACCATATGTAGCCATCATCGTCATCGCAAGTATAAAGCCGCCCATCTCACGTCCGCCTAAAAAGTATTCTTGTAAAAATGAATTCGACGAACGAACTTTTCGGTTTGCCCAAATGCCAATACCGAAAATAATAATTAAAAAGAAAATTAGCGGAATAATTACCGACCAATGAATCATTTGTCATTCTCCTCCTCTTCAAGTGAAATATCTTTGAAGAAAAGCTTCATCGCTAGCCAAATACAAATAATCATAAAAATCGTACCTGCTATACAGCTATAGAAAAACCAAGCTGGGAAACCGAACACATATTTATACGCTGTTGGATCACCCGAACCAAGACCATATGCAAAGCCGTACCAAATAGCAAAATTTAAAATAACAAGGCCGACACCAATAAGTGCTTCCTTATGTGCGATTTTAAAACGCTTATCTTGCACAAAAAAACATCCTTTCTAAAGTTAAATAGCCTATTCTATCATACTTACCAAATCGCTAGAAGAAAAGACTTTCTAGTAAAAAAGCTCTTAAATTTGCCTCTTACTACTTTTTTACGCAAAAAAAGAACGACATCTAACGAATAGACGCCGTTCCAATTTACAATTTATAGTAATCCTTTACGTAAATCCGCTGGTGATTTTGGTGACAGGATACCAAGCGGAATGTCAAACACCGTCTTTGCACCTTTTTCCCCTTTTGCATGTAATTTATGCGCCGCGCGAGCATAAGCCACTAGAACACTTGAAGTAAACATTGGATTGGAATCTAATTTCAATGAGAACTCTAAAATTTGTTTATCACCTACACCAGATTCACCAGAACGAATGACAAATCCTCCATGGGGCATACCTTGATGATTTTGCATGAATGCTGTCTCTGAAATGAAATTAACCGTTGTATCGTAATCCGCGAAGTAGTTGGGCATCTCTTTTATCTCTTTTTCAATGCGAGTAGCATCTGCCCCTTCATTTAATACAACAAAACATTCACGCGCATGTTTTTCGCGTGTTGTGAGTTCTGGATTTTCTCCGTCACGTACGCGATCAACCGCTTCTTTTATAGGAAGTGTGTATTGCACCGCATTTTTCACGCCATCAATTCGACGAACCGCATCCGAATGGCCTTGGCTTAAGCCATCTCCCCAAAATGTATATGTATTGCCTACTGGTAAAACGGCTTCACCTAGCAAACGATTTAATGAAAATAATCCTGGATCCCATCCAACAGAAATAATTGAAACAGTGTCACTTTCTTGAGCAACCGCATCCACTGTATCAAAGAATGCAGGAATTTTCGCATGTGTATCAAAACTATCAACCGTATTGAACCACTGAGCAAATTGCGGAACTTGATCAGGTAAGTCAGTTGCCGAACCACCGCATAAAATCATGACATCAATTTGTTCTTTATACTTTTGTGCATCTGCTACTAAATAAACAGGTACATTCTCTGTTTTAATCGATACAGTCGATGGATTACGACGGGTAAATATAGCTACCAATTCCATGTCCTCATTTTGACGAATGGCCGCTTCTACACCGCGCCCTAAATTTCCATAACCAACAATACCAATTCTAATTTTATTCACATTAATATCCCCCTACATCACTCTATATTTTGCTTAATTTTCAAAATTAAGCGCGAATTCTGAATAGAGTATAAATTTTATTAATCATCATACATTTTCATTTCGTTTTGTACAATGATTTTAATTAAATCTAACAAAGTCATGTCATGAATAAGAATACAATGACGATAAAAGCGCTTTCAGAGTTTTTGTTTTATATCGATATTGATTTTTGTTATACTTAGAAAGTGAGAAATAGATATATTGGAGGAAAAACATGAAAAAATTATCAGCGGTCTTATTAGCATTCACACTTATCTTTTCAAGTGTAGGTACAACATTACTATTTGCTGACGATCCACAATCAGCAGAAGCAAAAGGCTACAAATCAGGTAAGAAAAGTTTCAACACAAACAATAACAACAGTACTAACATTCAAAAGAAAAATAATGATGCTACAAACTCTGCAAAGCAAAATAACGGGGCAACTACAAAGAAAGACACAACAAATACAGCGAAATCAAATAAAGGCGGCTTAATGAAAGGCTTAATGCTTGGTGGCTTAGCTGGATTACTATTCGGTAGTCTTTTCGGTGGTATGGGTATGCTTGGAAATATTTTAGGCTTATTCATTAATGTGATTGCAATCGCTGCAATCGTCATGTTCTTAGTGAAGATTTATCAACTTATTAAACGTAAAAAAGATAAAGAGGTAACAGAAACGTGGAAAAACTAACATTATTCGAACAAGATTTGATCAATTCTGTTTGTTTATTCCATGCAAAATTCAAAAACGTAGAACCGCAAGATATTGAAGTAGAGTTAATGTATGATGATGTTGCTGGTTATTCAGCAGAGGCGTTTTATAATGGTCAATTAGAAGTTTACAATTCAGTAAATTTCATAACAGCCATTCGTTTATACATTGATGAACAGCTTGGCCGCGATTCAATGTCAGCACGAATTTCACTTGATATTCATGACGACGAAGGCATGGTTGCATATATTGAGTTTTAGTTAAAAGGCGTCTTAATGGCGCCTTTTTTCTATTGCCTGATGGCTTTGAAAAAGGCATTTACTTAAACAAATTTTTAGGGTTCATCACCGTAACATGGGGTTGATTTTTATTTGTATTCGTTTTGTCTAGCTATTGGCGGGCTACTACCTGACAGCATTATGGGGCCACGTAGTACGAACTATTTTAACTTTTTTAAAAGATACTTATCGAATAAGACTTATCTAAAACACCTTAATAGAAAAAATTTTTTCTAAAATGAGTGACGCTAAGCGCAGGGGGCGACTCCTTGGGGGATTAAGCGTGCGCGGAATATCCACTTGTTGCTTGCCGCCGTAGAGGCAAGTAACAAGTTAGATGGAGCCACGCCCCCAGGAAAGCGTCCCCCGTAGCGTAGCAGAACGGACTAGATTAAAAAGCAATCACTTTGAATTCTAAAGTTATGTCATCCCCAACTTATAGTGATTAGACCAAAAAATGGGACAATCCCACTCATTTTGAGTTGGATGTCCCATTTTTATGCCACAATAGTTCTGGTTCAACTAACAATCCATGTCGAACCCCACTGATTGAAGTTTCCCTTTATACTGTTGGTTGTACTTCTGGTTTGTACTTTGTTGTTAACGATTTGTATCCTAAGACAAAGGCTACAAAGGCTAAGATAGATGCACCGATTAAGAAGATTGCTAATACTCCTGAATTCGCAGATAACAACGAAAGATCGCCTAAAGAAATGGCAGATTTGAAACCAGAATTTGAATACGTAAACGGTAGTAATGAACTTAATGAACGTAAATTTTCTGGTAACATTGGAATCGGTAAGTTGGAGCCTGTAATTGATAATTGGGCTACAACTAATACTAAACCAATAAAACGTCCAACATTTCCTGCTGCTGATACTAAGAAGAATACAATCGACATAAATGTGATGCTTACTAAAATAGCGAATAAGATAAACATCATTACATTTTGAACACTTAGCTGTAATACAACTAATGTGAAGATTGATACTAATAACGCTTGTACTGTAGCAAATAATGCTAACTGCAACCATTTACTCACATACCAACTCATTGCTGATTTAGGAAGTACAGCTGGTTTTTTGAACTCAACGAAGAATGACAATATTAACATCCCTACAAATAAGGCTAATGATAAAATGTAAGGTGCTGTAGAATCACGATAATATTCATATTTGTTCACTTTCTCACCTGCTAAAACAACGGGTGAAGAGAACATCGCAATGTTATCATCTGTAATTCGAATTGCTGCAACTTGCTCCGCACCACCTGCTAAACCTGTTGTTAACTCCGTACTACCTGCTTGTAAACGATTAGCACCGTCGTTTAGAGATGTTACTCCTTCAGTCATCGTTTGCCAGCCAGTTGCAACTGTTTCATTTCCAACGCTAATTTGTTCTAAGCCTGTTTTTAAGCTCGTTACACCTGCGCCTAGTTTGCCCCATGAGCCTGTTAACGATTTATTACCACCTGCAACTTGTGAAGCACCACTCTCAAGCTGACTAGCTCCAGCTACTACTGCCTTTTGACCTGATACTAGTTGATTGATCCCAGCAACTGCTTGACCTTGACCGCCAACTAACGCGTTCACGCCAGATACAATTGTTTTTTGACCAACAACAGCTTGATCTAAACCAGTTGTTAATGCAGGCATAGATTGTGCAATTTGCTGTGCCCCATTATTTAACGCGTTTGCACTTTGTACAGCAATCGGGTAAATTACCCCTAATTCTGATAATCCTGTACTTAGCGCTTGTAAGTTTGCACTATATGTTTCTAATCCAGGCGCACTAGCCAGTCCTTTTAATAATTGTGCACCAGCAGCTAATTGTTCAATATCACCTTGTTTTGATTGTAAGACTGTTGCAAGTTGATTTAAACCATTTGCTAAGCCTGGATTTGAAGCCGTACCATCACCTAGAGCAACACCCGCATATAATTGGTTAGCTCCCGCTTGCAATTGCTGTAAGCCTGTTAATAAGCTTTCAGAACCTGGCTGTAATTGTTGTAACCCCGTGTAAACTTGATTGGAGCCACCTTGTAAGCTTTGTAAGCCAGTTAATACCTGCTGCGATCCAGATTTCAAACTTCCTGCTCCTGCAGCTACTTGCTGTGATCCGTTCGCTAGCTTATTAATATCACCTGTACCGCCAGTAATCGCAGCTAATAATTCGCCTGCTCCTGCATCGGCCGTTTTTGCGCCATCAGCTAATTTATTTATGTCAGCTGATTTTTCAGTTAGTGATGTTAATAACGTATTTGTACCCTCTGCTAATTGAGCAGTACCTTCGTTAATTTGTTGCGATCCATCCGCACCAGTGGTAAAGCCTGTTTCAATATCCGTGAATTTCGAGAATACTGTACGTGCATACGTTGCAGTAATTTTATCCCCTAATTGTTCACGAATTCGCTCTACAGCACTGTTCGTTACTTGCGATCCCATGTAGTTTAACCCTTCATTTTGGATGTAACGAAGTTCTGGTACTTGCGGGTTAGCATCTAAAACTGTTGTCACTTTTTGAGAGAAATCTTCTGGAATTTCAACTACCATATAGTATTTTTGATTATCCAGCCCCTTTAAAGCTTCCTCTTCACTAACAAATTCCCAACCTAATGTTTTACTTTCTTTTAGCGTATCAACTAAATCGTTCCCAACGTTGATTGGTTGTCCGCTTGAAACACCACCAGCATCCTTATTGACAACAGCAACAGGCAAATTGTCTAAATTGTCGTAAGGTCCCCATGTAGCAGATAACAAAACAGCTACATATACGATCGGAATTAACATAACGCCAATAAGTGCAAATAGTAATCCCTTACGATTTTTGAGCGATTTCAGCTCTTTGCCAAACAATTGAAAAGACCCCATACAACCCCCCCTTTGTAGTTACAAACTCCCTATACGAATGAATCGTTATTCAATTCGTATATAATTAAATATATTCTAAGTTTTTACATTTTTCTACTACAAAATGCAAATATTTTCTGTTTAGTACGTGAATTTAGTTCATAAAAATATACTTTGCATTATATAATATAATTGTTAAATAACAATTTTCTTACTATTACTTGATATATTTCTATTAGATTAGTATTTAGCAATAAAGCTAATCATATTTTACTAATAACAATTCCTAAAAAAAATTTTACAAAAAAATCATTGGATAGACTAACTCATCCAATGATTTTTCTAATTTATTTTGTATTTACAATCGCTTTATCAATAATTCTTCCTTCAGGCTGGTAATTAATTTCTTTTAATGATAATAGTTGTTCTTTTAAGTTTTCCCAATCTGAAAGACCTAAATCTGTTACACGACCTTCTTCATACGCTTTTCCTAATGCACTAAAACCATCGCCACCTTTAGCTGTAAACGCATTAGTAGCAACTGTGTACTTTTCATCATCTTTTACATCTACATAAGCTTTTGTTGCTTCATCATAGTATTTTAATGATACGATACGTGAACCCGCTTCTTTCGATGAATCATACTCTACTTTAGCACCAGAAATGTGTAAGAACCCACCGTTTTCTTTTGGAGCATCCTTTACTGAGTGCTCAAACGTCGCTTTTAGTTCCGCACCCGTTACATCCATAATTGCTAATGTATTTCCGAATGGTAATACCGTAATAATTTGTCCAGTCGTTACATTCCCTGCTGGAATTTTCTCACGAATACCACCGCCGTTTTGGAAGGCCATTACCACTTTTTTCGCTGTAGATTTTTTAGCTTTAGCT
The DNA here is from genome assembly GCF_003073375.1 of Lysinibacillus sp. 2017. NCBI lineage: Bacteria > Bacillati > Bacillota > Bacilli > Caryophanales > Bacillaceae > Lysinibacillus > Lysinibacillus sp. 2017. The sequence continues at coordinate 1,935,155 of NZ_CP029002.1, forward strand.
AACATTCCATCTGTAATGATGTTACCTAAAGCTGTTTCGCTATTACGGACACTTAGGCCACCATCTTGAGAACGTGGAGCTACTAAATCTTCTGTTAACGTAACGCCAATTTCAGCTGTAGAAATGGCAGCTACTTTTTCTTTAAATGGCGCTAATAATTTTAAGCCTTCTGCATCGTCTGCAAAGTCAGCTACTTTTAGTAGTTTTCCGTCATGCTTCACTACAACACCTTGTTCATCAAACTCTACATTTAGCGTACCTAAATAATCTGTATTTTGATAAGCTTGCACTATTAATGTTGCATCTTTCTTTTCGCCAACTGTGTTTGTATCGATAATAAATGGTTCATCTAATTGTGTATGTGAATGACTACCTACGATAATATCAATTCCAGCTACTGATTTTGCAAGAATCAAATCATTATCATATGCAGGATTGTCATCATAGCCGATATGTGTTAGCGCGATAACTTTGTTTACACCTTTATCTTCAAACGCTTTTACTGCTTTTTTCGCTTCGTCAATATAGTTTTCAAACGCTACACTGCCTGGAGATGCAATATCTTTCGTTTCAGCTGTTGTTAAACCAAAAATACCTACTTTTTCACCGTTGATTTCTTTGATCATTCCCGCATAAATTTTACCGTTTTCTGGCTCACTAGAAATTAAGTCTGTAAATAATCCTGTAAATAATGTGTCTTTAGAGAAATCTACGTTTGCTGTTAATACAGGGAATTGCGTAGCTTTAATGAAGTCTGCCAATGCTTTATGGCCTTCTGGTGAAGAACCTAAATCAAATTCATGATTTCCTAAAGTCATAGCATCAAATTTCATGGCATTTAAGAATGGTAAATCTGCTTGTCCTTTAAATTCATTGGAATATAATGTTCCACTGAAGACGTCACCAGCATGTAATAATAATGATTCTGGTTTTTTTTCACGCTGTTCTTTCACAGCAGTCATTAATTTCGGGAACATTTCTACACGTCCATGTGTATCGTTTACATGCATAATTGATAATTTATAGTTATCATTTTCTGGTTCAGGTTCAGGTTCAGGTTGTGGTTCAGGTTGTGGTTCAGGTTGTGGTGTAGCATTTGTTAATAATGTTGCTAAAACACTTACTAACTCCCCACGAGTTACTTGTTTTTCTGGACTAAACGTTACATTCGCCGCAGTTAATACTGTTTCTGTATCGATTGGGTATACAGTTGAGACATTCGATAAAATTGTTGCTAATTGTTCATGTGTAATTTGATTTTCACTACGGAATGTATGATCTTCATATCCTCGTATAAAATTAGTTGCCACTAATGCAGCAATATAACGATAATAATGATTCGATTCTTCTACATCTTTGAAATTTGGATTTTTTACATTGGCTGAATCAAGCTTTAACGTACCAGCAATCATTTTGGCTGCCTGTCCACGTGTTACGTTCGCATCTGGTCTGAATGTGCCATCATCGAAGCCGTGTACAATTCCAGCGGCACTCATTGCATTAATTGCAGTCGCATACTTGTGTGATTCACTTACATCGTTAAATACGGTTTGTTCTGCAGCTACACCTGTAACCCCCACTAATACGGCTGTTACTGTTGATAGAGCTGCTGTAGAATACAATTTACGTTTTTTCAATCCATATACCTCCAAATTTTTAATAGTATTTCAAATTAATAATACACAAGTTTATCAGAAAATTCCATAAAATTATTATAATAGAATATTTAAGAGTTTTATAAAAATTAAAAATAGACCCATTTGATTATAATCGCTCTAATCAAGTGGGTCTATTTCGGTAAATAAATAGTTCAAAGAAAGAAAAAAGGTAAAGCCAAAATTGGCTTTACCTTTCGTCTAATTTGCAAAGGGATTATTGTGCAGCTTTAGCACGTAATACCATTTGTAAGATACCACCGTGACGGTAGTAATCTACTTCTACTTCAGAGTCGAAACGAGCTAACGCTTTGAACTCAGTTACTTTACCTTCTGGAGAAGTTGCAGTAACAGTTAGGATATCACGTGGTTTAACATTATCAGTTAAGTTAACGTCAATTGTTTCGTCACCTTTTAATCCTAAAGTTTCAGCTGAATCGCCAGCCATGAATTGTAATGGTAATACACCCATCATTACAAGGTTAGAACGGTGAATACGTTCATAGCTTTGTGCGATTACAGTTTTAACGCCTAGTAAGAATGTACCTTTAGCAGCCCAGTCACGAGATGAACCCATACCGTAGTCGTTACCAGCTAATACTACTAAGCCAGTGCCTGCTTCTTGATATTTCATACATGCATCGTAAATGTACTCAACTTCGCCTGTTGGCCAGTAAGTAGTGAAACCACCTTCTGTACCTGGAGCGATTTGGTTACGGATACGGATGTTAGCGAATGTACCACGCATCATTACTTCGTGGTTACCACGACGAGAACCGTAAGAGTTGAAGTCACGGATAGCTACGCCGTTTTCGATTAAGTACTTACCAGCTGGTGTATCTTTACCGATTGCACCTGCAGGAGAGATGTGGTCAGTAGTGATAGAGTCACCAAACTTAGCCATTACACGCATTCCAGCTAAAGTTTTGATAGCTTCTGGCTCTTTAGAAAGACCAGTGAAGAATGGTGGGTTTTGGATGTAAGTTGATTTGTCATCGAATGTGTAAAGAGATTCAGTTGAAGTCTCGATAGCATTCCATTTTTCGTTAGCAGTGAATACTGTTTTATATTCTTTTTGGAATAATTCACGAGTTACTACTTTGTTTAATACTGCGTTTACTTCTTCAGTTGTAGGCCAGATGTCAGCGAAGAATACATCGTTACCATCTTTGTCTACTGAAATTGCATCATTTTGTAAGTCGATATCTACTGTACCAGCTAAAGCGTAAGCAACAACAAGTGGTGGTGATGCTAAGTAGTTAGCTTTAACTAATGGGCTAATACGACCTTCGAAGTTACGGTTACCAGAAAGTACAGACGTTACGAATAAGTCTTTTTCTTTGATTGCTTCTTCGATTTCAGGAAGTAATGGACCTGAGTTACCGATACATGTTGTACAACCGTAACCAACAGTGTTGAATCCGATTGCATCGAAGTATTGTTGTAAATTAGCATCTTCTAAGTAACCAGTTACAACTTTTGAACCTGGTGCTAAAGAAGTTTTAACCCATTTCGGAGGTGTAATACCTTTTTCAACCGCTTTTTTCGCAACTAAACCAGCAGCGATTAAAACGTATGGGTTTGATGTATTTGTACAAGATGTAATTGCAGCGATTGCGATTGCACCTGTTGGGATTTCTAAATCACCTTCTGCAAATTTAGCAGTTGAAGTTTTAGCAAATTCTTCTTCAGTTAAACCGAAACCTTGTGTACCTTGAGGCGCAACTACAACTTCATGGAAACGAGTTTTCATGTTAGAAAGAGGAATTAAATCTTGTGGACGTTTAGGACCAGAAAGGTTTGCTTCGATATCAGCAAGGTTGATTTCTAAAACGTCAGAGTATACAGGTTCTAATGAAGCATCAAAGAACATGTCATTAGCTTTTAAGTAGCTTTCTACAACAGCAATATGTTCTTCATCACGGCCTGTTAAGCGCATGTATTTAATTGATTCTTCGTCAACTGCGAAGAAACCACAAGTAGCACCGTATTCTGGAGCCATGTTAGAGATTGTAGCACGGTCAGCAAGTGGTAAAGCTGGTACGCCTGGTCCGAAGAACTCAACGAATTTGTTTACTACACCACGAGCACGTAATACTTGAGTAACTTTTAATGCTAAGTCAGTAGCTGTAGTACCGTTTGGTAATTCGCCTACTAATTTAACACCGATTACTTCAGGAATTGGGAAGTAAGAAGGTTGACCTAACATACCTGCTTCAGCTTCGATACCACCAACGCCCCAACCAAGAACGCCGATACCATTGATCATTGTTGTATGTGAGTCAGTACCTACTACTGAGTCTGGGAATGTTTCGAATGTACCGTCAGCGTTTTCGTTAACGTGTACGATTGGTGCTAAATATTCTAAGTTAACTTGGTGTACGATACCAGTTGCTGGTGGTACAGCGCGGAAGTTATCATAAGAAGTTTGAGCCCATTTTAAGAAGTTATAACGCTCAGCGTTACGTTCAAATTCTAAGTCCATGTTTGCATTTAATGCAGCAGCGTTACCGTATTTGTCAACTTGTACTGAGTGGTCAATAACAAGGTCAACTGGGATAGCTGGGTTGATTTTAGCTGGGTCTCCACCCATTTCTTTCATTGCAGAACGTAATGAAGCTAAGTCAACTACTACTGGTACACCAGTGAAATCTTGTAATACTACGCGTGAAGGTTTGAATGGTACTTCCGCATCTTTGTTGTGAGAGCCGAATTTTGCTAATTCGTTTACGTGCTCTTCTTTAATTACATAGTTGTCATATTGACGTAATACTGATTCTAATAATACTTTAATTGAGTAAGGTAGGCGTGATACGTTCGCGATACCAGCTTCTTCAATTGCAGCTAAACGGAAGTAGTTATAAGTTTTACCGTTTACTTCAAATGAAGCGCGGCTGTTGTGTAAGTTTTGTGCCATTTTATGTTCCCCCTAGTTTTTTCATAATTGAAAAGGTTTAAAGCTCTTTTCTCCAAATCTAATAATAGCTGATTATTATACATAAGTAAATTGCATTATTATTATCTTTTACGATAAGTTTTATTTATGACCTATCGGAAATACAATTTTATTCTACAATAATATCTATAAATTAGACTTTACTGTGAAGTATTGCTCTTACTGCATTTTACAAATAAAAAAATATATTAATTTTCATTCAATCTTACTGTGATTTTGTTGCGAAATGGGCATTAAATTGTTGTACAATTCAAAAATCATTATTCTACGAAAACTTCTCACACGAATATTAATTCAATTTTAGCCATCTCTGAATAAAAATAGACATAATTCCACGCAACTTATCATGACGGTTTGAAAACTTTAAAAAGAAGTATAATGTTTTGGATAAATTTAATAGGTTTGTTCTCGCCTTAAACCATAAAGCATCATACCCACGTTCATAAGCAACCATTTGTAATTGCTCGAATAGCTGTTCAAACCATTCAATTAGTAATTCTTCATCGATATCCTTATTTAAGATTGATTCAATGATAGTACAAAATCGTTCCTCTTCATCATCCGTAAAAACATAGCCCTTCCAAAAGTTCGATCGAATGGCTTGTAAAATTTGAGCCGTTAATCGAACCGGATACTTTGGATGTTGAATAATCGCTGTCAATAAATCGGCTGTATTGGCAATGCTATGAGCCCAACCAGCTGTTTCGCTTACAAAGCTACGTAAATCTTGCTCCTTTTTAAATAAAGAAATCGCCCTTTCGGCAATATGCTCGAGCTCTTGTTCCGTTAATACTTGTAATTGTCGATCTGCATTTACAATGGCTGCTAAAAACAAAGCTGAATACGAACGTTGGAAAACGGAAGCGCCTTCAGGTTGATCTATTTCATAAAGCAGCCCTTCATAGGATGCAAGTTGTTTTACATAGACATGCAGTATATTTTCGGGAATCGCATTTTCTGACAACAATTGTATAAATAAGCGATAGTTTTGTTGGTCTCGTAAAACAGCTGATTCATTCCCTAAATGAGTAAGCATCTCTTCAAAAATAACATTATTCATTTTGACAAATTCCGCGCGTTGTTCCTGTGTAGTGTTCAATAATTGAGTGTAATGTTGCTGTAACAAAAAAATTCCTCCTAAATACGTTCCATATTGACATTGTAAGAGACAATAGGCGTTTTGACTAGGAGGAACCATTTTGTTAAGAGTGAAACTTCAATTAAATAATAAATGCCTCGTCTGCTTCAAAAAGTTCATTAACTTCTATTACTCGCTCCGAAAACTTATTCACCACATTCAAATCAACCGCATTGTATAGATTCGTTAATACAATCGCAGTACATTCAAATTGCTTTTTCTTTTTTGTCTCATTAAATTCATCTATAAATTTTGAAGGTAAAAAACTGGAGCCATCTGTTACAAATAACACATCCGCTTCATTAAATTCACTTTGTACTAAAATATTCAACGATTCACGTAGCGGATGTTCATAATTCGTACCACCTGATAAAAAACTATTACTAAATTGAATAAGCTCTTGTGTAGTCGCTTGTCCCTTGCGAAAAATCTGCAATTCTCCTACTTGAGACGCAAAAGGAATAATTGCAAAATCCCGTTTTTGCTTTTTTGCAATCATTAACAGCGCAATACAAAATGCTTTGCTTTGTTCTTTCATCGATGTCATTGAACTACTTTCATCCATACAAATAATAATTGGACCCTTACCCTTTCTATCTTTCCCTTTCGTATCAAAGATAAACGTCTGTTGTTCACTATATCTTCTTAAAAAGTCAAGCTTACTATGTGGTAAAATATAGCTCGCGAGCTCTGTTGGCAATAGTCGTGAAACTTCTTGCCCTATCGTAATATTTTTTCTTTCCATTGTTTGTTTGTGTTTCGTTTTTTGCTTTTTCATCGCAATTCGTTTAAAACGACCGACCATATCTGCAATTTTTCTAAGTTCTTTATGTCCCCCTAGAATTTCGGCTAATTCAAATTGATCATTTAATGGTAAATTCTCAAACTTTTTGCCATCCATTGTTCCAACTGTAATAACTGCTTTTTTTGTATTTCGTACTTTGTCTTTATTGTTTTCGATCATTGAACCAATCATTTTATTCGTTAATTGCTGAATATATTCCCGAGATTGTTGTTCATTTCCCTTTAGTTGTTGGATAGCACTTTTTTTTCTTTCTTCATAAATCTGCTGTTGTCTTTTTAATGAGTCTATCATTGTTTGACTTAGCGCAGGTTCTTTCTGTTTTTTTCTAATTTCCTCTAACTGCTTTTCGGCAAATGCTTTGGAACGATGTGCATTCTGGTCATCATTTAATACACCTGATTTTTTCGCATCTTCTAAGGACTTTTTTAACTGATCTGCCATCCCTATTGCAGTTAATACACTTAATAATTCGTCCCCTTTTGTCAGCTGATGCCAACGACTATATTCCTCGTTATTAAGTAAGTTCGTTAAAAAATCAAATTGCATCCCATCCAGTTGCGTTGCTTCTTCCTTAAAACTTGGTTCGCGTGCATAAAATGCATACCAACTATCTCCTATTAAATTCGTAAATCCAGGAAGAAGTAGTTCACCTTCGATACAACTGTCTTTTAAGATTTTGGCCATTCTTAGTAACTCGTTAAATCGACTGTGGCTTGATGACTTAATTTGAAAAACGGATCGACTATAAAATACGGCAATATTATTTTCCATTGATGTCCCTCCTCACTTAAAAAACGGGTACTCCTTTTGAGGAATCCCGAATCTTTAAAATCCGATTACATCTGATGTCATTTGTAGCAAGCGTTTATGCATGTCTGTTTTTAAACTTTGTAATTCTGGACGATTAGGTACTTTGCGATTCATATTTTGTACTTCTAAAAATAATGTTTTCCCTTGCATCAGCAATTGACTAAGTTTTGTTCGAGTAAGTGGTGTTTTCGTTAACATCGTATTTTGTGCATTTAATAAAATCATTTCAAACTCCAATATAGTGCGATGGATAAATGCATCTACTGTGTCAAAGGCCGCTTCATTAATAATTTCCTGCGTTGCATTTTTTTGATCAATTGTTTCCCATAAAATATTTGCGAGTATGTTCAAGTCCTCTCGAAGTACTTGCGTTCGTCCTGCTAAGTAAGCTCTAGCTTTTAAAATGGCAAGCGATTGTTTAAAGCGACGATCAGATGGTCGAATACCTGCATCATGTAAAGATTGTCGGATTTTAGCAATCGTTTTATAAATGGTGTCTGAAATCCTTACCTTTGCGACATTCTCTTGATATTCATACAATTGTTGCATCGTCATTTTGGGGATTTCAATGGGCGATTGATCTTTTAACATGGCAATAAAAGAATCTTCTTCTCGAATATAATTCACTTCATATCGCAATAAAAAACGATCAAACAATGCCTCTAAGCCTTCCCCTTCTTCAATATATTCATTTGAAGAGCCAATGATTGTCATAAGGGGTGAAGGAATTGGAACGCCGTTATTATAGTAAACACGTTCATTGATTAAGGTTAATAAAGAATTTAATATCGCGGAATTGGCTTTGAAAATTTCATCTATAAATGAAAAATGAGCTTCTGGCAACATATTCGTAACATTTCGTTTATATACCCCTTGTTCTAGATCTTTCAGCGATAAAACCCCAAATAATTCCTCGGGTGTACTAAACGGCGTTAATAAATGTTGGAAATAATGGCTTCCCTCAACAATTTCACCTAGCATCGATGAAAGGACGCTTTTCCCTGTACCGGCTGGGCCAATAAACAATAAATGTTGCTTTGATAGAAGAGCAGTCAATAACGCTTCAATTTCTTCCTCTCGATCAAAAAAACGTTCATTTAATTTTTGTTGGATGAGTTGTAATTGTTTTGTCATCGCTTTTACTCTCCTTTCAAATAATAATTAAAAAATCCATTAAAATTTTGATATATTCCAATACTTTAGGATTCACTTCCTCTTCCCTCTTTAAACCTACTCTTGGCAATCATTTTATTCTTTCTCCTGTATTTTCATACTTATTTTCTCCATTGCCCGTACATAATATTGATTAATGCGTAGTTTTGTACACGAAATCATTTTAGTTATAAAAATTTTGAATAAATATGATTAAGTTTAGTTAATTACGTGCACATAGTAGGTAAAGCAAGTCAGCTAGGAGGAGTTTTATGGCGATAATTAAAGTGTCAACCTCTGTTTTTTCGAAATTCAAAACAGTAGAACGCGCATTACAAAAAGCGTTGCATGATGATGAAATTTTACTTGCAGCTGGTAAATATGTTGAAACAATAACGATTAAAAAACAGGTCACAATTACGGCAAAAGTAATGGATCACGTCTTTTTAGAAGGTGTGATTTTCATACCAAAAGCAAGTCATGTCACATTTAAAAATTTAACGATTCATCCAACAACCCAGCTTTTTGTTGAAGGTACGATTACATTAACTAACTGCACATTTATCGGTGCTGCCTCGAATGTTCTTTTATCTTTAAATAATGGACGTGCATTTGTTGAAAAATGTCATTTTAGTGGTGCAAGTGATGTCGGTGTCGTACTTATTAATCACAGTTATGCAGAATTTGAAAACTGTTATTTCGAAAACAACGAAAAATCTCATTTATTATTAGATCAATCCACGGCAATATTAAAAAATTGCGAGTTATTAAAATCTCAACACGCTATTTGGTTGAAATCTGATTCAAAAATAAACACTGAAAACGTGAAAATCCATCACCATAGTGGAACGCAAATTATCGTGCAAGATCAATCTACGTTCATTGATTATGGTAGTTCGATTGAGCATGGTGAAGGAAATGGACTTTTCGCTTCTGAAAAATCCATGATTGAACTAAATAGTACAGTCATACAGCATCATCAACTGCCTCAGCTATGGATTCAAAAGAGCCAATTGAATTTGTCTAATTGTCAAATTCAACACGGCAAGGAATCTGGCCTTATGCTGCGAGAGTTTTCTGAAGGAACAATTACGAATACATTATTTGCCTATCATAAAATCGCCAATGTTCAATTGACTTTAGAATCATTACTTAATATGACCGATAGTCAAATTCATAGCTGCCAAGGTGTTGGTGTACAAGTAAAAGAAAAATCCATTATCAATTTTATTAATACAACATTCGCTGATAATGTATTGCCGCAACTTTTCGTAACTGAAAAATCCATTTGCACAGTTAAAGAAGCTACCATTAAAAACGGGAAGCAAGTCGGAGTTTTTGTTGAAAAAGATGCTTCTTGTTCCATTGTTGATAGCCACATTATCAATCATGAAAATACTGCCATAACCGTAATAGGTGCTGAATTATTTATATTAGATTCGGACATTTCTCAAAATAAAGGCAACGGGATTTTAGTAGTCAATGAATCGACTGCTACGATTGAAAATTGTACTTTTAACGAAAATAATATGCCTCATATTGCTGGGAAGGAAAAAGCCTCTGTTTCAATTTCACAAAGCAAGTTTACTGGAGGAAAAAGCGTATTTATGGTTGAAAATTGTAGCTTAAACATTAAAGAGAGTGAGTTTTTAGATGGTACTGGGGTGCAAATTGAAATTGTTGGACAGACGAGGGCAACTATTCATAAAAGTAAAGTATCAGGTGGAAAGAGTAATGCCATCAAGGTGATGAAAGATGCGATGCTGCAAATTAGTGAAAGTCAAATTTCAACACATAAATTACCACAAATTGTCGTTAATGACAGTTCCATCATCTTTAAAAACAATGAATTATTACAGGGTGATAAAAATGGGTTTATTATCGAAAACCATTCTGAAGTACTGATTCAAGATTCGTTTATTTCTAATCACCGTTATCCACAAATTTGGATTGATTTGCATTCGACAGTTGATTTGAAGTCAACACAGCTTACAGAAGGTCAAGAATCCGATATTTATGTTCAAAATAATTCAACTGTCCATGCATCGAACTGCATTATTCAAAATGATAAATTCCAATTCAATATTCAAGCAGTCAATCATTCGAAAATTAATCTCGTTCAATCAACTGTCGGAAATTCTATAGGCGACACATTTTATAGTGAAAATAACAGTGAGATTACCCATAATTTAGATGAAGTAAACTAAACTTCGGCCCGAGTCTAACATGATTCGGGCCTTTTGCATTCCAAAATCTTATAAATAAACATATAAAAGTTTTCAACACGGGCTTTTTATGAGAAAATAGTTCGTTGGAAAGGAAGTAATTAAAACGAAGACTACGTTAACGAAAATCCCCCCAAACGATAATCTTGGGAGTCTACGAGATGAAGAAACACTGAGCAGCTAAATTTTATACAATATAAAGGAGTCCATTATGTGGTTTATTTTTGCTATACTCACTGCTCTATCATGGGGCTGTGCTGATTTATTTTATAAAAAGGGTTCAAATCCAGATGATAAGTTTAGTCACTTAAAAATTGTCATTATGGTTGGATTAGTAATGGGGATTCATGGTGTATTTTACATGGTTTCAAATAATTTGACTTTTGATTTTTTTGAAATGATTAGATATCTTCCTGTATCGTTTTTTTATATTTTATCCATGACTATTGGTTATATCGGATTGAGATACATAGCTTTGTCTATATCCTCACCTATTCAAAATTCTTCTGGTGTCATTACGAGTATTTTACTTTTCGCATTTTTCTCTTATTCGTTTAATTCATTAGAATTAACTGGAATATTCCTAATAACAGTTGGTGTAATTTTATTAGGTATACTAGAGCGTAAATACGAAATAAAAGAAATTAAAAACACGCTAACTAAAGAAGATAAGAAGTATCAAATTGGTTTTTTAGCAATTATGTTCCCTATTATCTATGCAATATTAGATGGTACAGGTACATTTTTAGATGGCGTTTATTTAGATGAAATGAAGCTAATTACTGAAGATAATGCATTATTAGCATATGAATTTACCTTTGCCATCTGTGCTGTCATTTCGTATATCTATTTACGAATGTTTAAGAAAATTAAAATTAACTTATTCAAGGAAAAAACGAAATTATCGGCTGCCCTATTTGAAACAGTTGGCCAATATTTCTATGTATTTGCGATGGCGAAGAATGCAATTATTTCTGCCCCATTAATTGCTTCATATAGTATCTTCTCAATTATCTTATCGAGACTATTTTTGAAGGAAAAATTAACTAAGGTACAGTATTTAGTAATTGTGATGGTTATGTTAGGTATTATACTTTTAGGGGTATCTGACGAATTATAAGGAAAAGAGACTAATCTTTAGATTAAATCCAATGATTAGTCTCTTTTTATATGGATTAATATTCACGTACTTCGGGGCTTTTGTATTACATATTAATCAGCTGTGGTAATTCAGGTAAATCCGATTTTACATCATTTTCTGTTAAACTTAGCCCCATCAATTTATATTTCGATTCAAATTCTAACTGCGCCATTAAATCATTTGACTCACCAATATTTAATCGTTTATACAATGCTTGATGCGTCAAATCAACCGCGCAAATGCATTCAATCGTATTACGAATATGTACCTTTTCCTGCTCCATTAAAGGTAAATCCCCTTCAAACAAGTTGGGAACGACCGCATCACGTAAAAATGCTTGTGCTTCTACAATACAATTAAATTCCGTTAATTTATTCGCATACGATTTCAAATAAATTCGTTCATTTTCACGTTGTAAGTTTAAATCACTAACTTGATTAATAATGGACTTCAAACGCATTGCAGCTAATTCATTTAAACGATTTTGTACTGTATATAAGTTTTTACATACAAATTGCTCGTACTTTTTAATAAGCTCCATTTTGTCCTGACATTGCTGTTGCAACTTGTTTAATGACTGAATACGATCTAATGTCACATGATCTAAAGCATCTGCGTTTATTGGAATAATTAGTGCATTGCCCGTCAATTTTTTATATTGCTTTTCTAGACGTGTAAATTCCATTGAATAATCAACATGCAATTTACGATAATCACGCACATTCTTTTGATACATTATCGCAATCTCTTCGAACTTTTCAACAAGCGGATCGCGCAAATATAAATCTCCAGCTAGTTTTTGAAGCAATTGATACAAAGTTTGTACTTCTTTAAACACCTTACTTACATTTTGGTATTCATCTTCGTATGAGGCGATTAACGCTAAATCACGTTGTTGGCGAGTAAACTCGAATTCCAAGTCCGATGAGTAACGTTCAACATTTTCAAATGCCGATATATACGGCTCGCGCGAAGGAATGATTTCAATTTCTTTGCGTAAGCGTTCCAGCCAATGAACAAATAACTCCGTTACATGACGTGTTTTCTTTTCCTGGTTGTTCACTAATCGATAAATTAATTGCGTCAGTTCGGTAATTTTTGAATCGATTAAAATTTGAGAATCATTTGTTTTACGTGCTTGCATTGCTAATAACGCAGAAACAGCAACCGTTTTACCAATTTTATCACCGTATCGTTCTTTTTCAGATGCAATAAATTGATGGACGTTTTTAGTAGCTTCATCAATGCCATTAACAATTAAATGTGGCTTATGACCAAATGATTGTAATTTATTTAAGAAATTAGTTTCGTCTTCTGTCGCTACTGAGCCATTTCGTAAAACCCAAAAAATTTCATCGACACGTTGTAAAATCGAATGTGAGAAATAAGCAGTGTTATTAGGACCTACTTCAAGCGCTGTTGAATCAATAATCGTTACACTCTTTAACAAATCGTGTTTAATATATACCTCTATGTAATCTAAGTGCTCGCGAATAATTTGCGCACTAAATGTATCCGAAACGGTTAGTAAATGTAATTTTGAAATATCAAATGTTGCAACCATACCGTCTAAAAAGATTGCTTTAATGCACTCTTCCTCGCCATAACGTAAAAATGTATTTGTATTTGTTGGCAGATTGGTATGATCTTCTAATAAAGCACGTCCTATTAGACTATTAATTAAGGTTGTTTTACCTACTCGTTCTTTCCCTAAAATAAGTATGATTGGTTGGCTTTCCGCATCATCGATAATTCGTTTTAAACGTCTTGTCGTATCTTTTACGTATGAATTTTGCGATAAAATAACATGTAACGGTTTTAGACGTTCTATTAATTGCTCTAATGGTGAGGTATCATCTATCGTGTTTTGCTGGGTGTTTTGTATTTCAGTCATCTGCCTAACCCCTTCAACTGTTTAATACTTCTATTATACGCATTCCTATTTTTTCTTGAATATGGAAAAATGAGTTTCCTGGTAAATTGAGACATGTGACATAGACATAAAATTCATAAATAGGAACAAATACATATAGTTAACTAGAATTTGTGCGATGATTATTACAATTAAATGAATAACGTCTTGCTCAATATAGTTGTCATGATATGATAGAAAAAGATTAAAAGAAGGAGTTTTTGTATGTATAGTTTACGTGAGCAATGGTTCGGAAATGTACGTGCAGATGTATTAGCAGGACTTGTTGTTGCACTCGCACTTATCCCTGAAGCAATTGCTTTTTCTATTTTAGCAGGAGTAGATCCAATGGTCGGCTTATATGCGTCCTTTGTCATTGCCGTGACGATCAGTTTTGTTGGTGGACGACCTGCCATGATTTCCGCCGCAACAGGTGCGATGGCCATCGTTATCGTTACACTTGTAAAAGACCACGGGTTGCAATATTTATTGGCAGCAACGGTTTTAACGGGTCTTATTCAAATTCTATTTGGCGTGTTTAAAATCGCTCGATTAATGAAGTTCATTCCAAATGCTGTCATGATTGGTTTTGTAAATTCTTTAGCCATTTTAGTATTTATCGCACAAACCCCACATTTCATTGGGGGAAGTTTAATGACTTGGTTATTTTTACTGCTGACGATTGTATTAATCTATGCCATTCCTTATGTTATTAAAGGGATACCCGCGCCACTTATTGCAGTTGTCATTTTATCGATTGTAGCTGTATATTCTGGTATTAATTTAAAAACCGTTGGCGATATGGGCACTATCAGTCAGTCGTTACCTTCATTTTTGATTCCTGATATTCCTTGGACATTTGAAACACTGATGATTATTTTACCCTATTCGTTAGCACTTGCTGTCGTTGGTCTTGTAGAATCGCTACTTACTGCATCGATTTTAGATGATATGACGACTAGTGATAGTGATAAAAATAAAGAAGCGCGTGGACAAGGAATTGCCAATGTGATTAATGGTTTCTTTGGTGGTATGGCTGGCTGTGCTATGATTGGGCAATCCGTTATTAATGTCAAATCAGGTGGTCGCGGTCGCTTATCAACATTTGTTGCTGGTGCGTTTTTAATGTTTTTAATTTTAGTGTTAGGCGATTTTGTTGTACAAATACCTATGCCGGTTTTAGCAGGTGTTATGATTGTTGTATGTATCACTCAATTTGATTGGCATTCATTTAAATACGCTGTTACTGCACCGAAAAAAGATGTGTTTGTCATGCTATTAACAATAGTCGTCGTTCTCTATACACATAACTTAGCAATCGGTGTTGTCGCAGGAATTGTCGTTAGTGCGCTATTTTTCGTTAATGAAATTTCACGGGTTAAAGTAACTCAAAACGGCGCTACATTTAACGTTACTGGCCAGCTATTCTTCGCTTCAACGGAAAGCTTTGTGAACTACTTTAAATCACAAACAATTAATGAGACTTCCATTATTATTAACTTTGAAAATGCAAAAGTATGGGACGATTCAGCTGTTGGTTCTTTATTAAAGGTTAAGGATCTTTTAAAGGCGAAAGGTATTACAATTACCTATAAAGGAATAGATGAATCTGGTAAGCAGTTAATGAGAAAATTAACGGGCAATACAATGATTGATTAGGGGGAATTGGCATGTATCCACATATTTTACTTGCTGCAGATGGCTCAGAAAATTCAATTCGTGCGGCAAAAGAAGCATTAAAAATCGCGAAATGTGGCGATAAAACAAAGGTCACTATTTTATTTGTCATTGATGTAGAAAAAGTAAAAACCGAAGTACTTCATGCGCAATCCATAGATAGCTTATATATGGAGCGACGCCAAAAGTTAGTGCCCATTGAACAACTTTTTGAATCGGAAAATTTGAATTTTAACGTTCAGATGACACACGGGACACCTGGTCCTGAAATTATTAAATTTGCGAATACACAGAATGTTGATTTAGTCATTATCGGCAGTCGTGGATTAAATGGTTTGCAAGAGATGGTATTAGGTAGCGTTTCCCATAAAGTGATGAAACGTGTCAACTGTCCTGCCATGCTAGTCAAATAAAGAAACTCTTCACAAATTTATAATTTCCTTAACAATAAAAATAAGCGGTTCACTTCAATTATAATGAAGTGAACCGCTCTTTTAATTACTTCTACAACATGTTCAAAACCAATAAGATGTTCCTGCCAGTCATTTATGCTTTATGAATCGCAATTACTTTTGACGACAATGGCAATTGAGCGTATGATCATTCACCATTCCTACCGCTTGCATAAAGGAATAGCAAATCGTGCTCCCTACAAATTTAAAGCCGTCTTTTTTTAATTGCTTGCTCATATGGTCACTTAATTCAGTTGTGATAGGCATATCTTTAATGGTTTCCCAATGATTTATAAGGGGTTTTCCATCAACAAATGACCAAATATAATTTGAGAATGAACCATGCTGTTGTTGGATTTTTAAATAGCTTTCTGCATTCGTTTTGACACTTGCAATTTTTAGTCGATTACGAATAATGCGTTCATCTTCCTTTAGTGCGGCTAATTTTGCATCATCATAAAGGACAATTTTTTTAGCGTCAAAATTATCAAAGGCAGCGCGATATCCTTCACGACGTTTTAGGATCGTTAACCAACTTAGTCCTGCTTGAGCCCCTTCTAAACAGATCATTTCAAATAATTGTTGATCATCTGAAATCGGTACGCCCCATTCTTCATCATGATATTTCACATATATTGGTTCATCTAATTTTACCCATGAACATCGTTCCATACACTCACCTCGTTTTAAGATAGCTTCACTGTAAAGTATCTTTCTTGTATTCGCAATGACAATATGATAAATTCTAACTGACGAACGGTAGGAAGGTGAATGATATGACAAAAAATCAAATTATGGAAGCGGCTTTATTTAATTTTGGCGAGCATGGCTATAATGGTGGGTCATTAGCACAAATTGCCGAACAAGTTGGCATTAAAAAGCAATCGATTTATACGTATTTTAAAAGTAAGGACGAAATTTATTTAACAATTGCCAAAAATGCGATGCAAACTGAGCTCGATTTTATGAAACAATCCATTGAAGCTAGGATGAATGAGTCATTAAATTCTGGTTTATTTCCATTATTAACGGTCATACAGCAACGATTTTCTGAAAAAGCGAGTACGAAATTTTTTATTACTTCAACATTTTTAACACCAAAACATTTAGAAAATCCTTTATTAGAACAAACGTATTTTTATTTAGATTCATTAGAAGTATTATTTATTCGTTATTTCGAAGCACAGCCAATTACAGTTTCTCCTGAAATAGCGGCAAATAGCTTTTTAGCAATACTTGATAGTCTATATGTCGAAATGTTATATGGTGGCGAAGCGAGATTTGAAAAACGTTTACAAGCCTGTTGGCACGTATTCTATCGAGGAATAACAAATTGAGGTGAAGAATTTTGACAAAATATTGGATTCTTGTTTTATTAGCAGGCCTTATTGAAATTATTTGGGCAATGGGTTTAAAATACGCAACGTCTATTTGGATGTGGGCAGGTGTAGTTGCACTTATTGTCCTCTCCTTTTATATTTTAATCATTGCAACAGAGAAGTTACCCGTTTCTACGGTTTATGCGGTTTTCACAGGTATTGGTACTGCAGGCACCGTCATTGTTGAAACAGTATTATTTAACGAACCATTCAGCCTTTCAAAAATCGGCTTTATCGCCCTATTACTTTTAGGTGTTATTGGACTGAAACTCCTTACAAATGAGCCTAAAGAAACGAGGGATGCATAATGGCTTGGGTCTATTTAATTTTTGCGGGTCTTTTTGAAGTCGGCGGCGTAATTGGCATGAATAAAGTTGCACAAAAAAAATCGATTGCTAACTTTTCCTTTTTATTTGGTTCCTTTATTTTTAGTTTTACTCTATTAGCTTTCGCAATGAAAACATTGCCGATGGGTGTCTCCTATGCGGTCTGGACAGGTATCGGTACAGTTGGCGGAACATTAATTGGTATGTTTGTTTATAACGAATCAAAAGATTGGAAAAGAATTTTGTTTATTTCGTTTATAATCATTGCAGTTGTCGGATTAAAGGTAACGCAGTAAGATAGATGAGTAATTATAATACGCGAAATGACAAATTAATTTGCGTTTTTCATTCTAAAAAAGCGTTACTATATTCGGAGGAACATATATGCACAAGTTATTTAAAGTTATTCCGATTCCAATGAGTGGTCTTATGCTCGCTTTCATTTCACTAGGCAATTTACTAAATTTGATTGACTATAGCCTTTTAGGAAATATTGCATTTTTCATTGGGATCCTTTTATTTATTTTATTGATTGGCAAAATTATATTTGCTTTTACATCTTTCAAACAAGAAATGCAAAATCCTATAATTGCATCTGTATCTCCTACTTTTACGATGGGTACGATGTCTCTGAGTAGTGGTTTACATGCCTACAACGTGGCTAGTTGGTTTATTCATTCGTTATGGCTTGTAGCTGCAATTGGACAAGTCGTCATTATTGTTTATTTTGTTAAAACATTTATTTGGAAAAAACATGTTACGATTTCGACTATTTTTCCAAGTTGGCTCATTCTATTTGTTGGTACTGCCGTTATGCCTTTAACAGCTGGCGACCTGTCGAGCATGTTGACAAAGTTCATCGTAATTTTTGCGATAGTTGCCTTTCTCATTTTGGTTCCTATTATCATTACGCGCGGCTTTATTCGCAAAGACTTACCTGAGCCAACCATTCCAATGCTGACGATTTTAACAGCTCCTGCATCATTGAGTTTAGCTGCCTATTTAAAACAATTCGATGGTAGTGTTGCGATTGCCATCACTTTGTTTATTATCGCTCAATGTTTATTTATACTGGTGTTAACAAAATTACCGAGTGCGTTAAAGCTCCCCTTTTATCCAAGCTACGCGGCTTTTACGTTCCCATTAGTTATTACCGCGACAGCTACACATGCTCTCGTTCCATTTTTAGAAAGTCATCAAATGAGCTATTCATGGTTACCCGCTTTAGCAACATTCGAACTGATTTTTTCAGCGCTAATTGTTTGTTATGTATTCTTCCGTTATATCAATTATTTAGTATTCCAATTAAAAGAGCAGCGAGTTAAGGAACGTTCAAAAGAACAAATAGCATAAATGTAGGGCATCTTATTTAAACGTAAGATGCCTTTTTTAGAAACTTTCCCTACTTTCTATTCGTAGTAGTTAATAAGAGGTGATACATATGAAAAATTGGTGGATAGGTTTAATTGGAATCCTTGTTATTGTACTTACTTTATTCTTTTGGCTTGGCTACGAAATTAAACAAGGAACAAAAAATACAGCGGACGGGACGAATGATTATGCCATCGTGTTAGGAGCCAAAGTAAAACCTGGTGGTATTCCTTCGTTATCATTAGCGAATCGATTGGACGTTGCTGCGGCGTATTTACAAGAGCATCCACATGTGAAAGTCATCGTTTCAGGTGGTCAAGGTGAGGATGAAGATCGAACGGAAGCTTCTGTTATGCACGATGTATTAGTTGAAAAAGGAATTGACCCTGGTCGCATTTTAATTGAGGATAAGTCGACATCTACCTATGAAAATTTACTTTTTTCAAAAGAGTTACTTCCTAACGACATAACGGCCATCACCATTATTTCAAACGACTTCCATTTACGTCGTGCTACCTTTTTGGCGAATAAGTTAAATCTACAGGCAGACATTATCGCTGCCCCAACACCTACTGTGGTAAAGGCTAAATCACATTTACGTGAACGCTTGGCATTATTAAAAACATTTATCGTAGGTCAATAATTTTACATTTCTCCTCTTTTTCGCTATGTTAAAATAGAAATGTAAAATGGGGTGAACATTATGAAATTAAGTATTTTAGATCAGGTACCTATTTCTAAAGGAATGACTTCAACTGAAGCTTTAGCAAATAGTGTGAAACTTGCACAGCTTGGTGATGAATTAGGCTACGAACGTATGTGGTTAGCAGAGCATCACAATTCATCAACACTCGCAAGTTCTGCACCAGAAATAACAGCTGCCTATTTGGCTGCGAAAACGAATCGTATCCGTCTTGGTACGGGTGGTGTCATGATGATGCACTATTCACCACTAAAAATTGCAGAAGTGTTTAAAACACTCGCTGCTTTAGCACCAGGTCGTATTGACTTTGGTGCAGGTCGAGCTCCTGGTGGTGACGGTGCTGCGATGACCGCGCTTGCTAGTGGACGCCGACCAGAAATGACAGAGCAATATGACAAGCTTGAAATTATCTTACGATTAATGAATGAACAACAGACTGGTGAAACAATTTATGATAATGTTGTCGCTACACCGTTCAAAGTGCAACTTCCACAAGCTTGGTTACTTGGTTCAAGCGGCCAAAGCGCAAGACAAGCTGGTGCAGCAGGTGTTGGCTATTCTTTTGCTCAGTTTTTCAACGGACAAATGTCAAAGGCCATTTTCGATGCTTATCGAACTTCATTCAAACCTTCTTACTATATGGCGAACCCTGAAATTATTACGACGTATGCTATAAGTGTTGCAGAAACGTCAGAAGAAGCGGAATATTTATCAATGCCGATGCAAATTTCACGACTCAATTTAATGCGCGGTAAATTGATCAATGTTCTATCACCAGAAGAAGCCAATGATTACTCATTAACTGAAATGGACAAAATGATTTTAGAACAAAATCGTCCGTTAATGCTTATCGGCTCAGCTGAAGAAGTAGCCACTCAGATTTTAGAAGAGCAAGCTTATTACGGCTTTGATGAGGCGATGATCAATTGTAATTTATTTTCGATTGAACAGCGCCTGACTAGTTACCGATTACTAGCAGAGCAATTACTTAAATAAAATAAAAATCCGCAGAATGTTCTCGTTCTGCGGATTTTTAATACTAAGATTCAATTTATACCGTCGCAATCTCTCCTATAGTTTGTGGATTGAATTGTGCAACAATAATACTATTAATTGCATTAATATAAGCTAATGCTGAAGCTTTTAAAATATCAGTATCGGCTGCTTTGGCGATGTATTTTTCACCTTCATGTTCGACGATAATTTTTACTTTACCAAGTGCTTCTTGACCACGAGACACCGAACTAATATTATACTCAATTAGCTTCACATTAATTTTTGTAATATCCGCAATTGCTGAGTACAACGCATCAATTGGACCCGATCCAACAGCACTCGATTTGAACGTTTCTTCGCCTTTGCGAATTTTCACACTTGCTGATGGGAATGCCGTATTTGAAACAACTTGTAAATCTTCAATATCATAAAACTGATCTGAATACGTTTGTTTATTCGGATTATTTTTCTCCGTTTTTTCGTAATAGCTTTCAACAATAACATATAAGTCATGATTGTATACTTCTTTTTTCGAATCTGCTAGCTTTAAGAACCCTTCGAAAATACCTTCAAACTCTTCTTCTGCAAAATCTTTAAATCCAAGTTTCGATAATGCATTTTTTACTGCATGTCGACCTGAACGTGCTGTTAAGACAAGTTCCATATCATTTAAGCCGACATCTTCAGGATGCACAATTTCATAGGCATCACGTGATTTTAATAACCCGTCTTGGTGAATGCCTGATGAGTGTGCAAATGCATTATCACCAGTGATTGCTTTATTCACTTGAACATCAAGGCCCATGAAGCTTGATACAAGGCGTGATGTGTTCATAATTTCTTTCGTATTAATATCTGTAAATACATCATATACATCACCACGTGTTTTTATAGCCATCACAACTTCTTCTAATGCGGCATTCCCTGCACGCTCACCAATCCCATTAATCGTACATTCCACTTTATCAGCACCGTTTTTAATCGCTGCTAATGTATTCGCAGTCGCCATTCCTAAATCATTATGACAGTGCACAGAAAGTAGTACAGAGTCATCTAGATTTTTCATGCGATAATTTAATTTCGCAATCATTTCGCCCCATTGCTCTGGCTCAGCATAACCGACCGTATCTGGTACATTAATCATTGTTGCGCCAGCTTTCATGACGGCTTCGATTGTTTTCCAAAGATATTCAAAATCAGAACGAGAAGCGTCTTCTGTTGAATATTGCACTTGTGGCAGCAATGATTTTGCATACTTCACTGCATCCACACCAATTTGCAGTATTTGATCTTTTGATTTACTGAATTTCTTTTCAACATGAATATCCGACGTACCTAGAACCATATGAATCATCGGATTTTGTGCATGCTTCACTGCATTGTATACCGAATCAATGTCATTTTTGACCGCACGTGCTAAAGCGGTAATCATGATATCTGATGTATTCCCTACCTTTTGTGCCACAGCCTGCACTGCATCAAAATCACCTTGTGAAGATGCTGGAAAACCTGCTTCAATAATATCGACGCCCAATTTTTTTAGTTGTTGAGCAATCTCTACTTTTTCATATAAATTTAATTTTGCTCCTGGCACCTGTTCCCCATCACGTAACGTTGTATCAAACACCCAAATTTTTCTACTCATTTTACAAAACTCCTTTTCTTATTAATTTTGAATTTTTAGTCAATAAAATTTACAAAAATAAAAACCCCGCCTCATCGAATATTACATTCGATAGAGACGAGGTTGAACTCGCGGTACCACTCTAATTTGAACGGGCATTGCTGCACTCGTTCCACTTTACGACAGAAATTCTGTCTTGCCTGTTAACGAAAGGCATCCGACTTCCCTACTAAAATTTCGGGTCATACGCTCCTGGACGAGTTCAATCGATGTATCCACCAGTTTACACCAACCACTGGCTCTCTTTAGATATACAAGCAATCTACTACTTCCATTCAAAGCTTTAATGTTCTCTTGAATGCAAGTTTATCGAGTTCAAGTACAGAAGTCAATAGTTTTCTGAAAATTTATAATTTAAAAACAATTATCCTAATTCGGTGTGGTTGAACACTTACTGTTAAGGTTAAATACGGTCGCCATTGAAAATTGAATTTTTTACAACGACATAATCAACAGTACGAATTGATGCTAATGTTTTACCACCTGCATAAGAAATCGAAGACTGTAAATCTTGTTCCATTTCAGTTAATGTGTCCATTAATGAACCTTTGTAATCTACGTACATTTTCTTACCTTCAACATTTTTACGTTCGCCTTTTTGGAACTCAGATGCTGAACCGAAGTATTCCTTCATTTTTTTGCCGTCTACATCAACTGTTTTACCAGGTGATTCATCATGACCTGCAAATAATGAGCCAATCATAACCATTGTTGCACCGAAACGTACAGACTTCGCGATATCCCCGTTTGTGCGAATTCCACCATCTGCAATAATCGGTTTAGATGCAGCTTTTGCACACCAACGAAGTGCCGCTAACTGCCAGCCACCTGTACCAAAGCCCGTTTTAATTTTGGTAATACATACTTTACCAGGACCAATGCCGACTTTCGTTGCATCCGCGCCAGCATTTTCTAATTCGCGCACAGCTTCTGGAGTCCCTACATTACCTGCAATGACAAAGCTGTTTGGTAAATGTTTTTTAATATGACCGATCATGTCAATAACTTGATTTGAATGTCCATGAGCAATATCGATTGTAATAAACTCTGGTGTTAGCTGTTCATCCTTTAATTGTTCAATGAATGTATATTCTTCATCTTTTACCCCAACTGAAATCGATGCAATATAACCCTTCGCTTGCATATCACGAATAAATTGCACACGTGTTTCTGGATTAAAGCGGTGCATAATGTAGAAGTAACCGCCTGCTGCTAATTTTTCAGCAACATTTTCATCAATAATTGTTTGCATATTGGCTGGAACAACTGGCAATTTAAATGTATGACCACCTAAAGTAACCGTTGCATCACATTCTGTACGACTTTTTACAATACACTTCGCAGGTACTAATTGAATATCCTCATAATCAAAAACTGTATCCATCATTTTCAAACACTCCTAAACACGAACATTTTTTATTTTTTTATTTAAATCATTCGCCATTAGGTACTTTACAAGAAAATGAAAACGGTGTCAATATAAATTCCCATTTATTTTTAAATTTTATCAAAAAAATATTATTTTATTCTAAAAATTCATAATGAATCGCACAATAATTCTGCAAGATTTACCTTTAATTATTGCGCTATTATTTCGAATAATGTTTTAATAGTATATAGAAAAGTGAAGGAGTCGATGAATTGATGGTAGTTTTAAATTTCACAACAAAAACAAAAGGTTATTTGAGCGTGAATTAATCGAAAGAGTCGCTCAAATACGTTGAACAATTCAAACAACATTGGAGCGAAAAAAATGGATAACTTATTACAATGCATGAAAATTGTCGGGGATGATACGATTCAGCGAACGCAATTAAAGCATCGATTACAGCTGGTTAAAGCGTTTGAAATCGAAAAAGGTATGAAAGTCTTAGAAATTGGCTGTGGCCAAGGAGATACCACTGTTGCCCTTGCTGATGCAGTTGGTGAACACGGTCACATACTAGCAATTGATATTGCACCGCGTAATTATGGTGAGCCTGTGACACTCGGCGAAGCTACCGATACGATAAAACAATCAGCACTAGGTGAACGTATTACTTTCCAATTTGAAACAGACTTTTTAAACCTTGAATTATCCGAGTCCTATGATGTGGTTGTACTATCGCATTGTTCTTGGTATTTTAAAAACCCTGATATGCTTTTACACTATTTCAAAAAAATAAAAACATTGGCAAAACGTATTTGTTTTGCTGAATGGGATTTAGACTACACCCTTATTCCGCAACGTGCTCATTTTTGTGCAGCAAATATTTTAGCTTTATATGCTGCGTTTTATGAAGACGACGGCAATATTCAAAATTTATTTCATAAAACACAAATAAAACACTTGTTAATCGATGCAGGTTTTACAATGGCGCACGAACAAACTGTTGATGCGACCTATTTACAAGATGGTGGCTGGGAAATCGATTTTGCCAATTATGTATTAGAACAGTTCAAACAAACCCCAACACCTATTCACACATTAGTCCAAAGCTTTGCGCATTTAATGAATGATCAAACAACTGGAATTTTATCGTTAAATAGTTTTGTAATTAGTGCACATTCATAATTTATCTTTTTAAAATAGAAACACCACGTTCAGTCGTATTATTGAACGTGGTGTTTTTTAGTTTCCTTCATTTTCAACCAATGCCTCGTTAATTTCGGCTAATACATCGCCAGCAGTACCTTCAATTACAAGATCAAACTGCCGATTATTTCCTGTGATATCTAAATTTATATACACTAATTTTCCTCGTGCCATCTTTGGTAATTGATTGACAGGATACACTTCCAAACTTGTTCCGATCACGATTACTAAATCTGCATTTTGTATTTCGTTGAGTGCTTGATTCCATGCTTCTTGTGGTAAAGCTTCACCGAATAACACCACATTTGGACGAAGCTTGCCTAGACAATAAACACAAACCGAGTCATTCATAAATTGCTCTTTTGTATGCGGTTTATTACAATCATTACAGCGAAATGTCACGATATTCCCATGTAATTCTGCTACTTCCTCGCTACCTGCTACTTGATGAAACTGATCTACATTTTGTGTTGCAACCAGTGAAACAAGCCCTCTTCTTTCCCAGTCTGCTAAAATTACATGTCCTTGATGTGGAAAGCAATTCAATAACGCTTCAAGTCGCATTTTATAAAAATTTCGGAACACCTCATAATCATTTTCTAAGCTTTCAACCGAGGCAACTGTTCGTGGATCAATCGTTTGCCACAAACCCGATTGCGATCGAAAGTCGGGAATACCAGATTCAGTCGACATACCCGCGCCCGTTAAAACTACCGTTGATGTAGATTGTTTTATCCAATCAACTAGTGTGAAAATTGCCATGAACATCTCTCCTTCAAACTGCTATTTACTGTTCATATCATACCAAATTTCACCATATGCAATCGACAAATTCCAATTATTCATTGGCAACTTCTAAAAGGGTATTCGTTAATAAAGCAAATCGTTCAACTAAATGCGCTCGTAATATATGCTCATGTTCTGCATGAATACCATCCCCAACTAGTCCGAGTCCATCAAGTGTTGGCGTATAAAGTGCTGTAAAATTCCCATCACTTGCCCCACCCACAACTGCTTCATCCACTTCGAAGCCAATTTCTTCTGCTTCTTCTTGTGCGATTTCAAAAAGTTCTTCACTTGCTTCATCTCGTTCCATTGGTGGACGGTTAATGCCTCCATCAATATCGATTTCAGTTCGACGATCATTCGGTTGCAATTGTTCAAAATAAGTATCAATGCGTTCTTGTTCTTCTTTTGTTACTGAGCGTACATCGATGCCAATATGGGCTTCATCTGGAATAACATTTAGTTTTCCTCCGCCTTGCACCATACCGACATTAAGTGTGGTTCCTTTCTCAAAATCATTTAACGCTTCAATATTTAATATTTGACGCGCTGCTTCTGTAATGGCACTCACACCGTCACGAGGATTATTCCCAGCATGTGATGCAAGTCCCTTGATATTCAACAAATAGCGTGAAGTCCCTTTCCGAGCAATTTTCAATTCACCGGATATGGTGACAGCAGGTTCTAAAATAAAGGCAGCACAGGACTTTTTAGCTTCTTCTTCGATTAATGCACGTGAAGTAGGACTCCCGATTTCTTCATCACTATTAAGGAAAAACACGACACGTCGTTTCAATGGAATATTAAATTTTTGTACATATTTAAAAAACCAAATCGCACTGACTAAACCGGATTTCATATCTAATATCCCCGGTCCAAAAATTTTATCTTCTTCGATTCTAAATGGTAGTGCCCCTTCATCCCAAACCGTATCATAATGCCCAATCATAAGAATTTGCTCGGTTCCTTCTCCGATTTCGAATCGTAAATGATTGCCATTATGCTCCATTGCATATTCATTCGCCTTCACATGAAAATAGTCAAAAAACATGGATTGAAGCACTTCTTTACATATATCTAATAATTCCTTTTTTTGTGAAGGAGAATCAGCTAAAACTAGCCGTTTAATATCTTGAATAATATCTTGTTCATGTTCTTTAAAATACTCCGTAGCTTCCATTTTATTCGCCTCCTTCCTGCACTTTACCCAAAATTGTGTAAAAAAAATGCCTAAGTGACATTCACTTAAACATTTATTGCATTTGATTTTTTGCCACCAGATATTGATAAATAGGCGACGAAAACTAACATGAGCATGATTCCAACGAGCTGCCACTGGAATATAACAGAACCTAACCAAACAACTGATATTAACATTGCCGTTAGTGGTTCAAAGCTCGATAAAATACTCGTTTCAACAGGCGTTATGTATTTCAAACTCGTTAAAAACAAAATATAAGCGATTGACCCAAAAATACTAATACCAAAAATTAATGATGTATTTAGTGGATCGGCCAGCAATTGCCATTGTTCAAGTTGCCACACTTTCCCCATAACACAAAAAATGATTCCACTTAAAATCATGCCCCATCCAATGATCATGATTACGCCAATTTCTTTCATTAAGCGTGCTGGATATAGTGTATAAAATGCATAGGTCAGTCCTAGGAACACACCCCAGATAAGCGCATCTCCACCAACTAATAAAGATGAAAATGAACCATTTGTTAACAATAAATATAATCCCACTAAGGTCCCCACAATTCCAATAACTTGGGACTTTGGTGGCCAAGCTTTATGAAGTACTGATACATAAATAACAATAAAGATGGGTGCTAAAAATTGAAGTAGTGTGGCAACTATGGCATTACTTACTTCAATGGATTTTACGAATGTATACTGTAAGCCAACCATCCCCAAAACACTAAAAATTACAAGTTGCGTCGCAAAATAACGGCTTCTCCATATTAAAAAAATATCTTTCTTTTGGCTCATTAACAGTCCGAGTATAAAAATACCTGCAATGATTAGTCTTACTGCAAGCATAAATTCTGCAGTCATCTTTGAATAATCAAGTAGCAATTCCATCATTGGGCCAGTTGCTCCCCAAAGCATGGAGCCCGTGATAATCATAACAATTCCCCTCAATCGTCCCACAAAAACTGTCCTTCTTTCTTACATAGGTTAAAGGAAATTTTAGCATGTATTGAGGGATTGTTATAGATCATTTTTTATTTATTTCAATCCAACCACTTTCTTTAATGGTCACACGTTTTGAAGCATACTTAGGTGGATCATAAGAATAAATGATTTTATCTTGATTATCCTTTACGACATATACATTTAAAAACTGAATTTCGTTAATCAATTGCCGAATATTTTCTTGCTTATATGCTTCATTTTTTTCATTTAATAACATTAATAGTTCATTTTTAATATTCAAAACGTCTTTTTCATTAGCTTTGCGAATAACGCTTTTTGGCATGTTTAATAATTCGTCGATTCTTAGCAAATTTTGTTCCATACATAAGTTCTCCCCTTCTAATGAGACAAGTTCTTTTACTTGTTCGTCAAGTACGGCTATATATTTATGTATTACCTAATTTCAATAAATTAACCCTCAAATTACCGAAAATCCTAAATAATAAATTTGAAAAAATGGCAAAATAAAGGCTCATCACCATAAGTTGGGGATGACATAATTTTAGGATTCAAAGTGATTCCTTTTTAATATAGTCCGTTCTGCTACGCTTCGGGGGACGCTTTCCTGGGGGCGTGGCTCCATCTAACTTGTTACTTGCCTCTACGGCGGCAAGCAACAAGTGGATATTCCGCGCACGCTTAATCCCCAAGGGGACACGTACCACGTGGCCATAATGCTGTCATGCCTTAGCCCGCCAATAGCTAGACAAACTGATAAAACAATAATCAACCCCATGTTACGGTGATGAACCATTATAAATTATAAAACTAGTAGTTCATCACCATAAGTCGTGGACGAAATAATCTCTTTACCTGGATAAAGTACCTATTCATTCATTAAACGTTTTAAAAATGAGGCAATCTGTTGTATCGTTTTTTCAATCTCATCTTGAAAGATTTCATTATGTGTAAAGTAACTATGGACGATTCCTAGCATAATTGTTCTTTCTGTTTCAATTCCCGCGTGTATTAAACGGTCTCCATATTCAATTGCTTCATCTCGCAAAACATCGTTTTCAGCTACAAAAATGCATGCTGGTGGTAAAAATGAATAATCTTGAAGCTGAAGCGGTGCGAGTAATGGATTTTTAGTATCCTCTTCATGCTGAATATAATAATCGCCAAACCATTTCATGACATCAAGATCTAAGCCAAATCCTTCTTTAAATAAAGAATAGGAGTTGCTGCTATAGCTCATATCCGTCACAGGGTAAAGCAATAATTGTGCAGTAATTGGTAAGTTTCTTTCATGATAATGGGCAAGTTCACATACGGCTATTGCTAGGTTTCCTCCTGCACTATCGCCCGCAACGGATATCATATGCGCGTCTCCATGAAAACTCTTTGCATGATCCACAGTCCATAAAAAACTATCAAACGCATCGTAAACAGGTATTGGAAATTTAAATTCTGGTGCCAAACGATAGGCAACCGAAACGACGATTTGATTTGTTTTTTCTGCTAATCTCGAGCAACTCTCATGGCAAGTGTTTAAATCATTTAGTACCCAGCCGCCGCCATGATAATACATGATTATTGGGAAGGGGCCTTGTCCTACTGGTGTATAAATTCGGATGTCGATTTCAGCGCCATCACGCATAAGGATAGAACGATTTTCTATTTTGGCTAAAGGTGCTTCATAAATTTTATTCTTCGGTAAATTAGCGCGCAGATTTCGAGCTTCGATATAATCCATCGTTGCTAAAGATGGCAATTGGTTGGCGTTAATTAAATATTGTTTCGTTTTATCTAATAAGTTTGTCATTACATCTCACGACCTTTTTATTAATCCTATAAGTTTACTATGATTTAACTATAGAATAAATCATCGTATTTTGCAATTTATATACCGAAAAAAATACGTCAAAAAATGGAGTATAGAAACCACTTTTTAACGTATTTATTGTTATATTTTATTTAATTTTTCATACTCAAGTTGTAACTGTTCGATGCGTTTACGGCCTTCTTCACGGTTACGCACTGTTTCTGCTTGGATTTGCTTCGTTTCTTCAATACCTGCCATAATTATACGCCAAGTTGTTTCAATCGTTTCAACTTTAATGCTTGGGCTACCCGCTTGACGTGCAATATTCACCGAATTTAGGCGCACATTTTCAGCATTACGAACAAGCATTTCATTTGTACGCTTATCTAGCTCAGCCATTGAATCCGAAACTAACTTTTGGCGCTGCATCGTTACTGCATGAATAAGCCCTTGTTTGAAGATAGGAATTGTAGTTACAAATGCAGAGTTTATTTTACCGATTAGGTGGTTATTTCCTTGCTGCATTAAACGTATTTGTGGAGCTGATTGGAATGAAACTTGCTGTGCCATTTCTAAATCATAGCCGCGCTGTTCTAATAATTCAATGCCACGCGTAATCGTTTCAAGTTGCATAATCGCTTCTTGATCACCCGCATCCGCTTTTACATTCAATACTGGCAACTGCTCACGTAAATCAGCTACTTTGATGTCAATGGCAGCAATATGCTCACTTAATGTATGGAAGTAATTTAAGTTTTCATCATACATTTGCTCTAATTGTACCGTATTGGTTTTCATTTCTACTTCATATTTTTGAATTTCATGATACACAGCGTCCACTTCTTTATTCATCGTATCGTACTTTGAAAGCAGTCTTTCTAGCTGTTCTTTACTTTTTGAAAATAGCTTTTTAATGAATCCCTTTTTTTCTTCCTCTTGGAAATCTTTTGGATCAAAACGGTCCATAATTTTATTTAGGTTATTTAATAATGATGTAGACTTCTCTAAATTACTTTGTTTAATCGTTGCAAGCATACGGTCGGAAAATGTTGAAATTCCACTTGCAGTTTCTTTCCCGAATTCCAACACAGCAATTTGATTGTTTACATCAATTTTTTGAGCTAAAGATTGAACTTCTGGTTGTTGCTTTAATTGCTCTTGACGTTGACGAATTTGAGAGTACTCCTGCTCCGACACGAGCTGTTGTGGTTCTTTTTGAACGATTTCGTTTGTTTGCGATTCTGATTGATCTTTACGCTTTTCTAAGTCTTCAAATAATGGATTGTTCGACATAGGGATCCCCCGTTCTTCATTTACTATTATTATTTACGTTAAAAATAGCAAAAAGTTTCACATGATTTATCTGAATTATATACTATTTCTAGTCGTTTTACTTCTTTTTCTATAATTGCTCCTAAATAGGGCAAAATAAAAAATCCGATGTATGAAAATACGTACATCGGATTTTTTTAAGTGTTTCACTATTTTAAAAATTAAAGAATGTCCTTTTATGCGCAAAAGGACATCTTTTTAGTCTTCTATTGGGGGAGAGACTTATCACCCATACAACATGTGCATGAGTTCTATTATCATACTACCCAAAAATAGTATTTCGGAAACAATAATTTCTCTATTGAAGTGATTTTTTTCGAATTGGTTTTAAAATAAATGCGACAACAACAATGCATAAAGCAATAACACCAGCAGAAGCAAATAATCCGCCATACCCATTTTGAGCGGCTAATTTTGATACTTCAGCTACACTAAATGTAATCACTTCTTTTAAACCTGGGTCTTGAACGTTGGCTACAGCCCCCATAAGTTGCTCTTGTGACAGATCACCACCACCAGCAAACTGACTACCAAGTTGTTGCATTTCGGCCATACCCGCTTCGGAAAGATCCGCATTTTGTATGTTATCTTGTAAAATTGTTGGGAAATCTGATTTAAATAATGATGGAATTTCACTAAACCCACGTGCAATAAAGCCTGCATAAATGGTAGGTGCAATCGTCATACCTATTGTTCGTACTAAAGATAACGATGCAAGTGCAGTTCCTTTATTATCTTGTAATTTTTCAGTAGCTAGAATATTGAGTGGCGCTCCTAGAAGAATCCCTATACCAATACCCCCGATAATCGATGCGATGACAAAATGCCATTTCGCTTCAACCCATCCTGGGAATAAGAAAAACCCAATTGCTCCAATTACTCCTGATAATATTACTGCTAAAATAGGACCTTTTTTATCAACAAATGCCCCACCTAGCCCAGCACCAATACCTGCTGCTAATGCTAATGGAGTCATCCAATACCCTGCATGCTCTGAGCTAATACCAAGCACTTGTTCAGAAAACGCTGGGATGAAAATCATTGCTGCAAGCATCGCACCTGAGAACATACCTAATAATAATGTTAATAAATACGTAGGTTGACGCATTAAACTTACAGGTAAAATTGGATCTCCACCTTTACGTTCTAATCGTGTTTCATAGAAGTAAAGTGCTACTAATATCACAATACCAGCTAAAATAAATGGATAGACATTTGCTTCAGCTAATGAACTAAAGAAGTTAACCCCTTCAATATTTGTTAAGCCGTACATTATGCCTAAAATTGCTAATGATAGCATTACTGTACCAAGGAAATCGAGTTTACCTGGTGTTGGATCTTTTGTTTCTTCTAGCTTTAAAAAACCTAAAATAACTAATACAATAGCAATCGGTACATTAATTAAAAATAACCAATGCCAGCTACCTGTTAAACCTAAAATAATACTTCCTAAGTTTGGTCCAAGTACCGCCGCAATACCGTTCATACCACCTAGCATTCCGAGCGCCTTCCCTTGTTTTTCAACAGGTAGTGTACTTAATACATGGGAGGAACCAATAATAAAAATTCCCCCACCACCCATCGCCTGGATAAAGCGAGCAACTAAATAAAATGTAAAGTTCGGACTTAAGGCCACCAGAAGTGAACCAATCCCAAAAATCGCAATTTCAATAATAAATAATTTTTTTCGACCATATCGATCTGATAACTTACCAATAATCGGTACACTAATAGCTAGACCTAGTGTGTATAACGTTACACCCCAAGCCCCCCAGTTGGCACTTACATCAAATGAAGTATTAATCGTTGTTAACGCTGCACTAATAATCCCGTTATCCAGTGCGGCCATGAACACACCAATCGCAAACAAAGCAATTGCCCAAGTTTGTGAGGATTTCGTGTTTGTCATTGTTAGGACACCTTTCTATATTTTACTATTATTACATTATACATATAATTGAAAACGAACGTAAATAAATCTCCCTAAAAATAAAAATAGACTTGTTCAAAAATTTCTTTTCAAACAAGTCTATTTCTCTTATTAATGCGGCATCCCTGTACCAACTTAATTAAAGTAACTATTTAAATGAGCAAACCTTTCGCTTGCTCCAACTGTATTTTTACTTGTTCGAAGCCAGTACCACCTAACGAATTACGACGACTTACTGCCGCTTCAGGTGCAAGCACTTCATAAATATCTTCTTCGATAAGTGTAGATTCTTTTTTCATATCCTCTACTGATAAATCTAATAAGTAAATGCCTTGTTGGATACATGTAAATACAAGTTTTCCTGTCACTTCATGCGCTTCACGGAATGGCATCCCTTTTGTCGCTAAGTAATCAGCAAGCTCTGTCGCATTTGAAAAGTCCGAATGTACCGCGCTATGAAGTCGTGCTTTATTAATCGTCATTGTTCGTACCATGCCCTCAAAAATCTTCAATGATCCAAGGACTGTTTCCATTGTATCGAACATACCCTCTTTATCTTCTTGCATATCTTTGTTGTATGTTAATGGCGTTCCTTTTAATACCGTTAAAAGACCCATTAAGTTACCAAAGGCGCGACCCGCTTTTCCGCGAATTAGTTCCGCCATATCTGGATTTTTCTTTTGTGGCATTATTGATGAGCCTGTAGAAAAGGCATCATCTAATTCAATAAATTTAAACTCATCTGTTGACCAAAGAATAATCTCTTCTGCAAAACGTGATAAATGCGTCATTAACAGTGCAGAATTCGATAAAAATTCGACAATAAAATCACGGTCACTAACAGCATCCATTGAGTTTGCATAAACATTTGCAAATCCAAGTAGTTCAGCAGATTTTAAGCGATCAATTGGGAAAGTTGTACCTGCCATTGCACCTGCTCCAAGAGGTAACAAATCAACGCGCTTCATCGACTCAGAAAAACGCTCTTTATCACGCTGTAATTGCCAGAAGTACACCATTAAATGATGAGCGAATGATATTGGTTGCGCACGTTGTAAATGCGTGTAACCGGGTGCAATCGTTTCAACATGCTTTTCTGCTTGCTCGACAATCGTTTTTTGGAAGTTTTCGATTAAGCCAATTACTTCTGGAACACGTTTTTTCAAAAATAGGTGCATATCGGTTGCCACTTGGTCATTTCGTGAACGACCTGTATGTAATTTTCCGCCTACTGGTCCGATTAAATCAATTAACATTTTTTCTAAATTTAAATGAATGTCTTCATTTGCTACTGTAAATTCAAGCTCACCCGCTTCAGCCTTCACCTTCAGCTGTGCGAGTCCGTCTAAAATTTGCGCTACATCTTCTTGTGGAAGGATTCCTTGCGCTCCAAGCATTGTTACATGTGCTACTGAACCTTCAAGATCTTCTAAAACGAGTTGTTGGTCAAAGCCAATTGATGCACCAAATTCGTCCACCCAAGCTTCTGCTGACTTTTGAAAACGTCCGCCCCATAATTTTGCCATTATAAACGCCCCTTATTTTAAAAGAAGAAGCGACTCGGCATGCGAATCGCTCACTTCAACCTGTATTATTTGCTATTTTTTGCTACTTCTGCAGCTACCACTGTTGGCATACCCCATAATTCGATGAAGCCCACTGCTGAAGCGTGGTTGAATTTATCGTGTTTAGAGTAAGTCGCTAATTCTTCAGAGTATAAAGAGTTTGCAGATTTACGTCCTTCTACAATCGCGTGACCTTTATAAAGTTTCACACGTACTGTACCATTTACATATTTTTGCGTTTCTTTTAAGAATGCTACTAATGCTTCACGGACTGGGTTGAACCATAAACCGTTGTAAATGATTTCAGATAATTTGTGCTCAATGATTGGTTTGAAGTGTGCTACTTCTTTTACTAATGTAATATCTTCTAATTCTTTATGTGCAGTTAATAATACTTTTGCGCCTGGGATTTCGTATACTTCACGAGATTTAATCCCAACTAAACGGTTTTCTACGTGGTCAATACGACCAATACCATGTGCACCAGCTACTGCGTTTAATTCTTGAATTAAGTCAGCTAGCTTCATTTCTTTACCGTTTAATGATACTGGTTTACCAGCTACGAACTCGATTTCAACGTACTCCGCTGTATCTGGCGCGTTTTCAACTGAAACCGTTAAACCATAAGCTTCTTCTGGTGGAGAAACCCAAGGATCTTCCATGATACCGGCTTCGTTTGCACGGCCCCATAAGTTTTGGTCGATTGAGAATGGTGAATCTAGTGTTGCAGGAATCGGTACCCCATGTTTTTGTGCATATTCGATTTCTTCATCACGACTCCAACCCCACTCACGAACTGGCGCTAATACTTCTAAATCTGGGTTTAATGCTTTGATTGAAACTTCGAAACGAACTTGGTCATTCCCTTTACCTGTACAACCGTGCGCTACCGCATCCGCGTTTGTTTCGTTTGCGATTTCAACTAATTTTTTCGAGATAAGTGGACGAGATAATGCAGATACTAATGGATACTTTTGTTCGTACCATGTGTGACCTTGTAGAGAAATTAATGCAAAATCTTCTGCAAATTCATCTTTTGCATCGATCATATAAGATTCAACAGCACCTACTTGAAGCGCTTTGTTTTTAACAAACTCTAAATCTTTTCCTTCACCAACGTCTAGACATACCGCAATTACGTCCCAACCTTGTTCTGTTAACCATGGAATTGCTACGGATGTATCAAGACCTCCTGAATATGCTAATACGACTTTCTTGTTTGCCATGTTATGTGCCTCCAAATTATGTATGTTTATACATGTAATTAATAGTTTATACACGAATAGTACCACGTTATAAAAATAAACGCAACTGCATTTATATAAAATTTTAGACTTTTTTGCACTATCTAAAAACTTCGGTTTCACTGTGTTTTCAGTATGCTCGATTCCACCATTATTTGCTCAAATCTACAAATAGATGCTATATATAAATATTCATTATTTTGTATAAAATTTGTTTTATAGTTTCAATTGCACAAAAAAAATCAAATAGATATACTATTAAAATTGATATGGCAAACATTAATTGGAAATTGTGACCTAAGTTAATAGTAAGCCAATTTCAACTCGTTCAATCTGTAATAAATTGAAACTTTCGGAAAGTATATTCGTATAGTAATTGAGGTGAAAAAATGTTTAAATTTATCTGTGTATTTTTATTAGTACAATTGGCTATTTTGGCAAGATATTTAGTGTATGGTGCATTTGAACCTTTATATTATGCATCTACCTATTTGTTTTTACTTGCTGCTGGCGTACTGTTCTTCTTAAGTAAACACTGGGCAAAGAAGGAAGTGTTGTACAGTCCAAAAGATATTTCATCATGGTCTTTTCTTAATCGTCAGCGCGTATTTAATAATTCAAAGCCGTTATTTAAAGGCGACGTACAACGAGGTACAATACAACGCTTATTTCAACAAAAATGGCATTATATTATTGCTGATTTATTTGGACCGGTCTTCTTTCTATCTTTAAAGCTAACAATTGATGAAGATATTGTTAAGCTAATACCTACGAAAGGAAAATGGTTTTCTAATCAAAGTTATTGGACAATTACTAAAAATGGTCAAGAAATTGGTTACGCCAAAACTGTCGTAGACTTAAAAAATACAGCATTATTAAAAGAAGTGATTGAAATGCAAATTGGGGAGGAGTACTATTCAACTACTGCGAACACCGTTACATCGCACATCATACTATTACATAACGATCAACAAGTTGGTGAAATGAAGCGAAATCATATCATCAGTAACGTGAATATTATCGAGTGTCCAGACGAGAGTCCCGAGAAAATTCTCGCACTACTTATACATGCTTTCCATTTTAAAAATGCCTAGTGATTTCACCATCTTACTGGCAGTGGCAAGGAAACGCTGTCGACATCGTGCTAAAAATTAAAATTGATTCCAATACATCGAGAAAGGCGCGGATTATGAACACTACAAAATTACTTATCATCATTTCATGGATTTATTGCATCGGCTACATTCTTTTTGATTACCCTATGGACGATTGGTACTGGCGCTTAATAAAAGGTATTTTTTCAGCTATTTTTTCTTTAAGTATCCTGTTTTTCATATTCAAAAGAATACCTGGCCGGACAACTAAAAATTCATAATTTACGCGAACAATAGTTTGTTTTATACATGTTATACGTTAAATAACGTAGCCATTGAAAGTTTTAGAAAAAAATCCAGTAAACATTGATTTCTCAGTGTTTACTGGATTTTTAATTAGTCTTGCTGTCTCCCCATTAAATCGCAGTGAATACTAAGGACGTTTTATTTTTTATTAAAAAATCCACTTCCAAAAAACTCAACCATTCTTGGTGCCACTGCATATAATTTACTCGTGAAGCTCATGATTCTTGGTAAATTCACTTCACGTGGCTGTTTATCAATTGCCTTAACAACTTCACTTGCCAATTTTTCAGGTTGAATTAAAAATTGGCTAATCGCATCTCGGTATGCATTGGTAGCATCAGCCTTTTGTAAAAACGGCGTATCAATTGGGCCTGGGTAAATGCCAGTTACCGCGATATTATATTCTGCTACTTCTAAACGGAAGCCATTTACAAATCCTGTAATCGCATGCTTACTCGCTGCATATACACTTGCTTTTTTTGTCGCGACCTTCCCTGCTTGTGACCCAACAAATATAAAATGACCTTGCCCTTTTTCAATCATAGATGGTGCTAAACGCTTTGCTAAATAAATAGGCGCGCGAACATTAATTTCAAGCATTTGATCAATTTCATCATCCTTTAAATCAATCGCACTTGAAAAATAGCCCAAACCCGCATTTAGAATTGCCACATCAAGCGGTGGTAACATCGCTGCTATTCGGTCAATATCCGTACGTTCCCTGAGATCTGCTTGTATAACGATTGCCCCTAAATGTTCTAATGATTTTATCGCGCTTTCATTTCTCCCCGTTGCATAAACCGTATGCCCTTGGGCAATGAATTGTTCCGTCATTTTGCGCCCAATACCACTTGTTGCCCCCGTTATAAAAATGGTTTTTTTCATTTTTAAACCCCTCTATTTATGTCGTTTTTAATAGTTTAACGAATATTAAACGATAAAAATAGAAAAAACTAGTAAATTTTCATTTACTAGCTTCTTGTAATTCCGAATAATTCAGCTAATGCATCTTTAGATACGAGTACATCCGCAAGTGTGTATGAATCGAGTACTGCTAAATAGGCTTTTAATGCTTGATTAAGTGCAAACTTCAATTGACATTCAGGAGATATTTTACATAAGTTACTTTCTGCGTTAAAGCATTCGACAATATGAAAGTCTTCTTCTGTTTTGCGAACAACTTCTCCAATATTAATATCTTTTGGATCAACTGCTAGGCGAATTCCGCCACCGCGCCCACGAATCGTTTCAATATAGCCGTGTTGTCCTAAGTCATATGTAACTTTCATTAAGTGATTTTTGGAGATTTGATAGGCATCCGCAATTTCTTGAATTGTGGTTAAATGCTCTTTTCCACGAACGCCTAAATACATAAGCGTACGTAATGAATAATCCGTATATACAGTTAAGCGCACGTTTCTCACCAACCTTCTTAGTAATAGTATAACATTTTCTTTCATTTGGTCGATAACAAGTGCTTCTAATTTAAAGATGTATTTTATATATATGTTTGTGACAACTTTGTTAAAGATGTATTTTAGATATTGCTTTAGGATATTATTAGCAGTATATTGATTTCGAACAGAACATTCAGTTCACCAATTTGAGAGGACGTGTTCCCCATGTTAACAAAACAGACAATTGACACAATCAAAGCAACCGTACCAGTATTAGAAGTTCATGGTTTAACAATTACAAAAACTTTTTACTGTAACCTTTTTAAAGAAAATCCACAATTACTAAATATTTTTAACCATACAAACCAAAAGAAAGATCGCCAACAAACAGCATTAGCAAACACAGTTTACGCAGCAGCGGTACATATTGAAAATTTAGAAGCAATCGTACCAGCAGTTGTACAAATTGCTCACAAACATGTAAGTTTAGGTATTTTACCTGAGCATTACCCAATCGTTGGTAAATACTTATTAGCAGCAATTAAAGAGGTATTAGGAGATGCGGCAACAGATGAAATTATCGATGCATGGGCACAAGCTTATGGCGTAATCGCTGATATCTTCATTTCTGTTGAAGAAGACCTATACAA
This sequence comes from Lysinibacillus sp. 2017, assembly GCF_003073375.1. NCBI lineage: Bacteria > Bacillati > Bacillota > Bacilli > Caryophanales > Bacillaceae > Lysinibacillus > Lysinibacillus sp. 2017. The sequence goes on from NZ_CP029002.1 coordinate 1,974,383, forward strand.
AGCGGCTGAAAACAATGGTGGCTGGCGCTTATTTAAAGACTTTACAATCGCAAAAATCGAACAAGAAAGCGATGTTGTAAAATCATTCTACTTACAACCGGCAGATGGCGCAAAATTACCAGCATACTCAGCAGGTCAATACATTTCAATCCGTACACAAGTACCTGGTCAAGAATTTTTAATGAACCGTCAATATACAGTAACTGAAGGCACAGATGAGTACTTCCGTATTTCAGTTAAACGCGAAGATGATGTAACGCCTAACGGGATTGTATCGAACTTCTTACACAATTCCGAAGTAGGAACAAACGTACAAATTAGTGCTCCAGCTGGTGTATTCACATTAGTGCAAAACGATAGTCCCGTGTTATTTATCAGTGGTGGTGTTGGTGTGACACCTTTACAAGGTATGTTAAAAACAATGAAAAATCGTCAAGCATCATTCATTCAATGTGCACGTAACGAACGTGTAGCAGCATTCAAAGAAACTATTGAAGAAAAAGTAGCCGCATTAGGTGGCAAATATAAAGCGGTATATAGCGAAACAGAAGGCTATGTAACAAAAGCACAAATCGAGGAAATGCTTGTACCGGGTGCAGAAGTTTATATATGTGGTCCAACTACATTCATGGAATCTGTGATCCAAAACTTAGTTGAAATTGGTGTATCTTCTGAAAAAATTCACTATGAATTTTTCGGCGCAGCAATGGCTTTACAAATTAGAACAAAAGCTTAAATATAAAAGTGTTCAAATGCGGCTTAGTCCCTTGACCTTTAACCAATAAGTAAAATTAAGAACAAAAGCGCTAAAGCGTCTGAATGAAATAATTCAGACGCTTTTTAGCTATTTCATCTGTTTATAATAGTAAACTCCATCGCGGTCTTCAACTTCAACTAAGCCTTCATCTGTTAAATAATCTAGCTGGCCTAATGTTTCAGACAATGTCAGGCCTAGCTGTTGTTGATAAATACGTTCAAATAGTTGCGTTGTCACTTCGAAATTTGTTTTTGGTTGTGTTAACATATTCAACACTTTTTCAGCACGTTGCTTTTGTCGTACTAAGCGTTCTCCTACTAGATTAGACACGTTCATAACCTCTTCGCCGTGACCCGTGTAAATCTTTGCGACATCTAAATCACGCAATTTTTTTAAAGACGCATTATATTGCACTAACGATTTTGGGCGAACCATAGATCCATCAACTGGCGATTCTACTAACGGATTAGATGAAGAACGTGCTAATAATAAATCCCCACCAATACTTTCCCTCGTCCCTTCTTCAATAAAAATTAAATGGCTTTGTGCATGCCCTGGCGTATAGTATGTAATAATTCCCTTATGTCCAGGCACTTCATCGCCTTCTTTTAAAAATGACGTTAAAGGAATTGTACCAAATAATTCAATTTCGCCTTTCACTTTTAAAATACGTTCAATATATTTTTCTGGCACACCTTGCTCAATAAGTTGATTCATAAAAAATGTATCATTATATTGTAAAAATTCTGGTGTTTTGCGCATCCATTGATCCACATACGCATGTCCTAAAATAGTTGCTTTGGGGAAGGCATCCACCCAACCGGCATGATCTGGATGATGGTGTGTTAGAACAACTTGATCTACATCCTCTAAATCGTACCCTGCTGCATGAATTCCCCATTTAATTGCATCGTATGCTTCTTGTGTTTTTGGTCCTGCGTCAAATAATGTCAATGCATCGCCCTTTACTAAAAAAGCATTCACATCTCCCACTGCATATGGTGTAGGTATAATTATTTTATGAATATCCATTATTGCATCCCCTTTATTTATCTCTATAATGAATGAATATTCATTTATTTTACTCCTTTTTTCTACATTCGTCACGTTAAAGGTTGACAGTTTTCCAACACGCAACTATAATTTTGATAATTCTAAATTTACAGGCAATGATGAAGATAAGTAAATTATTTCAAGGCTTTAGAGAGTGCTGTAGTTGCTGAAATCGGCATAACCCACTGAAATAATTGAACCTCCTTTTGAGCCGTTATGCCAACATAACCGTACCCTTTGCGATAAAAAGGTAAATAGAGTGGCACACATTTACGTGTGAACAAAGGTGGTACCGCGGAAAACATTGCGTTTTCGTCCTTACGAATTGTGAGGATGGGAGCGCTTTTTATTTTGAAATCGATTAAACACGGAGGAATGAATTATGCAAAAAATTATTTTTATAGGTGCCGGCTCTATGGCAGAAGCCCTTATTCACGGTTGGGTTGAAAACGAAGTAGTCAATCCGAAATCAGTCTTTGTATCAAATCGTTCCAATAAAGAACGATTACTTCAATTAACAACAAATTACGGCATACAATCATTGCAAAATCTTGACCAACTTAACGATGCTGACTTAATTATTTTAGCAATGAAACCAAAAGACTCAATTGAAGCCATGAAAGCCATTTCCCCTTATTTAGGTGTAAATACTGCTGTACTCTCAATTGTAGCTGGCGTTAGCATTGAAACGATTGAACAAAATTTAGGTAAACGTGCAGTTGCCCGCGTGATGCCCAATACATCTGCCACTATTGGTATGGCTGCTTCAGGTATCGCATTTAACGAGCGCGTTTCTAAGGTTCAACGAGCGCTGTATATTCAAATGTTAGAAGCGGTTGGCATTGTAATTGAAGTGGAAGAAGACAAACTTCATGCGGTCACCGCACTTTCTGGTAGCGGACCAGCTTATTTATATTATTTAATGGAGGCATTTGAACAAGTTGGTACTGAATTTGGCTTGTCTAAAGAAATTGTCCGTCAACTTATGGTTCAAACGATTGCGGGATCTGCACAAATGTTAAAAACGGTCAATGAAGAACCTGAAGTATTACGCAAAAAGGTAACAAGTCCAGGTGGAACGACTGAAGCGGGTATCCGAGAATTAGAGGCGATGGAATTTATTGATGCCATCGCAAAATGTATACGAAGTGCGGAAAACAGATCCAGAGAATTAGCCCGTGGGGAATAAGTAAAACTTCAATCCTTTTAATACGGGAAAAAAAAGTCATGTGATCAATAAATTCACATGACATAAACCATTTATAATACTCCTGCTCGTATTCGTTTAATGATCGAAAACGTTGTATAGATAGAAATTGGACCTAATAACGCGGCAATGACAATCCACATCGTTAAGTTATCCGTTGCTTTTAATAATTCTAAATTGCTACGTATGTAGATAATAACTCCGATTAGTAAAATATAACTCATAACATTAGGAAATACGACGAGCAAACGTAGAAGCTTTGGTGTTATTGTTGGTTGTTGCATAAACTCCATCCCCCTTTTCTATATTATAACGTCATTATTCTACAAAACTCCATTATTTTCTTTAAAACGCAATAAAAGGGTTCATCACCGTAACATGGGTTTGATTTTGATTTTAATTTGTATTCGTTTTGTCTAGCTATTGGCGTGCTACAAGCGCAGGGGGCGACTCCTTGGGGGATTAAGCGTGGCTCCAGGAAAGCGTCCCCGTAGCGTAGCAGAACGGACTTGATTAAAAAGCAATCACTTTGAATTCTAAAGTTATGTCATCCCCAACTTATGGTGATGAGCCAATAAAAGGATGTATCAACATCGATACATCCTACTTAACTAATTCAATTTATAACGCCCTGTAATTTCTTGTAATTCATTCGAAACTTCAAATAATGCTTCTACAGAAGTGTTCATCGTATTCATACTTGTTACTTGGTCTGTTGCGTAATCTGCTACTGATTCTACGCGACTCGTTGTTTGTTGTGATAATAAGGCTACGTCATCAAATGATGCAGCAATTTCTTCTGTACTTGCGGCCATTTCTTCTGCAGAACTTGAAACAACATCTACTTCTTCAGCAATCCCTTTAATTCCATCCACTATATCATCAAATGATGTATGAGCTTTCATCGCAATTTCACGACCATTTTCCAGCACTGTAGCTGTTGAAGCAATCGCCTTCACAATATGCACTGTTTCATGTTGTACACTTGATACAACAGATGATATACGTTCTGCTGCTACTTTTGATTCTTCTGCTAATTTACGAACTTCGTCTGCCACCACTGCAAAACCTTTACCGGAATCCCCAGCTCGAGCTGCCTCAATTGAAGCATTTAATGCTAGTAAATTCGTTTGATCTGAAATACCCGTAATGACGTTTGTAAATTCACCAATTCGATCAGATAATTTTACTAATTCCTGCGTACGTTCGACAGATATTTTTGTTTCTTTATATAAATTCGTCAACTCTACCATTAGCTTATTCATTACTTCTGCACCATTTAATGCATTTTGCTCTGTTTGATTTGCATGAGCTGAAATTTCCATAATGGATTCAGTTACATTTTGAATGCTACGTGCTAACTCATCCATTGCAAGTGAGCTCTCTTCAATATTTCGTAATTGAATTTTTGAATCATTCGCAACGCCAACCGATTCGCATTGAATTTCTAATGAAGCTTTCGACGTTGCCACTGAATGCTCTTGAATCATTGTTGATGTCTGATGAATTGTGATTGAACGATCCTTTAATTCCAACATAATTTTTTGGAAGTTATCCATTACAGCATTTGATGCGGTAACTAATTGGCCAATTTCATCACGTGAATGTAAGTCTATACGCTTTGATAAATCGGCTTCACCGTGGCTAATATCGTCAAGTGCATCACGTACATTTTTAATGCGTCGAATTTGGCGCGTAATTGTTAAATCTGTAATGCCCATAACAATGGCCACTGCTACAATAGCTGCAATTAAAGTAGCGATTAAAATTGAAGTTAACACTTGATTTGAAATCGTAATCGCTAAGTAGTTGCCATCTGATAATGGCACAATATAATTCATGGCCTTTTCGCCTTCAAAGCTGCCTGCTTTAGAAATCGTTTCTGTTGTATTTAATTCTTCATCAGTAAAAGTAACATCGCTTTCCTTTGTACTTGCAAGGATATCACCTTTCGCATCAACGACTGCCGCATACAATACGGTTTCGTCTAAGTATGTATGTAATTCATTCATATAAAACTCTTTACCGATTTGAGCTTCTAGGTCTACTAATTTTTGACCATTCCGTGCTACTTGAATAATTTTGGGATTTGCTGCATCCCAAGAACCTGTCCCTACGAATTTGTAAAACTCGCCATCTACATCACGAATTTGTGCAGGTTGCGTTATGGCATCTGTTGGTTTTTTTAACAATTGCAAGTATTCATATGCTTGGCCAGCTGGATCTGAACCGAAATTAAAGTCTACAGTTGGTGCAATCGATGTAATTGTCGTACTACCTTTGTCATCTGTACTCCAAATCTCATCCATGCCCCCGCGAGCGGCTAATTGCTTTAAGTCTTCATGTGACCCGCCATTTTCAACAATCCACGATATTAAAACAGACTGGGCAATCATTTCTTCTTCCATAATATTTTCAGATACTTCTCTTGAAAGTATCGCGCCTTCTATACCTAATTTAATTGAATCTACTAAGGCTTCTCCCTGTTGATGGATGCTTTTTTCCGTTGTAAGATAAATATATGTTGCAAAAGCACCGATTAAAAGAACTACACCTAGTAATATTGGAAACATCATTTTCCATTTCATCGATTTAAACATATTAACATTCCCCTATTTTAGTTTATTTCTACTTAATTTTACTTTATTTTCTATTAAACAATAACCTAACTCAGGAAAAAGTCACAATATATTTGATGACAGTGGGATAAATGACACAAAACGTTCAGTAAAATTGCATAAAATATACTTTTTTAATGCTTATTTTAATAGTTGTTCGAATGTTCTATAAATAATTATTAATTACTAGGAAATAATTTAATTACAAAGTAACGATTTCAATTCTGAATTTATTAATTTTCCCATAAAAAAACTACCACAACAACTTTTGCTAGTTATTGTGGTAGTAAAATTTACCCGGCATAAACGGGCAATAAGGCGTCAACGACAAAGCTTTAAAATGTCAAAAAGGATAGATAGGTTTAACTGCCCCTATAAGTCTTCATTTTATAGTTCCTCTTGTTGAATAGGTTGTAGCTGATGGTTTCGCCATTCAAATTGCATGTGGTCATGGGCAATATACGTATTAGTAAAAATTTGCTTCGCTTCATTTAAAAATGGAATTAAATCCTTTCCTAAAAAACGCGCACTGATATGCGTCAAAATTAAATTCTTTGCCCCAGCCGATTTAGCAACTTCAGCAGCTTCTGTATTTGTCGAATGACCATATTGCGCCGCTAAATGAATAGTTGCATGGTCAAATGTTGCTTCATGAACGACGACATCTGCATCCATTGATAATTGTTTTGCATTATCACAAAACTTGGTATCCCCTAAAATCGTTACCGTGAAGCCTTTTTGGGATGGTGCGGTCACCCTATCACTTTTCACAATCGTACCATCCGCTAATTGCACATCGTTCCCTGATTTTAATTGACCAAGCATCGGTCCTTTCGGTACACCTAGCGCAAGTGCTTTTTCAATCAGTAATTCTCCGGCTAATGGCTTTTGTTCTATGCGATAACCGTAGCATTCAATCACATGTTGAAGTGGGCACGCGGTTACAATGAACTCGGCATCCTCATAAACAATCCCTTCTCTTACTTCAACAAATTGGATTGGATAGGTTACATGCGTTTTCGACAAGTTTAATGTTTGCTCTACCCATGTTTCAATACCAGCAGGTCCATAGATGGTCAGGGCATCTTCACCGCCTAAAAATGAACGTGAGCTCAAGAAACCTGGTAAGCCAAATATGTGATCCCCATGTAAATGCGTAATAAAAATTTTATCAATTTTTCGCGGCTTAATCGACGTATGTAAAATTTGATGTTGTGTTGCCTCACCACAGTCAAACAACCAAATCGACCCGCGCTCTTCTAATAATTTTAATGCAATTGCTGTTGTGTTTCTGTCTTTTGATGGCATTCCTGCACCTGTGCCTAAAAAATGTAGTTGCATCTTCTTTCCTCCAAACAAGTATTGTAAATGTTCTAGCTACAAGTCTGAAGCTAAATGTTACTGTTTATTCTATTATAAAGGGTTCTATTCAAATTGCGAGTATCAAGGAAAAAGAACGATCAACTGGATTCGAGTTCTTTGAATGTTTAAGTAGGAAATTTAAGGTGAACAAATACATATAGTACAAAGATTATCTTTTTTAACTTTAATGTTGGCGATTTTGAATCAATATTCAGAAGTTGGGGATTACATAATTTTAAGATTCAAAGTTCAAAGTAATTCCTTTTTAATCAAGTCCGTTCTGCTACGCTACGGGGACGCTTTCCTGGGGGCGTGGCTCCATCTAACTTATTTGTGCCTATACTGTGGCACAAATAAGTGGATATTCTGCGCACGCTTAATCCCCAAGGAGTCACCCCCTGCGCTTCGCGTCACTCAATCTTGGTACAAATTTTGTTATTCTAATAGGGTGTATAATACAAAAAAGAAAGGTGGAAATGTATTTGATTAAATCAAACTACTTATTGTGTTTAACCGGTCTTTCATTAATCTTTTTGATGGCAGGTTGTAAAGGGAATGAAGAGGCATCCGTTCCTAACGAAAGTAATGGTCAATTAGAAAATAAAATTGTAGAACTTGAACAGATAATTGAAAAGCAGCAACTATCCATTGAAAAACACGAAGAAAAGTTATCCGAAATGAATGATTCGGATATTCCGAACGATAGGAATATTAATCTAGAAGAGTCGATTTCCTATTTGACTAATAAAATTTATGTATTGGAAACTTTGATTCAACATACCACTTCCTATAAAACAGCAATGCTAAATAGTGCTGAAATTAAGGGTGATACATTAAATCTAAACATTACGTATACGAACAAAGTAATGGATGAAGAAGCTCCTAATGGATTTCGCATGGTTGAAACTGGAGATGGAACAAAAGTTGTCACTATATCAGAGGGAGTTCCCGTATTTTTATTAGAAAATCCAAGCACATCCGTTTTAGCAACTTGGGAGGACATTGTTGAATTTAGAGGTTTCGTTCAATTATTTGAAAAAGACGGAAAAATCGTATTGATATCAGAATCTTATTTACCCTAATCATTAACTACGAATAGGCATGAGAAATCTTAAGATTTCTCATGCCTATAACTGTATTAAATATATGATAGTGTCTATTTTAAAATGTACGTTCATACCATTTTTTCGCTTTTTGTACTTCATCCATCGTTAATTGATGGCCATTTGTTTCCCACTCAACCGTAACATCTGCACCGGCATCTGTTAAAAAGTGTTGTAAATCAACTGCTTCTTCTTTTGAACAAAGCGGATCATTTATGCCTGCTGCGATAAATACATGCGTTCCTTGCTGATTCGGTAATTTTGCGTCACGGTTTGGTACCATTGGGTGATGTAAAATCGCACCTTTAAACGTATTTTCATATTCAAATAGTAAATTCGCTGCGATATTAGCACCATTTGAATAACCGATTGCAAGTATATTCTCTCGATCAAAGCCGTGTTCGGTTGCTTTTTCATTTAAGAATTCATGAATTTCCTTTGTTCGAAATGCTAAATCTTTCATGTCAAACACACCTTCAGAAACGCGACGGAAAAATCGTGGCATCCCGTGCTCTAAAACATTACCGCGCACACTTAATACACTTGCCTCTGGGTCGATGATTTCTGCCAAAGCTAGTAAACTATTTTCATCTCCACCCGTGCCATGTAATAAAAATAGAACCGGTTTTTCTTTGTTACCTTCTTTATAAATGGATTTCATAGCGCTCATTCCTATCTGTCTTTATTTTTAAAAGTCATTCGACATGGACTTATGCCGAATGACTCCTTTTATTATCGAATTGTTTTTAAAGCTGTTGACCAAGGAATGACTTGATCTAACATTTGATTAACTGAGTTGGTTTGTACATCTTTTGGTTTAAAAACTTTGCCATTTTCGAAGTCTGTAAATAGAGATAACGCTGGGTGAACACGAACGTCTGCTACTAATAGTTCACCTAAAATACCACGTAAATGCTCAGCTGCACGTGCCCCGCCTACTGCTCCGTACGAAACGATACCAGCTGCTTTATTATTCCATTCTACTTTTAAGAAATCTAATGCATTTTTTAATGCACCAGTAATTGAGTGGTTATATTCTTGCACGATAAAGACAAAGCCATCTTGAGCTGTGATTGCTTTAGACCAATCAGCCGCGCCTGGTGCATCAGCTGTACCTAAAAATGGTAAGTTGTAGTCTGCAATATCAATGATTGTGTAATTCGCATCGCCGCGTTCATCTGCTAATTGTTTTACCCATTGCGCTACTTGTGGAGATACACGCCCTTCACGAGTTGAACCGATAATAATCCCAATGTTTAAGTTTGTCATTTTTTCCTCCTAAATTTTTATCTATATTATTTTTTTTGTGAACTCAAAGTCAACTTACTCATATTCTTTTTCAATATTTTTTGTAGATCGTACAGTATCGATTGGACGCACAACACTTTCAATATACGCACGTTTCCCCTCTAAAAATGGCGGTAATGATAGTTTTTCGCCAACTGTTTCGTACGACTCATCGCCCATAAATCCTGGACCATCTGTTGCCCATTCAAATAAAATACCAGGTGCAACTCGAGCATATAACGATTCAAAGAAGAAGCGGTTTACATAGCCTGACGTACCAAATCCAAAACTGTCCATACGGTCAATCCATTCATTTAACACGTCACGGTCTTCTACACGGAATGCTGCGTGATGTACTGTACCAAATCCTTGGCGACCTGGTCGTAATTCTGTGTTGTGTTCGACAATAACTGAAGCACCATTACCACCTTCACCAACTTCAAATAAATATAGACTACCTTCGTTAGCGATTTCACGCATTATCATCACTTTTTCCAATACTTCTTTAAAATAATCAAAACGGGAAACGCGAATATGCACGGGACCTAAGCCTGTAATCGCAAACTCTAATGGAATCGGACCATTTTGCCACGGTGTACCAGATACGATTCCTGTATTATTTTCATCTGAAATAAGCATATACTGTTGATCATCAAAATCTACAAATGACAGAGTTTGTTTGCCAAATTGCGTTACAATACCAGTGTGTTCAATATTTAAACGATTAAATCGTTTTACCCAATAATCAAGTGCTGCATCATTCGGCACGCGGAAGCCTGTTTTGTAAATTTCATCTGTTCCATGAACGCCTTTTGAAATGCCTGGGAAATCAAAAAATGTCATATCTGTACCCGCAGATCCTTTATCATCTGCGAAGAATAAATGGTATGTTTGAATATCATCTTGGTTAACTGTTTTTTTAACTAGTCGCATCCCTAATACATATGTGAAAAATTCATAATTTTTTTCTGCGCTACTTGTAATCGCTGTTACGTGGTGAATACCTTTAATGTGATTCATAATCATTCCTCCAATTTCTCGATTTTGAGATTTATATATAAAAGTTAAAGCTTGCTGGCGTGATGACCGACACGCTTTAGTAATTGTGTTAATATGTTTAATTCATCCTCTGATAAAACCTCAAAAATTTGGGCAATTTTTTGTGAATGCTGTGGAAAAATCGATTCCATAAGATTCCTACCCTTTTCACTTAGTGCAGCAAACGTGACACGTCGATCCGTCGGACAGGAGTGTCGATAAACGAGCTCTTTTTTTTCTAACTTATCAATGACGTACGTAATACTGCTACTCGCAATTAATACCTTTTTTCCGATAATTTGAATCGGTTGCTCCCCTTTATGATAGAGCAATTCCATAACTGCAAATTCAGTAATGTTTAAATCGCTTTGCTGTACACCTTTTTTCGTCGCGTCCTGAGTGGCAGTCGTGGCTCGATATAGAACAGTAAACGCTTTTAATTGCTTGTCATATTGACTCATAAAGTCGCCTCCCTTCAAATCATTTCGAATTCATTTATCTTTAATTCGAGATAAATATACCACGGATAAATTTTGATGTCAACGATTTATCTCGAAACTATTTCGAATTCGAGATTTATATATAAAAAAGCACCTACTCCTTGTTAAATAAGAGTAAGCGCTTAGTTTCATCTATTCACAAATTACGACTTGTCGCTCAAATGCACCCTTTTTCACAACAGCACGATCTATAATCGTTAGCTGCGCTGTGTGGATCATGTCATCCATTGTTTCCATGGTCACAATAACTACACGTTTTGCAATGCGACGAGCATGCGTAATAATACTTTGTTGTAACTCTTTTGAGATATTTGTAAATAAATTATAAGGCATATCGATAATCGCAACATCATAGCCTTCACTAGCTTCTTCAATTGGTCCGATTTCCACATTGGGTTCGAAGCCAAAATGTCTTAAATTGATGCGTGATCCCCACACAACGCGTTTGTTCATATCACGGCCTTCAATGGCAATATCCATGCTCATCGCTTCAACAAGAACCGTCCCAATACCACAGCAAGGATCAATTATGCGTAAGCCTTCTGGATAAGGAACAGCGACATTGACGATAGCACGTGCATCTCGTGTACTAAGCGCAGTCGAATACATTTCAGGCTTTTGCATATGCTTAAACCAAACTGATTCAGCAAAATGAAGTTCTCCTATATAAAAACGGTCTTCATATTGAACGTAACCAAGTACAATCTGAGGATGATCTAAATCTGGTTCTGCATTAATGGCAAAACCAATTTTTCTCATCATTTCTTGACGTTCTTTTTGTGGTAATTTCGGTTCAACTGCATCATTACTATTGTTCAAGCAATGCACCTTAAATGTTCGTGTTCCAAGATCAATAGTCTTTGCAAGTACAACAAGTTGTTCTAAAGTCTGTGCTTCATGCCAAATGTCTAAGCGCAAATGCATGTATGGGCTACGACTTGGGTCTATTTTTTTATCGCTAATTACTGCATTTCCTTCCACGTCATACTTAAAAAACGCGCGCATTTCTAATCGTGAAAGTTCATATTCATCATTTCTCCAGGTAAAACTATATAAATATTTCATCTATTATAGGACTACAACTTCTAATAATTTCTCAATAAATTGATAAAGTAATTCATATACTTGCTCGATTGTTAAATCTTCGGTAAAGCCTTCGATACAGTCCACTGCGATATTTAATTCCCAAAGACCCTCTTGACCAGAAAATGATGCACTGCTGCTTCCTAGTGCCGATTTTAGGTTGGCTTTTAAAAACTGACGAATTGTTTCACCATGTTTCTTTTGCAGTTTTAAACCAAATAAAGCAGTGTATAAATTAAAGGCATCATCATATTCCAATGCGACTGCATCTACACGAATATCTTGAAATTGAGGACATTCCGCATAGATAAATTCGCCTTGATTTTCCTTTAAATAACGAATTGCTGTTTGAGCAAAAGTTACTCCCTCTGCCGTAATTGTATCCTCTGTTTCCTTGCTACAACGTTCTAATACATCTAATTTTAAATTCATTATTTATAGTCCCTTCCTTTTTGACATATACGTTCAAAAATTAACCTTGTTTAGTATACCCTATTCGACAATAATTCGCATAAAAATCTAGATTTTTATAACTTTTTTAATAGGATAATCTTTTTATCCCTATTTACTAACAGTTGAAAAACAACTACCAATTTAAGTATTTTTACCTATATTGTGTAGCATTTACCATTTTATTAGATTATACTTATTACAGTATTCCTATATTTCAAAAGAAGTTTAATGTCACAAAAAAATGGAGTGTGTCGATTCTTATGTTTCCAACGAACAAGCATAAATATTCAGATTATTTCACAACCGTTGACAACTCAGATATTCAGTCTAATGAACGATTTAAAGAAAAATTAGATTTCCTTGCTTTAACACGTGAACGAAGAGAATCTGTTGGTATATTAAAAGAAATTTATTTAAAAAATCGTGATTATTTATTATCAAGCTTTTATAATCGTCTATTGCAAAATGAAAAATTTAATACGATTATTCACGCCCATTCGTCGGTAGAAAAATTAAAAATTACGTTTGATCGCCATTTCATTAGTTTATTTGATGATGAGCTTGATATTGATTATGTATTTAAACGTCGCCAAATTGCTTATACGCATGCACGAATCGGTGTTTTACCGAACTGGATGATTGCTGCTTATACATTAATCAATCAAATTATTCGGCCTTTAATCGTAAAAAATTTATACAAAAAACAAGATAAAATGGTCGATGTTTTACTTGCTTATGAAAGCTTAGTGACAATTGACCAGCAAATTATTGTTGAAACTTATATTGAAATACAAGCAAACTCAGTTGTCACTGGTTTAGGTGATATTATTTCGTATAATACAAAACTAGAATCGATTAAAGAGCTTGTGCATTTCCAACGCAATCAAAAACATGAAATTATAGAAACTGAAAGAGCTATGCAAGAGCTAGATGTAAGCATCGAACAAATTGCAACGACGGTAAGTAGTCTCAACGAGCAAACACAGGTGCAAATTAATAAGATGTCCGAACATCTTTCATCATTAAAGCAAGTTGCTGCCGTTTTACAAGCAACCGATGAGGGCCAAACGAATATTCAAATGAACATTGAACAGCTCGTAAAACGTGTTAATAATGTGACCCGTTTGGCAGAAGTCATTAAAGGCTTCGCCGAGCAAACGAACTTACTTGCATTAAGTGCATCAATAGAAGCGGCTCGTGCTGGTGATTCGGGACAAGGGTTTGCTATCGTTGCAACTGATGTACGCAAATTAGCAGATGATATTAAACAATCCATTTCAACCATTACGACTGACATTCAACAATTGTTGCAAATTACATTAAATATTCGTTCTGTCACATCAAACTTATCCGAGGATTTACATAAAGGTGTTGCAAATACACTACATATTTTTGATACATTACGTAAATTAAATGAGTCATTCCATTTACAAGGACAACGTTTAGAGGAAATTGTAAGTGCAACAAGACATCAATCGAATGCAGCCAATACAATAACAGAGCACAACAAAAATGTGACAGATAATATGGAGATGAGCCAACTCATTGTTCATGAAACAGGGTTAGCCATTTATCAATTAAGTAAAATGATTGATGAGTTCCGTACGACAACAATTGCTAAAAACTCGATTATTAGCCAAGAGGATATTATTGAACTTGCGATTACCGATCACCTATTATGGCGTTGGCGCATTTATAACTTACTTTTAGGCTTTGAGAAAATTTCTGTGGATGAAGTCGAATCACCACAACAATCGCGCCTTGGTGAGTGGTTTTACGGTAAGGGAAAAGAATTACTTGGCCATGAAAATGCTTATAAAGAACTCGAACAGCCATTTGTTCACATTCATGAAATAGCAAAACTTGCGGTAGCTGAATTCCACGCAGGTAATGAGGAAAAGGCAGAGGACTATTTAGAAGTAATTACGAAGGATTCACAAGTAGTAATCAGTAAGCTACGTATCTTACAAAAAATCATGCAAGATAAAAAGTCACAGTATATACATTAAATAAAAATAGACAATCGGCCAGTGAGGTCAATTGTCTATTTTTTATTCAGTAATTTTTTCTGTTGAAAGAAATGGATTGTCTTTTGAGCGTATGATGGAAGTAATAATTACAACACAAAAGCTTAATAACACGAGCCCTGTAAACATAAATCCAGGTGTCCCGGTTAAGTTGAGTGCTCCCAAAACAGAGGAACCTGCCACGACCCCAAATGAGAAGAACGCATAAAAGTAACCGTATGCTTTTCCTCGTGTTTCCTTCTTCGTTGATTCAATTAAAATTTTATTGATTGATGGGAAGAAAAAGGCAAAACCTACACCATAAAGTGCAAGTGCCGCATAAAGCCATAATATCGTTGTCGCTTGTCCAATAGCCATTTGACTTATTGCGAGTAAACCTACCCCTACAAGCAACGCATATTTCGAATTTAACACATCAAAAATGCGATTGGACGGTAAAATAAAAATAAGTACTGCGACAATGCCGAATACACTTAATAATGTACCAGACATACGCGAGCTATAACCCAAATCTTCTACATAGATTGGCAGTAAATAAGCGAGTACACCTTGTGAAAACATTAAAAAGAATGCGCCACCAAAGGCTTTCATCAACCCACTATTCCATTGAAACTTCTCTGTTTTTTTGACGTTATCTTTTTCACGTAGTGCTTCTTTTCGTAAAAATAAAAATAAACCGATCAAAATAATCACACCATATACTGCAACAAGGGCTAGTACATTCGGAACAGAAATTTTACTTGCTAAAATACCACTTGATGCAGGTCCTACAATTGCTGCAATCCCAACAAAGGAACCCGTTACCGCACTACCACTACCTTGCTCCGATTCACGTCGCATATTCGCCAATAATGTAAAGGCTGCTGGTGTAATAAAACCACTGCTAAACCCATGAATACAACGAACAATAATGAGTGTTGTCGAATCATCTACAAGCTGATAACAAAGGAGTGAAATAGACGAAGCTGTTAGACCAATAACAAGCATACGGAACGCACCCATTTTATCCGTAAAAACACCTGAAAACACATTGCCAAATGTATTCATAAACGAATACATTCCAACAACAATGCCTGCTATAAACGTTGTTGCACCTACGGACAGTGCATATGTACTCATAATTGGCAGTTGAACAAATAGATCAAAAAATGAAAAGAATATAATTGCGTATACGAGCCAATGTTTTGGAAAGGGCTTGCTAGATAACTGCTTCTCCATTTTTTTTAATTTTAGTTCAAAAATAAAGTTACCAAATGGTATAAAAGCGACGAGAACAGCTAATAACGACCAACTAACATTCCACTGTATTCGAAGTTGTACAATAAGAATTGATAATGCATATAATATAAAAATACCGCCATGGATGCTCCCATTTACAGTTACAAATCCTGGCATATCAGCATAATATTTTAATGGCATTGCAATACACAAAAGCGTAATTAACGACAGACCATCTAATATTCCCATTATTCTTAAAAAACGAATCGGATAAATACCCATTTCCCCCTTTCACGAACAAAATCAACCTCATTATAGCATGCAAATTAAGACCAAACCTAGCTCATTGAAAATAATTCTCAAAAAAAGTGTCATAATTTAGTTTGAATTATCATTAAAATGTCACAAAGGGCTTATCTAAAAATCACTTTTTAGACAAGCCCTTCATTCCTTATGATCCTCCAAAAAATCTTTACTGAAGCTCGTCTTTGAGGCATAGCTTCTTGTTTTAACTCGTACCCCTCGTTTTACGGCACCTTTACCAAATTTCTTTTCTATGGAATCCACTAATTCGAGTATTGGTTCATCTTTAATATGCTGTTCAAAATTAAATAAATTCAATTGCTGTGTGAGCTCTGCTTGATCGACAACATTCGAAACAGTAATGCCGATGAGGCGTACTGGCGTTTCATCCCAATTTTGCAAAAACAATTTCCAAGCAATTTCAAATATCTCGTCGGCATTTTGTATGGCGTTGCGTACCGTTTTACTACGCGATTGATTTTGCCATTCGAAATTTCGAATTTGTATACTAATTGTTGTGCCAGCTAAATACTTCACTTTTAAGCGCTCTGACACACTTCGACTTAGCTTTTCAAATGTTTCTTTTAAAATATAGTACTCCGTTTCATCGCGCGGTAATGTAGTGGAATTACCTACACTTTTCGTGTCAAAGATGGAATTAGGATCCACTTCTCGACTATCTTCACCATTCGCTCGCTTTTTTAGACGTGCCCCATTTTTTCCAAGCTCTCTTTGTAAAAGACGTTCGTCCGCGTTGGCTAAATCACCAATCGTAAAAATTTGCAGTGAATTTAGCTTTTTAGCGGTACTTTCACCGATTCCATGCATTTCAATTACTTCATTTGGCCAAAGAAGCTCCGCAATTTGTCGCTTTCTTAATACGGTGATACCCATTGGTTTCTTCATATCAGATGCCGTTTTGGCTAAAAATTTGTTTGGGGCAATTCCTATAGAGCATGGGAGGTCTAATTCATGTAAAATGCGTTGTTGAATCTCCTGGGCCAGTTCCATAGGATGCTGTGTTTTAGAGCGATCTGTTACATCTAAATAGCCCTCATCAATCGACACAGGTTCAACTAAATGTGTATAGCTACGTAAAATAGCAAAAATGGCCGCACTAGCTGCGCGATACTTTGCAAAATCAGGCGGTAACAATAGCAATTCTGGACATTTGCGTCTCGCTTCCCCAACATTCATCGTCGTGTATATCCCTTTTGCACGTGCCTCATACGAACTCGTGACAATAATCCCTCGCCGTTCTTTCGCATTTCCTGCAATGGCAATGGGTTTGCCCTTTAAACTCGTATCATGGGCTTGCTCAACCGAAGCATAAAAGCAATTCATATCCAAATGAAAGATGACTCTTCCTGCCATAGTTATCACCTCCTACTACTCTATTTTAGTATGGAATTGTGTGAATGAAAAGAATCCATAAAAAAATAAAAGGACTCCACGAATTAAATTCATGAAATCCTTTTTACATTATTTTTGATGTCGGTCTCGTTCCCAACATTCCGTATTATCTAGTCCATCAATTTCATCGGCATAAAACGTTGGATCTTTCCCTGCTTTACGTTGCTTGATGTAGTTGTCCAATACTTTTTTTGCGACTTTCCAAAGCATCAAAATCGCAATTAAGTTAATAAACGCCATGATGCCCATGAACACATCTGCTAAATCCCAAACCAATTGCACTTTTGCAACGGCGCCGAAAAATACAAAACCTACAACTAAAATTCGGAAAATATTTATCATTAATGGTGAGCGCTTAATAAATTCGATATTGGATTCTCCGTAGTAATAGTTCCCAATTACTGAACTAAATGCGAAGAAGAAAATCGTAATCGCTAAAACTGCGCCAGCCCAGCTTCCAATACTATCACTTAGTGACACTTGTGTTAAATTAATAGATGCAGCATCGGCACTTAAATAGGCATCACTCATTAGAACGATCATCGCTGTGGCTGTACAAATTAGCATTGTATCAATGAATACGCCTAATGTCTGAATTAGGCCTTGTTTTGCTGGGTGCGTTACATCGGCAGTTGCGGCAGCATTTGGCACAGAACCCATACCCGCTTCGTTTGAGAATAGACCACGCTTAATACCGTTCAGTACCGCTGCACCAACCATCCCCGCAAACATTTCATCAGCACCGAATGCTGATTTCACGATTAATCCGATAACTGTTGGCACTTCCGTAATATTAACGACCACAACAATTAACGCTAAAATAATATAACCAATGGCCATAATTGGAACTAAATACGTCGTTACACTAACAATGCGACGTAATCCACCGAAAATAATGACCGCTGTTAAAATCGCTAAAATCGCGCCCATTAATGTACGTGAGACTCCAAAGCTTTCGTTAAATGCGATGGAAATGGTATTGGCTTGTACGGCATTGAATACAAATCCAAAACATAATGTAATCGCGATGGCAAACGTAATCCCCATCCAACGCTTTTTCAAGCCCTTTTCTATATAGTAAGCTGGGCCCCCTCGGAAAGTCCCGTCGCCTTTTGGTGTTTTATACACTTGTGCTAATGTACTTTCAATGAATGAAGATGCACCTCCAATTAACGCAATGCACCACATCCAGAAAATTGCTCCTGGACCACCTAAAGCGATAGCTGTTGCAACACCAGCTACGTTCCCTGTACCAATACGAGATGCAGCACTAATCGTAAATGCTTGGAAAGAAGAAATCCCTTTTACTCCTTTGGCATTCACTGGTGCCTTTTCCTTAATGACACGGAACATTTCTGGAATCATACGAAACTGTACAAATTTTGTACGAATCGTGAAAAACAATCCGATTCCGATTAACATGTAAATTAATAAATAGGAATACATAAAATTATTAATATTGCTGACAATATTTTCGATGTATGTCATCAAACTCCCCCTTCATTACAAAAATAACAATTATTCAACCTAATCCTCTTATCCGATGAATTGAACCTCAAAATAATATCATATTGCTAGGCGAAAAAAGCTAAGATAGCTAAAAAGGAGGAATTTCTGTATCGAACGATTTCATTTGTTAGGTTTTCTAACATGATCATCTGTTCAACTTATATATTTTGCAACATTATAAAACACAAAAACTCCCCACAAAGTTATGTTTGTGAGGAGTTAAAATGATTAAGCTGTAATATCTCGTTTCATAAAGTACCAGAACGTGATCACTAAGAATAAAATTGCATACACAATATTGACAATTACCGAAAACGATAAGGTTAATCCTTCAATAATTGGGCTACTCCCCGGTGCAAATTGCGAAAAATCATTGGCGAACCAAATGTATTTCGCAAAATCATATTGTGCGATAAACATCGTAGCTGTTGACCCCATTAATAAAATGAATAATGACAAGCTGACTGCGAGCGTACTTGAACCGAATAGTGAGCCCACCATAAACGCAAAGATGGTTGTCATGACAATTGAGGCTAGTGCATAAATAATCGTTTTGACGTACTGATTTTCCATCGTTTCAGCAATGACTTGTCCATCGACAACTGACAGCATCACCGCGCTGTCTGTACCAAATAAAATCATGCCGATTACAACAGAAAACGCTAAACTTGCTACAAGTAATGTTATCCCATATAAAAGCGATGTCACTAATTTTGATAATAAAATTTTCCAACGTGCGACTGGGCGTGTTAACAGCATTTTAATCGTTCCTGTGCCAAATTCAGAAGACACAATACCCGCTGCAATAACTACCGTAAAAATCCCAATCATTACAATAGAAAAAGATATTGAAAAATTCATATGCTCAGGAAAACTCATTGCGTCCTCAGACGGTAAATCATTGGCAATGCGGTATTCTGCTTTGATATTTTCTTCTTTAAAATAAAGTTTATCTTCTTCTGAGAAATCTTCTATTTTAAGCATTTCAGTGTTATTTTTTATGCGATTTTCATTTGCTTCTTGACGTGCTTCTGATGTACTCGAGTCGGTATCATAATATTTATTAATCCCTGAAATGAGTGCAAGTAAGCCAATTAAAATTACCAGCATGATCCACGCATTTTTTTGTGACCACATTTTAATCCATTCATTTTTAACGTACTGCATCGATTGCACCTCCACCCGTCATTTCAATAAATTGATCTTCTAGATTTTTTTGAATTGGTTGTATTGTATATAGATCAATCCCAGCTTCTACTACTTGACGTATAATTGCAGGAACATTTTCCTTCGTTAAATCAAGTACAAAACCACCATTTTCCTTTTTCACACGGTCACCTAATAGCGCTACGAATTGTTCAGGTTGACCAACTTCCATATAATACTGCGAAGCTACTTCTTGTTCTAGTTCACGAATATCAATCAACTCACCATTTTGAATAATAGCAATACGGTCTACCATTAATTCAATTTCAGATAATAGGTGACTTGATACAACAATCGCTACATTATCCTCATCGGCAATTTTTCGTAAATACATACGAAACTCGCGAATACCGGCTGGATCAAGACCATTCGTTGGCTCATCCAAAATTAAAAACTTCGGACGATGCAGCATTGCTTGTGCTAAGCCGAGACGTTGGCGCATACCAAGCGAATATGTTTTCACCTTTTCATGAATACGATTTTGTAATCCAACTTGTGCCACAACTTCATCGATACGCTCTTTTGTAACACCTTTATGCATGCGGGCAAAATGCTGCAAGTTTTTGTAACCTGACATAAACTTATACATTTCTGGGTTTTCAACAATTACCCCAACATGGCTAATGGCTTCTTCAAAATTTTTCGCCATTGACTGCCCATTAATAATAACTTCGCCTTCAGTTGGATGCATAAGGCCCGTCATCATTCGAATCGTCGTCGTTTTCCCCGCGCCGTTTGGTCCTAAAAATCCGGTAATTTGTCCTGGATAAAATTCTAAATTTAGTTTTTTAATAATCTGCTTGCCTTTAATTGTCTTGTTTAAGTTTTTAATTTCAACAATTGGTTGTGTCAATTTATTCTACCTTCTCCCCGTATAAATTTTTCATCCATTGTACTGCGTTTTCACCGCGCTCATCACGAATTTTTTCTAAATTATCCATTGCGCGAACATGCCCATCCTTTAGTAAAATAACTTGATCTAAAATGGGTTCGACTTCATTTACTTCATGCGTAGATAAGATTACGCTGCATTGCTCTATATTTATAAAGCGGATGATAGCTTTCATTAAGCTTTCACGCGCCAATGGATCAAGTCCTGCAAATGGTTCATCAAATAAATAGATTTCCGTATCACGTGCTAAAAACGTTGCGAGCTTCACGCGACCACGATTCCCTTTAGATAACTTACCTAATTTAATACTCGTTGGAACTTCTAAAAATGCCGCGATTTCATTTGCCTTTTCAATGGAGAAATCTGCGAATTGTGATGCGTAAAATTCAAACACTTGAATACCTGTCATTTTTTCATAAAACAAATCCATGTCCGGTTGATAGGCAATTTTTGACGCCATTCGACGTGTGATTTTCTCTCCGTTTAATGTAACCATTCCACTTGTTGGGGTTAAAATACCTGCTAATAGCTTTAATAACGTCGATTTTCCGCTACCATTTTCACCAATAAGTCCAATAATTTGCCCGTGAGGAATTTCGAATGTGATGCGTTCTAATACCGTTTTCCGCCCATATCCAAAACTAAGTTGCTCTACCTTCAATTTAGCTTCTCCCTTTCTCTTTCAACACGTCGATAATTTCTTCTATTGAAAAGCCAAATGATTTTATTGAAGAAACAAATTGAAGTGCAACCTGTTCCTTCATCTGCTCACGAACCTGTTGAATAGCTACTGTTTCTGTTGTAATAAATGTTCCTTGACCACGCTTTGTTTCTGTCAAATTCATCATTTCCAACTCCTTGTATACCCGCTGTACCGTATTGACGTTCACACCTGATTCAATGGCAAACTCACGAACTGATTGCAATTTATCACCCGGTTGGAGCTTACCTTTAATGATATCCCCACAAATTGTCTCAACTAGTTGCAAATATATCGGGCGATCCTTTGCAAAATCTGTCATCGCGTTATCACCCTTTCAATCCATTTGCAGGCGAGAACGAATAGGAAAATGAAAAACAACAAATATGCCAATCCCTGTACTAAATAAAATTCCTGTGCCATAAATATAGTTTCATTATTAAATTGCGGTAAATTAGCTATAATCGGCTCGGTTGAAATTTTCCAAAACGGTAAAAGGTGGCTCGGTGTATCTCCTGATAATGAGATAAAGGCAATGCCCCCTATAAATGTAATGAATCCACTCAGTTTTCCGATATAACGGTTTAGTTGGATATTTAGTGCGAAAAAACATAACAATATCAAAGAAAATAATGCATACGCTGCTAAGAGGACATACATCGAGAACATATAAAATACTAGCATTTGCTTCATGCTTCCTACAATTTCCTCACCGACAAAGAAAAATCCGATGAAGCTAACGGAGCATAATAATATGGTTTGAATACCCTGATAGACCGCTTTTGCAAAAATTAATTTCACGATAGACTGCTGATTATGTAGCCACAGCTCCCTTTTATTAATATCTCTGTTCAAGCTCCCCATAAATTGGTATAGCAATCCAACCATTATGATTAGTAAGAAGCAAACAACAACTAGTACATAGCGATTGTGATGAATCGACGTACTGTCGAAATATCTATGGATGGCAATAGGTGCGAGCCAAATGAGTATTAAGACGGCGCCTAATAATCCGATACCCGTACCCAAATAGGCAAAGCGCTCTTTTTTCAAAAGCCCAATAAATGCTTTCATAATTCCCTCCGTACCACTGTTATAGTTACATAGTACACTAAGATAATTAAATTCACAACTTTTTCCATAAATAATTTTCAGAAAAAATAAAAAACCCCGTCAAATCAACCGTTTGACGAGGTAATAAATTTACTTTTATTCTTCTAACCATTCTTCCTTTAACAAACCATACACTGCATGATCAACAAAATGATCATATAGCCACTCTGCATTGCGAATTGTTCCTTCATTCATAAAGCCTAAACGTTCTGCAATATGACGGCTTTTTTTATTGCCTACTGCCGCATGAATTTCGACCTTCTGCAACTTATATTCTTTAAAGGCGATATCAATCATCCCCTTAGCTGCACGTGTCATAATGCCCTCACCTTGAAAGGATTCATCTAAAAAGTAGCCAATTTCACATTTTTTCAGCGACCAATTAATCGTATTGATCGAGATTTTGCCGACAAATTGCCCTTTATAAAGAATCGCTGTATCCAACCCTTCACGTTTTGCAAACTTTTCTAAATTATATGCTGCAAATGCGCGCGTATCCTCAACTGTTTTCGTATTTTCAACCCACCCAAGCCATTTACTTAAGTAGTTACGCGAACGATCAATAAACGTGAAAATTTCCTCTGCGTCATTTTGTGTAATTAATTTTAATTGGATTTCATTATCGACTTCATAATAAAACATAAACTATCTCTCCCTATCTATCACTCATTATCCCGAAAATTTTTACATATTTTTTATTATCATATAGAGCAAAGTTATATTATGCAATATAAATTGTCGAACTTATACGAAAGTTGTGTAAGTATTATGTAGAAAGGCGTCTTATTTTTAATAAGGTGGCGAATATTCACAATTTTTTTCAATATTATTTTGTTAAACTAATTATAGAGGTGATGACTATGCAATCCACTGAAGAATCATGGGGAAAGCTCATTAAATACCATCGACAACTTCAAAAGTTAAAACAAGACGATGTCGCGATTGGCATTTGTACCCCTTCTTATTTAAGTCGCATTGAAAATGGAATTGTTATTGCGGAATATTCATTGTATGAGCAATTATTTGCACGACTTGGCATTGATTTAGCGACAAGCGAACAAAATGAACAACAGCACTTAACTAGATTAGAAATCATTTATGAAAAATTATTATCAAACGAACTATTAGTAACTGAAGAAATTGAACACTTAACTGCAACTCAATACACGATATATTCCTATGAATTTCAATTGATTCACCAGTTAATTTATAGTCGCTATTTACTTTCGATTAAAGAAGATGACCATGCTCGTGCACTTTTGGAAGAATTAGAGCCACTAATCTCTTGGCGAAAGGACCGTGTGACGGAGCTATATTTAGCCATTACCGCATTTGCGCATTTATCGTATCATGAATTCGGTGAACTTGCAGAGCGCGAGCAAAAACTGCAACTCGCGCACTATTTAACGAATGCGCATTTGTTTGAGCAGGCTAATTATCACTATCACTTAGCCTTTGCAAATCATCGAACGTACAATGTCCAAAAAGCGTTGCACCATATCGAAATTGCGACTTCTCTTTTTTCACATCAATACAAACCACTTTTCCAATTGAAGCTCTATTCGATGAAAGGTGTTATTTTTAATGATCTCCATCGTTTTCACGAGGCGATTACAGAATTCGAGGCTGGTTTGAATTTATTAAAGCATGTGGAAATGATACAAACACCGATGCAATTCAGCTCATTACACAATAATATTGCCTATTGTTATGAATGCCAGGCTGATTTTCAAAAGGCTAGCGTGCATTACAAGTTAGCGAATGATTATGAGGAAGACTTACATTCCATCATCAATTGGATGCGTACATGTTACCAGCAACAAGATACAGCACAATTGTCTTTGTTACTCGAACATTATCCGCAATCGCAATTTACGGTACCGCATCACCAATATCAGCGACAGCTACTTGCGTATGCACTGAAAGATGACTTTTCGATTGCCACATTACAAGCATTAGAAGAACCGGCATTTGAACATTTTGAAACTCAACAATACTATGCATTAACACTCTTTTACGCGCCATTATGGGGGCAATTTTATGAACAAGTGCATGCCTATAAACGAGCGAGCCACTGTTATAAACTCGCATACCATGCAAGTGAAAAAGTTCGCAGGCGAATGAGCAGTTAGGAGCGATTACATTGACAGTAAAAAAGGAATACGTCCTATTATTAACAGGCTTAGGTGTTTCCAATTTAGGTAACTGGATCTACCTGATCGCGTTAAATTTATCAGTTTGGCATTTAACTAAGTCCCCTGCAGCCGTTGCAGGTATCTATATTGTGGGACCGATTGCACGTATTTTATGCAGTTTTTTTGCAGGCTCTATTATCGATCGCCATAATAAAAAACGGTTATTGATATGGAGTGATATCATTCGTGGAGTGATCATTTGCATCATGCCATTTTTTTCTTCAATTTGGGGTATCTATACACTTATTTTTTTAACGAGTATGGTGGGTAGTTTCTTTCATCCAAGCAGTACCTTCATGATTACAAAAATTGTTCAAACAGAAGATCGACCACGCTTTAATGCAATCAATAGTATTTTAAGTTCAGGATGCTTTATGATTGGTCCCGCGCTTAGTGGAGCTATCATCGCTATAAGTAATACTTCTGTTGCCATGTGGGTAAATGCTGTAACATTTTTCCTCTGCGCATGGATGATTTCGCTTTTACCAAATGTCGAGGAGGTAAATGAAAAAGCACGCTCATTTGTAACGCTTTCTATGATAAAAAGTGATTTTCAACAAGTATGGCAATTCATTAAATTAAAGCCCTCATTACGCACATTTATCCTTTTATATTCACTAGCATTAATGATTGCCTATTCACTAGATTCACAAGAAATGTCATTTTTGAAGGATTTCCATCAAGTGTCTGATACTGTTTATGGAGTGATTGTTGGGATTACGGGGATTGGCGCCATTTTAGGAGGAATAGCTGCAGCTGCATTCGTGAAAAAAATCTCGCTTATAACGTATATTGGTGCCGGCTTTACAATGACACTGTTTTGTTATTTTATTTTCTACTTTTCACAAAGTTTAGTGTCTGCAATTATAGCATTTATTGCGCTTGGATTTTTTATGGCATTTTCCAATACCGGCTATGCAACGCTTTACCAAAAATCCATTCCCACTTCAATTATGGGCCGCTTTGGTAGCACATTGAGCTTATTTGAAAGTGTCGTTCAAATTGGTTTCACCTTATTACTTGGCTTATTTGCGGAGTGGTTTACCATTCGACTCGTTACAAGTATTTTCGCTTTCTTAGGATGCATCCTTGCCATTTCGGTATATGTCCATCTAATGAAAAATCGCTCTAGCTTACAAATGGAGGAGGTTACAGAATGATTACCTATGACGTTCAATGCTTTTGTTGCAAAACGACATTTCAAGTAGTAGAAGGAACGAAAAAATATCACTACTACAAACGCAATATGAACGGTAAATTTTCGTGTGATGCTTGTGACAATAAGGTCTTTTTAGAGGCACGTAAGAATTTGATTGGAAAGCTAAATTAAATAAACTACGCTTGGTTGGTTAGTCTAAATTACTAGTATTCATCCTAAAGTTTCACAACTTACACATGACAAAATCCATCATTTTTAAAATGATGGATTTTACTTTTTACTTCTAATGGATTCATACACTTACAAACAATCCCTTTATTAAACTACAGAATTATATGAAAGCTCTTTTAAACGACTCCATAAATAGTGTTCAAATACTTCTAATGATGTTTTCATTGGAATGTAGCCAAACTCTTCTTTTAATTTTTTATTGCTTAGCACAGGACGATATCGTAAAAAATCGACTTGTTCTTCGCCATATTGCGATAAGTTTAATCGCTTTAAAGCAAATAAGCTAGCACTCACAACAGTAGCAGGAATCCTAATAACGCGTTTATTCAGTAATACGCCCAAATCATCCACCGTTAATGCACCGTCTCCAGCTAAATTGTATATTCCTGTTTTTTCACTTTCAATCGCTTTTGCAAAACATGCCACCACATCTTGATCCCAAATAAATACAAAGGGACTATCTGAACCAGAAATGCCAATCAGTGCCTTTTGCTCAAATAAATTGGTGATTTGATTGCGGACATTTTCGCCTAAAATCGTTCCAATTCTAAAAATAATTTGCTCCAGCTGAGGAAATTGTTGATGGTAATCTTCTAACAGTTCCTCTACTAATCGCTTATGATACGAATAAGCAAATGCTTCATTACCACGTATTGCGTCCGTCTCAACTAACCAGTCAGCGTTATCTTTGTGATAGCCATATGCTGCCCCACTTGAAGATACGACAATTCGCCTTACACCCGCGCCGATACAAGCTTGTAAAATATTTTTTGTCCCTAAAACATCCACCGAATACTCAAAATCCCGATTGCTTTTCTTTCCTGGTGTCACAATCGAAGCTAAATGGACAACAGTCTCGATGTTATACGTAGTAAAAATATCTTGCGCTTCATCTGAGCGTACATCCAGTTGTACGTAGTTTAAATTTCCATGTTCCTCAAAAGGCGATTGTTCCCGTATATCTGCTGCTATTACTTTGTGATTTGTTTTTTTTAATAAGTAGTCTACAAGTTGCTTCCCTAAATAACCTGCTGCTCCAGTTATTAATACGTTCATGCGTGTTCCCCCTGTACAATTGATACCTCATTTTCTACAGGTACTTTCCTTGACCAGAATGTTGCAATTGTCAGACCGGAAACGATGTGCCAAATCCCCCAAAATGCTGCAACTAATGCCATTCCACCAAGGCCCCCGAAGAAGTTAAATATGAGCACCAACCCTAAGCCTGAATTTTGAATACCTACCTCAATCGCAATTGCTCGACGATCACGGTCTTTCACTTTTAATGCGCGAGAAGCCGAGTACCCGATACTAATTGCCAAGGCATTTTGTAAAATTACAACCCCAACAACAGCACCTACATTATTGAAGAAAGCATCAAAATTATTGGCAACCATCACGATGACAAATAATACAAAGATTACGATTGAAAGCTTCATCATAATTTGATTCACACGAGCTGCAAACTTCGGCATTTTTCTGCGAATATACATACCAAGAATTAATGGTAACCCGAGCATAAAGAAGATGGTTGTAAACATATCCACGACATTAATGCTAAATGTCGTAATGATTTCCTTCGTCGGACCATATAATGATGCCCAAAAAATTGTATTAAGTGGTGTCATTACGATCGCGAGTACAGTTGATATTGCTGACATACTAATCGATAGTGGTGTATTCCCTTTTGCTAAATGCGTTAAAAAGTTCGATAAGTTTCCTCCTGGGCAAGCGGCTACTAGAAATAGTCCGAGTGCAATACTAGGTGGTGGCTGAACAATTGACACTAAAACAAAGGTAATAGCAGGTAGCAATAAAAATTGGCAAGCTAAGCCGATTAACGCGGGCTTTGGTGTTCTTAAAGAGCGCTTAAAATCAGCAAACTGTAAGTCAAGTGCGACACCAAACATGATAAAACCAATCACAATATTCATAATCATCAATGCAGATTCACTAAAATTCACTTGAATTTGATCTATTCCCATAGGCTATTATTTTCCTTTCGGTTCAGCGTGCATATCTTTGAAAAAGCGTAGTCCAGGTGCCCACATATGCTTAACTGGATCTACTTCAGCATGAATTACTGTACATTTCCCTACTTCAATCGATTTTTTAAGCGCTTGTTCTAAATCAGCTGGGTTATCAACATACTCCCCGTGTGCACCCATTGCTTCAGCTACTAAATCGAAACGAATTTCTCCTAAATCGGCATTAATACTTTCATGTGGATCTAATGTTTTCTTTAACATCGTTTTAATAGGACGTAATGCGAAATGCTGGTTCATCTTCACCATTCCCCACTGTTTATCACATAGTACGATATAAACTACATGCAAGTTATTACGAATGGCCGTTTCAATTTCTTGAGGATGGAAGCCCATTGCGCCGTCACCAATAATACAAAGAACGGGTCCATTTGGTTTTGCTACAGCTGCACCTAACGCTTGACCTACACCTGCACCAAGCATTCCAAACTTGAACGTAGAGATTACGGGCATTTCATCATTAACTTCATAGTAAAAGTTCGTCCAAATAGCAGTATTTCCACCATCGATAACAAGTGGCGTATTTTTAGGGAAAATTTTACCCGCTAAGTGCGGAATTTGTGCTGGATTCATCGGTTTATTTTTATCTGCTAAATGCTCATCTAATTTTTTTCGGTGACTCTTTCTAGCACTAATATGTTTTTCAATAAGCTCTTCACGTTGACGATCAAATGAAGGTAAAACGTCACTTTCTAATTCGAGTAATAATTGCTGTAAAAATGATTTGATATCAGACTGAATTAATAGTTCAGCTGGCTTATTTGCCCCTAAAATAGCAGGCTCTAAATCTACCTGAATCACGGTTTGATTTGCGTTCCAGTATGGTGCTTTCCCCCACCAGTCCGTTTCGCCAACTCGAGAACCTAGAATTAGCACAACGTCCGCGTCATTTCGAACATTATTATTTGCTTCAATGTGAACCATTGGCATCATAAGTGGATTTTCTTCACTCATCGCCCCGCGCCCTGCCCAACTTGTTGTGACCATCGCTTGTAATTTCTCTGCGACTTCCGTTAACTCTTGTTTTGCTCCAGAATGCAGTACGCCACTACCTGCATGAATAATTGGGAAATTAGCGGTCTTCAATAGCTGTGCCGCACGCTCTACTTGATATTGAGATGCTTTCGGTAATTCCATCATGCGATATTGTGAAGGCTCCCAAAACGCAATCTCACAATTCACTTTCGTATTCAAAATATTTTCAGGAATATCTAAATGAACAACACCCGGTCTCCCTTCAAAGCATTTTCGTAACGCCATTCGCAGCATTTCTGGAATACGATCAAACGAAGGTACCGCTTCACTCCATTTAGCAAATTGCTTAATCGTCCCCGTTTGATCAAAACATTGATATGTACCGCCACGGTCTGGTAGTTATCTAGCTGACTTTTTTGTTATGTTAGAATCACAAAAAAATCCGAGCCTTCAATAGGAAGCTCGGATGTTAATACTATTTTTTTTGAACTTTATAAAGAACAAACAGCAGGATAAACCATAGCGGTGTGAACATTAACGCAGTTCTTGTTAAATCAGAAATGGCCATAACAACGAGTAAAAAGACGAAGAATGCCAACACGACATAGTTAATGAATGGTGTTAACGGTGCCTTGAAAATCGATGTTGCATGGAGTTCTGGATGACGTTTTTTATAAATGATATGTGAAATTAAAATAATACTCCACACCCAAATAAAGCAAATCGAACTTACTGTTGTAACGATACTAAATGCATCTTCTGGCATGAAATAGCTTAGTAATGCCCCCGCCGAAACGATCGCTCCTGATAAAATTAAGCCATTTTGTGGTACGCTATGTTTATTTAATTTACCAAAAGCTTTTGGAGCTTGTTTATTGTTTCCTAAGCTAAATAACATGCGGCTCGTTGAAAACAAACCACTATTCCCTGATGAAGCTGCAGACGTAATAACAACGAAGTTAATAATGCCCGCCGCAACGGGAATGCCTACTAATGTAAATACTTGCACGAACGGTGAACTTGCCGCGCTAAAAGTATCCCATGGGTTAATCGTTAAAATAACGAATAATGCCCCTACATAAAACAGTAAAATTCGAAATGGAATTTTATTGATTGCAGATGGAATATTTTTTTGGGGGTTTGCAGTTTCAGATGCCGTTACCCCGATTAATTCGACTCCAACAAAGGCAAAGACAACCATTTGGAAAGCCATTAAGAAACCGAATGCCCCGTTCGGGAACAAGCCACCATGCGCCCAAAGATTTGAAACGGCTACTTTTCCTGAATCGGTTTCAAAGCCAATGATAAGTAACACAATGCCGATGACAATTAATGCAACAATCGTAATTATTTTAATTAAGGCGAACCAAAACTCTAGTTCTCCAAATAGTTTTACAGTTAATAGATTGAGTGCCAGTAATACGATTAAACATAGGATAGCTGGTACCCACTGTGGTATATCAAACCAATACTGCATATACATGCCGATTGCAATAATGTCTGCCATTGCCGTCATAATCCAGCAAAACCAATACGTCCAGCCTGTTATGTAACCTGCCCACTCACCTAAGTATTCCGTGGCGAATTCAGTAAATGATGAATAGCCGCCTTTAGATAGTAATAACTCCCCTAATGCACGCATCACGAAAAACAGTGCAATCCCGACGATTAAATACGCCAATATAATGGATGGTCCTGCGAGTGAGACCGCTCTTCCTGACCCTAAAAATAACCCTGTCCCAATTGTTCCGCCAATCGCAATTAGCTGGACATGTCTGTTTTTAAGATCGCGTTTTAATTCATGTTGTTCCAAGACGATTCCCTCCGTAAGATGTAATTCTACAACTGCCTTTTCGCAGCGTAAAATAATAAGTATGACTTCGCGGATCTAGCGATAAATTTTCTGGAAATAAAAAAGTGATTGTCCCAAAAGGTATACCTTTTGAGACAATTCATTAATTGAGTATAAATTATCCGCTTAAGGCGGTGCTCCTGTGGTGGTCAGAATAAATTCTCACCATCCTCGTCGCAAAGGGTCTGTCCCGAAATGACTTTCCGGACAGACCCTTTGTAAAGAATAATAACGTCTCTCATTACTCTTCTGTCCTTTTGCCTGAGATTATGAACCCTTCGGCGACGCGTAGCCCGCGCTCTCTCCAGAAACTGCTCCCGTCTGTAGTTTGATCCACAGCGATCTTCACATTGATATCTATGCAATTTGTTGCTTATAAGTTGTCTAGATTATTCGACTACTGATAATACGCGTTTAATACTATTATTGATAACTAATACTAGCACTTTTTATAGAAAATTCAATGTAAGCAAGTGAGAGCAATACAACATTGGTAGCAATTCCACTAACTTTTTAACATATTCCAAGCATAAATAAGAATTATTGAACGTGAAATTATTGAATTAATAATTGATTTTCTAATAAGGTATGGTAGACATCCTTTAATGTGCCATGCGTTAAACCCGTTTTGTCCATTTTCACAACGAATGTAACCGGTACTGCTATTTCAGTACAGACGATTTGCTTGTTGTTTCGGATATCTTCTGGATAATTTAGTTGAACCATTAATTGATTGCCTTCCTTTGTTACATTTTCTAAAACTCGCCCGCATCCATCTGCATAGGTAGTAACAAATAAAACTTCTTCTTTTTCAAAATCAATAGTTGGAACAGATTCGAATTGGGAAATTTCTGCCCAAGATTCATACAATTGTTCATCTTGAATAACCGAAATAGTTGTTCCTAACTCATGTGGGACAAACGCTAATTGGAAAAGTAATTCATGCTTTATAGTTAATTGCTGTGTCGAATTATCAATTGAAGAATGTCCTCCAGTAGGCTGTGCTTTATTAGGAGCTAGATCTGTATGCTGTTCTTGTTCAGTACATGCAGTTAATAAAACGAATACGAATACGAACATAATGGATCGTAACAAACCGTTTTTCATTTTAATCCCCCTTCCATCCTTTAAATAATTAGTCGTTCAAGCTCAAAATAAGTTACATCACGAAATCCAATTGACCTAAATTTCTAAATATAAAAACTATTTAGCGATAGGTATTTAGGCTAGTAATTATTAATTTTATACTATAAGATTTAACATTATATTAATTTTATATGGGGGAGAATTTCATGAAATTACTAAAAAACTTAAAAGTTCGTAAAAAAATAATACTTTTGATAGTCATCAGTATTATGATTACGCTACTAATTGCAGGGTTATCTTACGTACAAACACGTAATATGACGAAAAATATTGAAGATATTTATGAAGAAAAATTTATTCCAAACGACTGGTTAAGTAACGCCATTTCTGTTAATTTACGTATTGATAGCATCATCATTGCATTGATGAAGTCAACGGATGATGCAGAAAAGAAACAATTACACAGTGAAATCGATGACGGTGTAGACCAAGTGTTAACTGACTTAGCATCCTATGAAGATTTGGATCTGACAGAGGAAGAAAAGCTAGGATTAGCAAATTTCTATGATGCCGTACAACGTCTAACGAACAATCAAGATGAAGTAATCCGCCTAGCATTAGCAGGTGAAAATGATAAGGCCTATAAATTATTCCGAGAAGTTGTTAAAACGCCACGTGAAGATTTAATTGCCTCGCTACAATCATTACGCCAATACAAAGTAGAACAGTCTGAACAAATCGTAAATGATAGTATTGCATCCGCTAATGCGAGTAATATTCGCAATGTCATCATTAATATTATTTCGATTATTATTTTAATTACATTAGGCATAATGATTTCACGATTAATTACGAAACCACTAGAACAATTACGCAATCAATTACATAAAGTTCAACACGGTGATTTCACCGTACAAGGAACGTATCAATCAAAAGATGAAATTGGCGTATTAACTAACTCGTTTAACGAGACATTTGCCTCTTTACGCGAGGTATTACAAAAAGTAAAATCTTCATCTGACCATGTCGATAATACATCACAAGAATTAATGGCTAATGTCGAGCAATCAACTTCTGCTGCCGAGCATGTTGTCGCTTCGATTCAAGAAATTGCCTCAGGCTCAGAGCAAACGAAATACCGCCTTGAAGAAAATGCCATTGTTATCGATCACGTGGCAACTGGCTTTGCAGATATTCGTAAAAATATTCAAGAAGTACAACGATTAGCTTCTATTTCGTTCACTGTTGCACAAGAAGGTTCGACAATCGTTGAGCAAAACTTAACGCAAATGCAAAATATTAAACAATCGATTCAGCAATCAAATAATGTTGTTCAAACATTATCAAATCAAGTGGGTGAAGTTGATGAAATTTTAAAAGCAATTGAAGGTATTTCACAACAAACCAACTTACTTGCATTAAACGCAGCAATCGAAGCAGCTCGTGCTGGCGAACACGGTAAAGGTTTTGCTGTCGTTGCTGATGAAGTACGTAAATTAGCTGAACAATCGATGAATGCTACTAAATCCGTAGGGACTATTTTAGCGAATATTAAACAAGATACCGCTGAATCTGTTCAAATTATGGATGTCGTTTATACAGAAGCTGAAAATGGTCTTGCCATTACAGAAAATACATCGAATAAATTCCAAGATATTTTAATGCATACAACTGAAGTCGCACCAGTAATGACAAAAGCCACACATGCTGTTGAAGAAATTGTCGGTGACTTTAACACATTTACATCAAGTGCCGATTCCATTTTATCTATTGCCATTAGTAATTCGACAAACAGCGAAATGGTTTCAGCTGCATCTGAACAACAAGCTGCTGCTATGGAAGATATGAATCACTCAAGTAGAGGCTTAGCCCATGTGGCAACAGAGTTAAACGAAGTTGTAAAGAAATTTACGCTATAATCTAAAAAATCGTGCCTGAGCATTTACACTCAAGCACGATTTTTTTATAGTAATTGATCAATAAAACGTTGCTTTAATTCCGGCCATTCTTCTTTAATGATGCTATACATAACCGTATGACGAACCAACCCATCTTTTTTTATCATATGATTACGCAAGATCCCCTCTTTTGTCGCACCAAGACGTTCAATGGCTTTTTGTGAACGGAAATTTTCATGTCCTGTTTTGATTTGAACACGATTTAGATTAAGCTCTTCAAATGCATATTGAAACAATAAAAACTTACAATTTGTATTTATACTTGTGCGCCAATAGTTTGGTGTAATCCACGTAGACCCTATTTCTGTACGCTTATGCTGAACCGAAAAATCCATAAAGGTTGTCGAACCGATAATTTCATTTGTTTGGACATCGACAATGACAAATGAGAAATCTGTTTGTGCTTCCCTATTTTTTACCGCTCTATCCACATACTGCACAACACTTTCATAATCCATTAACGTAACTGATAAATGCTCCCAAATTTCAGCGTGTTGACAAACCTTCCATATACCCTCTACGTGTTCAGATTGAATCGGTACGAGTTTCACGATGTCATTTTGTAAAATTTTCATCCTATTTTCCCCCAATTGAGTACTAATCTAAATTCATTTTTATGGCACTATATTGCTTTCCTATATAGGAATATCCTTGTTTTGTATACATTTCACGTGGGGTGTCTTCTCCGTCAGCTACTAATAGAATCGATTTATCATGATATTGTTCCATGACAAATTGTTGGAGCTTTGTACCGATACCCCGTCGTTGATAGTGTGGCTGCACATAAAGATTATCGATTTCTGCCGTCTCTTTCTCAACGATGACATCGACTGATCCAACAACTTGGCCATCGATTTTCGCGATGATCTGAACTTTACGATGTTCATTAAAATTACGTGTTAGCATATTTTGTTTGTCTCGTTCATACGATTCTCCCCATCTAAATTCCTCGTCATAATGGAGCGCCAAATAACCTGAAAGATCATGTTCTGTTAAAAATTCAACTACTACTGTTATATCTAGAATTTCTTTCGTAAAAACATTCGGTTGAATCGCATACATTTCCATAATCTCAATCATATAACCTTGCTCGCTTAAATAATGTCTTATTTCAAATGGAATCTCATTATCTGTTGGAAAAACAAACTTCAAAAATAGTTGTCCCCCGAAAACGGTGAAATTGTTTTAAGTAGCGCTCTGCATCTTGAAATTGATACAGTGTCGGTATCACTTTAAATTCAAGAAAGTTACTATCATAGCGCCCCTTTACTTCATCTAGCTTATAATGTTTGAAATCCTCGGTCTCTTTTTCAAGCTCTGCAAATACATGGATATTTTGAAATGAAAAATTCATTTGGCTTCCCCACCTTCAAATGTTCATAATTTTCTGCGAAGTTTTATTCTATAGTAGCACATTGTTACAAAATAAATCATTCTCCACACAATTCTACATTTTCCAAAATTGTTAATTTATAGATTCATTTGGCTTATCACCATAATTCGAGGATTCAATGGATTCCTGTTTAATAAAGCCCGTTCTGCTACGCTACGGGGGACGCTTTCCTGGGGGCGTGGCTCCATCTAACTTGTTACTTGCCTCCACGGCGGCAAGTAACAAGTAGATATTGCGCGCACGCTTAATCCCCAAGGAGTCGCCCCCTGCACTTTGCGTCACTCTATTTTGGAATAAAAAATTTTTTTCTAATAAGGTAATTTAGATAAGGCTTGTTCGCTAAAATATCTTTTACGATTCATGTCATGCTAAAGTATCAATTTTAAAAATTTTTTTACACAAAAAAACAAGATGTGTCATAAAATTAATGTTTTTTAGAGAGAATAATAACAATATGTAGATGATTATTATTCTATTTCTATCTGACATGACGATGTTAAATAGTCTAATAATTCAGCAAGTGTGTTTTATGCGAAATTTGACGTATAATAGGCTTGTTTATATAACTATTACACCATTCTCTTGGAGGGTTCGTACATTATGAGTACACGTATTGAAAAAGACTTTTTAGGCACATTAGAAATTCCAAAGGACGTATATTATGGCGTTCAAACAACTCGTGCATTAGAAAACTTCCCAATCACTAAAATGACAATGCATCCAGAATTAATTCGTGCATTTGCCATCGTTAAAAAAAGTTCAGCATTAGCAAACGCAGAAATCGGTAAATTAGATTCAAAAATTGCCAACGCGATTGCACAAGCAGCTGACGATATTATTAGCGGAAAACTACATGACCAATTCGTAGTTGATCCAATCCAAGGCGGCGCTGGTACTTCGATGAACATGAATACAAACGAAGTTATTGCCAACCGCGCATTAGAAATTTTAGGGGAAGAAAAAGGCTCTTATTCAATTATCAGCCCAAATAGCCACGTTAACATGGCACAATCAACAAATGATGCTTTCCCATCAGCAATTCATATTGCAACGGTTACAACATTAGATAACTTAATCATTGCTATGGAAACGATGCGTGATAGCTTCATCCAAAAATCAGTAGAATTTGATTCAATCGTAAAAATGGGTCGCACGCATTTACAAGACGCTGTTCCAGTTCGTTTAGGACAAGAGTTCGGTGCATATGCAGCAGTTGTTGCACGTGATATCGTTCGTATTAAAAAAGCACAGCAATCTATGCTACAAATCAATATCGGTGCAACAGCTATCGGTACTGGCTTAAACGCAGACCCTGAATACATGAAAATTGCTGTTAAAAATATTGCAGAGTACAGTAACTTCCCATTCATTAAAGTAGATAACTTAATTGATGGTACACAAAATACAGATACGTATTCAGAAGTATCTGCGATGTTAAAAATCGCCATGACAAACATGTCAAAAATCTGTAATGATTTACGCTTAATGGCTTCAGGTCCAAAAGCAGGCTTTGCTGAAATTCGCTTACCAGAGCGTCAACCAGGTTCTTCAATTATGCCAGGTAAAGTAAACCCTGTTATGCCAGAAGTAATTAACCAAATCGCGTTCCAAGTCATTGGTAACGACTTAACAATTTCTTTAGCATCTGAAGCAGGTCAATTCGAATTAAACGTAATGGAACCCGTTCTTGTGTTCAACTTATTACAATCAATCGGAATTATGACAAACGGCTTCACTGTATTTACAAAACACTGCCTAGATCATATCGAAGCAAATGAAGATCGTATGCATGACTACGTAGAACGTTCAATCGGTGTTGTAACTGCTCTTGCACCGCACTTAGGCTACGAACGTTCAAGCCAAATTGCGCGTGAAGCACTTCACAGTGGTAAATCAGTACGCCAATTATGCTTAGAATATAACTACTTCACAGTAGAACAATTAGACATTATCTTAAACCCATTTGAATTAACTCAACCAGGTATTGCTGGCGAGAAAAAGTTAATCAAATAATATACAAAAAGCTCCAGTGATGAAGGGTCTTCCCTTTTCACTGGAGTTTTTTTTATTTATAAATATGTATTTAGTTTTAAAGAGCTGATTAATAGCCGTTAAACTGAACAAATTCTCCAACTGGCTTACGATATCCTCGAGAACGCACTTTATCCACACTTTTCCCAATTGTAATCATCATAAATGGTTCCAAATGATTTGGAATAGAGAACTCTTTTCTTAGCTGTTCTGTATTGTGGACATGCATTGGACATGTATCAAATCCATAATGTTTGGCACTTAGCATAAACAGCATAGCATGTAAGCCAACATTTCTTGCTAATTCCATTGATAATTCATTGGGGTTCTCTTTTAACCCCTCACTATAATTTTTAATTGTATTCATAGTCATTTCAAAATCAACATCGTTCAACATCTTTAGCATTTTTAATGGCTCATAAATTTTTTCTACTTCTGGCATTTCAATACTATTTTTATTTCCCATTACGATAACCACTGCACTAGCTGTATGTATTTTATATTGATTGTAACTAAGTTCCATAACACGCTCTTTTTTCTGTTCATCCGTAATGACTAAGTAATCCGTAAACTGCAAATTATACGCACTAGGTGCAAGTTTCGTTAAATCAAATATTTTTTTGAAATCCTCTTCTGTCATTTTTTCCTCTGCGATAAAATTTACCGCCGAATGACGTGCATTTACTAATTGATCAAAGCTCATAATATCTTATTTCCCCATTTCAATTTACTCAAATCGTAATTTTATAATTGCAACATGCGCTATAAACGCATGTTGCATAAAAGTAATTTAAGCTCCTGGATTTATTTCTAATTCCACTTTGATTTTAATATCTTTTCCTACTAATACGCCACCTGTTTCTAATGCTGCATTCCAAGTTAAACCAAATTCTTCACGGTTAATTTTAGTCTGTGCTTCAAATCCGTAAACTTGGACACCCCATGGATTTTTCCCATTTCCGCCATATTCTACTTCAAAAGTAACGGGTTTCGTTACATCTTTAATTGTTAAATCACCTGTCACCTCATAGTCATCACCGGCTTTAGTAATGTTTGTTGACTGGAATGAGATCGTTGGGTATTGTTCAACATCAAAGAAATCTGCTGATTTTAAATGATTATCGCGATCTTCACTATTCGTGTTAATCGAAGCTACGTCAAATGTAAAAGCAACTGATGCGGAAGTTAAATCTGCTAAATCCGCGGCTTCAACATTCGCTGTATAATCCATAAATTGCCCTTTCACTTTCGATACCATCATATGCTTCACTTCAAAACCAACTGTAGAATGCGATTTGTCCACTGTCCAACTTGTCATGTTTAATTTCCTCCATTTTCATTATCTCGAAATTGAGATATATAGTTAAAAAATTTTACTCTATTTAATTAGATAGAGTCACGCTAAGATAATTGTTTCGTTTTACTTCGAAACTATTTATCTTGAATTCGAAATAAATTTACCATACATTGCTATTTCTTGTCAACAACTTTTCTGAAATTAAAAATATCCGAAGCAATCGGTAAATGAATTTAGCGGATATGCTTCTAATGGATGGTATATTTTTTGTGTAGAAACACAATGTAGTACGAAAAAAATCAGGGGGCAATTCAATTCATTTGAATTACCACCTGATTTAAATTTATTTATCCAAATAGTTTTTCTTTTGCGAGTGTGATCGCGCGTTTGCTTACTTCTAAACGATCCCCGTCCGCATTCAATTTTACAACGCCATTATCTTCATCAAAGATTGATTTTAAGGACGCCTTTGCTTTCACGCCAACCATCATTGGCGCTTGTTCGGTTTTTACGCTACGAATTTCATCTTCACTGCTTGCAATGCCACCTTTATCAATTGGCGGAAAAGGCATCGTTTGTTCAGGCTGCGATTTACGACGTGTTTGATTACTTAATCCAGAACTACCAGCACCGACAGAACGTATCATCGTTATTCCTCCTCACGTATTTTGTTACTCATTTTTTTTGATTTATCTGCTTTTATGTATGTCAATTCAGCTTGGAAAAGCATGAATACTACTGCTACTACCAATATAATAACAATCCAAATCCCCAATTTATGGCCTCATCTCTATTACTCTTCTTTACTTTACTCATTTTAACAATTGATACAAGTTAAGAAAGTGCTATTTTATTTATTTTTCAATCGCAATTTGGCTTTTTTGGCCGATTGATTCAGGTGATTGAATAATATGTACATTACTCTCAAAAAGATTGGATTGTTCCAATCTTTTTGTACTTCCACAATGACGACAATGAAAACCACAAGAAAATTTTCTTTCTCTCAATTCACCAATTAAGGCTCCTTGTTGGGAAGCTAAAAGTGAATTCGTTTGAATGCGAATTCACTTTTTTCTTATGTCCTTCTGTGCATGAATGACGATTCCATTTAACGCTTGATTGGCTAATTGATCGGCTTCTGAATTTTTGTTTCTCTCTACATATGCGTAATTCGCTTGTAGTCCAAGTTTTGCAAGCTTGTGTTCGATTTTGTCTGCCCACTTGGACAGCACAGAATCTGTCACAGCCCATTCCCCGTTCAATTCATTGATGACCACTTGCGAATCACCAAATATTTTAATCGTTTGATGATGCACACCCAATTCTTCTAGCTGCTCAATTGCAAAGTAAAGCGCCGCATATTCTGCCTCATTGTTGGACGTTAAATATTCGGCCTGCTGATTCACTCGAATGCGGTACGGCTTACCACTTTGCTTAAAATAGATGACCGCGCCAAGTCCCGATAAATTTTGCTCACGGTTAAAGCCTCCATCAAAATAGACAATGACCTCATGTGGCTCTGTCTCAAGCTCGTTTAAGTATTTCTTAAGTTCTTTTAACGTCCACGTACTGTCATGTTCATCTGTCATTATTATTTCTTTTACACGTCCGGTCTTTAAGATATCTTCTACGAGTAAATACGCATGTGCTGCAGGTAATGCCTCACTTTTAAAAATGGTTGAATGTTTTTTGGCTGTTTCATAATGCCATTCGATTGCTAACTTCAAATAACCAACTCCTCCTATTTCGGACTCTTCATTTCGTTTCAACCTTTTCACTATCCGGTTGGTAAAAGATTCGAATACAAATCATTGATGTAAAGATGCCTATAATAAGTATCGGTGAAACACGTTCAAAAAATTCAGGACTTCCAATACGTACTTTTAAGAAAATCGAAAAGATGATGGGTTGCAACATACAAATCGCCAACGTTCCATAGTAAAATGCACGCTTATTATAATGATGAAGCATGATATACTGAACGTAATACCAAGGTAAAATGAAAAAACAATATGGGATGATAGCAAAAAACAATACTGACCAGCTAAAGAAAAACGCATCGCCATTCCAACTGATCCCGTATTTAACATGTGCAATGGCAAAAAAGCTAAAAAAACTTACGAAATATGGTAATAAACCTGTCAGTATAATTTGCCATGATTTCAAACGACCACCACCCGCTTTTCTATAATTATACTAAATGACAAAGGGAGAAACATAATGAAGCTTAAATTTTATGAAAATAACGATCAGCGTGTTGTAGGGGTTACTTTAAAGGATGCCTCTCTTGCTGAAGAAAATAATATGGCTCTTCACGTATGCCAAAACCAAGCCAATATTTTAGAAAACCGACAAGCATTAGCGGACATTTTAAAATCTGGTGTATCGCAATTTGTTTGTGCGAACCAAACGCATAGCGCAAACTACTTCCATGTTGAAAAGGAACATATTGGACTGGGTGCTTCGTCCAATGAAAATGCAGTTACTGATACAGATGCGCTTTATACGTATGAACCGAATGTTGTGATTAGTAGTTTTACAGCTGATTGTGTGCCCGTACTGTTTTACAATGAAAAAACAAATTTAATCGGTGCGATTCACTCTGGCTGGCAAGGAACGATTAAAGAAATTACATCCAAGTTGTTAGCGCATTTAAAAGCTCAAGAAAACTGTGAGATGGTGGATTTAAAAATCTTTATTGGCCCTGCAATTAGTCAGGAAAAATTTGAAGTGGACTTTGATGTGTATGACAAATTTAAAGCACTTGGCTATGCGGGTGAATTTATGTATTTTAATGAAACAACAAATAAATACCATATCGACAATCAGAAAACGGTGAAAAAGCAATGTGAATTAGCCGGTGTCCCTTCTGAGAATATTGTCTTAGATACAATGTGTACGTTTATGAGTGAAGATGGTTTTTCATACCGACAAGACCGCGGAACTGGCAGACATTTAAGTTTTATAATGAGAAAGTAGTAAATCACGAATTTGAAGATAATTAAAAATTGATAAATTCGCTAAGAAGAATTAATTTAAATAGCAAAAGCCGTGAAGTTTACAAAGATTGCTGACTTCACGGCTTTTTGTCTTTATTTAAGTTTGACACCATAATGGAATTTCGCAGATAGACGAACATCTCGTACAAAACCAAATTGCTCGAACCATTCCGATTTGTAATGGGCCTTTAAAACAACTCGCTTTTTCGCTACACGAAGTGCTTCACGAACCCACGCTTCACTTAACGAAATATGGCTACCTGCATGACGTAGTACTTCAAAGTTGGTCGACTCTTCGATGACTTCTTCAAACATCGGGTCCATATAGACAACATCAAAACTGGCATCTGGTTGAGACTTTAAATAGTCTAGCGCAGTTGCATGCACAACTTCAATATCACGCATACAGTGCGTTAGTGGCAACTCAGCAGTATCATACATTTGCATCCCTGTTTTCACGATAAATGCGACGTTTTGATCCGCTTCAAGCCCTACTACTTTTCCCTCTTTACCTACTGCGTATGCCGCAAGCAAACTATCCGAACCTATACCGAGCGTACAATCTAAAAATGTATCCCCTTTATGTAAGTCACAAGCCGTAAGTAATGGCTCATCCTCCCCGCGCGCCACACGTTTTAGACGGAAAGCTGCAGAATTGGGATGGTAAAAGAAAGGCGCTTCTGCACCCAACGCATAATATTCAAAACGGTTTTTGCCCGCTACGAGGATATTGGCATCATACTGCTCCGCCATTTTTCGCACCGCCCGTTTTTGACGTGGAATGACTTTGACATCGAGCGCTTCACTTGCCTGTTGTGCAAGCTGAAGCGACTCGGCGTCTGGTCTTCCCGCAGTCGTAACAATTGTTACTCTGCACATATTTTCTTTAATACGTCTGCTAAATGGTCACGAATTTGCTCCATTGGATAACCTTCGATTTGATCACGTGGAATGAAGTACGCTAATTGACCATCTTTTAAAATTGCCATTGACGGTGAGCTTGCTGGCACTTCATCAAAGTAACCGCGCATTGCAACTGTTGCTTCTGGGTCTTGGCCCGCAAATACTGTTACTAAATTATCAGGCTTCACTTCCGCTACCGCTTCACGCGCTGCAGGACGAGCTAAACCAGCCGCACAACCACAAACTGAGTTAATGACAACTAAAGAAGTCCCTTTTGTTTCCGCCATAAATTCATGGACACTATCCGCTGTTTGTAATTGAGTAAAGCCCGCATTTTCTAATTCGTCACGCATTGGTTTTGTTACCTCACGCATGTATTGGTCGTAAGCATTCATATTATCTACCTCTTTCGTTTGTATATATATTCACGAGGGTTATTATATCAAGGTTTTGGAGGGATGTATAATTATTGGGTTTGGGGAGAGAGTATGGGTTTTAAATTGTGGTTAATTATCAGAATTGTTTTTGCACCCGGTGCATGCTTTTTTAGATGATGCAGAAGATGGGGATCTGGTACATATCGATGATGAAAAAGATGAGGTTCAACAAAAGGCTTATTCTGTAGTGGCTTTTTGGAATTGGGAAAAACAAAACTATTTTATA
This sequence comes from Lysinibacillus sp. 2017, assembly GCF_003073375.1. Classification (NCBI taxonomy): domain Bacteria; kingdom Bacillati; phylum Bacillota; class Bacilli; order Caryophanales; family Bacillaceae; genus Lysinibacillus; species Lysinibacillus sp. 2017. The sequence goes on from NZ_CP029002.1 coordinate 2,018,012, forward strand.
GAGTAGCAGCTACATGCTGCTACTCTTCTTTTTTTAATTAAACTGAAAAAACGTTAAAGTTTATTTAGCTTAATTAATGAAGCTTGTAATGTTAACTTTAGCACTTAAAGAATTCGGACCTGTATTAACAATAGTGATTGTATAAGTAACATCTAGATTAGCGTGATTAGTAGTCCAAGTATTTCCAGATGTCATTTCACTTGATTCATATTGGTAGCCATTTGAACCATTAATAATGTATTTATATTTTCCGCTAACATTTGAAACTTTAACGTTAAATGCATTATGGTCACTATTTATCCAGTTATTCATTTTAAAAGAAGTACTCCAACCTTTTCCTACACCTAAACTTAGAGTTTCAGTCTTATCTACACCATATGTTGTAAATAAAGGTTCTTCTTTTCCTTCTTCTGTTACTTCTGTTGTATCTGTTGCTAATGTCATTGGTTCAACTATTGTTCTTTTTTGTTCTAATACCGTTGTTGTTTCTCCAGAGTTAGCTAAAGCAATAGGTTGACTTAAAGTCAACACGATACCAAGTAGTCCAACGATGCTTAGTATTAAAAACAGTTTGAATTTTTTCATGTAATCCTCCTTAAGTTATTATTTCAAGTATATAAAAAATGTAAAATAAATACAAATTATAGTATTTTGAGGAAATAATTTTTATTAATTCCAAAAGTTCCACCATTTTTTTTGATGAGCAGCTATAAGCTGCTTTTTTGTTTCTTGGGATTCCCGAAGAGCTTGCATTAAATTTTGATCTCGTTCATTTTGTCGTTGTTCGATTTTGTTTAGCTGTTCTATTAGTTTTTGATTAAATTCATGTTGTGCTTTCATGAATTCCACCAATATATTTTCTTCTTGTAGCGGGATAGCGGGTTGCGCTATAGATAAATTCATGCGATATAAAGTCGCTACACGTTCGGCAGATTCTTCTAAAGATTTCCCCATGGACTTCATGTTACAGAGATACTCTAAAAACTGGATATTTTCTTCGCTATATTCGCGTCGTTTGGGGACTTTCTCTATGGTTTTATTAAGTATTGCCTACTATGTTGATGTGATGGGGCCACTTGCTAAAAAGTATACTGAAACGTCCGCTTACAAATGGGTGTTATATCTTTTGTGTTGAATATAACAATTACTAACAAGGTTTAACATAATATAAAGAAACAACTTTGAGAGAAGAGTTTCCTGATGTAATTAGAGCTGAAAATGTAAGTGAAATAAATGTAATAAGGGGTTCTGATGATAAAGAAGTGACTATAATAGAAGAAAATCCCAAAGAAAATCTGTTAGCTGCTTTGTTAGATACTGATGTAAAGAAGGCTAAGGGAAGTAATAAAGATGATTCAGAAAGTTATTGGATTACGATCAAAAATGAAAATGAAAGAGAATTTGGCTTTAGAATCGATAATGAATTAAATGTAACTCCTTACGAATACGGTGGTAGTAAAAAAAATTCAGATAATTATTTGTTCTCAGATGGTAAAGTTCTAAAAATAATTGAATCATTGTTTTAAAAAAACCTCTCACTTTAATCGGTGAGACTGGTACATATCGATGATGAAAAAGATGAGGTTCAACAAAAGGCTTATTCCGTAGTGGCTTTTTGGAACTGGGAAAAACAAAATTATTTTATAGAGTAGCAGCATATAGCTGCTACTCTATAAAATATTAAATTTAAAAAACACTAAGATTAGAATTATGATAATAATAATAATCCACCAACTAGCTCCTGAAGCAGAAAGTAAATAAATAAATCCTATTAAACATATGCACGTGTTCGAGCAACCACCTTTTGTGTTTGTACCCCGTGCAAGTAATTACCTATACACCAACATAACCTCTACCATTCCAATTTCGTTCATCATCAATGATAGTCCTTTATCATTTGATCCAGTATATAACAATTAAGATTTGCCCTGTTGCCATAAGATTGTCCACTTATGTTAATAATAAAAGGCACAAAGTTGAACAATTCCTTGTTCTATACTCTGTGCCCTTGGGTTTTAAGACAGACTATCTATTTATTTAAAATTGGATTTGCAATACCAAACCTATTCCATCCACTTTCATTATATACAGATTGGAATCTAATTTGATTAACCCCTTTGACAGGTAAATTATATTCTTTTGGAAGTTGCCCACCAGGTATTATAAGAGTATCAAATAATTGATTATCTAGATAGATTTCTAATTTGTTACTTCTTTGAAGATTATCTACATACGAAGAACCGTATTCAAAAGTTAATAAGCTAAACTGACCATTTAAATTAAATAATTGATAGTAATCATCTTGTAATACATATCCTTTATTATATGAATTCCCACCCATTTCAAATGATTTAGAACTTGTACCATCGAATACATTACCATCACCAGCATATCCATACTGCATTAAATAATTCACTTGACCTGGCTTTTCACCAACATAAACTGTACTTGTTTTACCATCCCATGAAACCTCTTTATCTAAAGCTTCACTGACAGCGCGAATAGGTAAATAAGTTGTACCGTTATAAATGAATGCTTCATTTTCTTTACCAGTAGAATCTTTCCCTAAACTTGCTGGAGAGCCATCAACAACCACTTTTATATTATTGAAATATACTTTCAATTGTTGTGCGACATTGCCTGCTGCAAAAGCACTAAATCCTGTCGTTAATAATACAGTCGTAACGACACCTAAAACAAAAAACTTAATCTTATCCACGAAACTTTCCTCCATGATTATGTTCAATTCTCATCGACCTACCTAATTCCGATGAAATTCTAGTTTTTCCGTAAGAATCCCACTAACTTCTATTGGACCTTTTACAATGTAGCCGTAATCTTCTGTAATCTTTCCAAAACAAAAAAAGAATAAATGTTGCTGTTTGGATGCTTTTATGCAAAACAGTAACATTTATCCTCTATAAACGCTTTTATATCAAGGTTTTTGCGAATTATATGAAGTTTGAATTTTGGAATTTATTGAATTTTATATGACTTTTTAGAATTCGTACTGCCCCCCCGAACAGTCTAAGCGCTTTATCTACAGACAAAGTTTTTGGTACAGCTATTCACACTATTTTTTTAATAACATATCAATATGTGGAATATTGTCATCTAAATACACGTCAGAAATGGCCTCAAAGCCAAATGATCCATAAAAGTCACGTAAATATTCCTGTGCTTGAATTTTGACGGTTGTTTCATGTAATTCGTTATGAATAAATTGAAGTGCATACGTCATCATTTGCTGTGCAAGCTTTTGCCCGCGATTCTCCTTTTTCACAAGTACGCGCCCAATCGAAAGCTCCGTGTAACTCACCCCTGGAGGCGAAATACGTAAATAGGCAATCACTTCGCCATTTTGTTCTTTGTACAAATGATACGATTTCAAATCTTTCCCATCTACTTCTAAGTACGAACAATTTTGCTCCACGACAAAAACTTGTGTACGCTCCTTTAATATGGCATATAGCTCTGTCGTTGTTAATTGATCAAATGTTTTTATTATAAAATTCATAGAAAGCTCCTTTAAAATTGGTATGTAATGGCATGCAATTTATCAAAATGATAGTTACTTAGATTTTAACACGCCTTAATATGTAGGATAAATCCTTGTTGCACTAAAGTACCCTGGTCTATTTAATATGATCGTACTGGTGAAATAAGATGAATGAAAGAAGAATTGTCAATAGGTTCAATTAAGATGGGTTTCATTGGACCACCAAAACTTATTCTTATCTCTTCTTCTTTTATTACCTTTAAGGCATCCATTAAAAAACTTCCATCAAGTGAAATACTTAAGTCTATTTCACCATTAATGGTCTTAATAGTTTGAGTTTCTTCTATTTTTCCTATTTCTGAAGAGTTTGAGGAAATTTTTATTTTTGTACCATCATTGATTTCTAAATTTACATTGTTATTTTTCCATTCGCTTGCAAAAAGACAAGCTCTATCAATACCCTTTAATAGCTGATTTGTGTTGAGAGTAATTATTGTCTTCGAGTTACTTGGTAATAATCCAGAGACATTAGGATAATTACCACCAATTAACCTTGAGAAAAGCGAGATTGTATTTAATTTAAATACTATATAGTTGTCTATTACAAAAATATGTATTACACCAGATTCATTATTAATTAATTTGGTAAGCTCGTTTAGACTTGTACCTGGAACAATGAATGAGCCATTTAAACTTGATTCTATTGCAAGCTCTCTTAACGCTAAACGTTGGGAATTAGTTGCAACACATGTAAGTTGATTATCTTTGAATGACATATTCACTCCTGTCAAGACAGGTCTAGACTCACTCTTTGAGACTGCAAACACAGTTTGTTTAATAATTTCAATTAATTCAACACTGGGTATTTCGATATACTCGGCTTCGTCAATTTGAGGAAAACTAGGGTAGTCCTCGGCACTAAATCCTTGTAGGTTTGTAATAATTTCATTGGATTGAATGGTAACTAATTGTTTTTCGTTTACTTTAAAATGTATTTTATCTGGTAGTTTCTTAACGATTTCACTTAAATATTTTGCAGAAATTACAACACTCCCTGTTTTATAAACATCCAATACTTGGACTCCATCAATTGTAAATGGAATAATCTTTTCAATAACAATATCAGAATTACTTCCTACAAGGATTAAGCAATTATCACAAGCGGTCATCTTTATACCTGTCAAAATTGGAAATGGTGTCTTTAAAGATACAGCTTTACTAACATCTGAAATTGCTTTGTTAAAATATTCATTATCTATTATAAATTCCATAAAAAATCCACCTCATTTTTAATTATTAGTGGAACTAATTCGACAAAACACCATGAAAACCCTGTCTATTCTTAAACTTGCGCCATTAGTTTAAGTATATTTTTTCACAATCTCTAAATTGTGTGTGCACCCGGTACAGTAAATTTTATATTTTTATTTTTCCAAAATAACTAATATATGGTAATTAATAGAGTTTAGCTTTATAATAAAAACATATTTTTCCATTAGGAGGTTGAAAATGAAGAAATTAATATCTGTACTAACCATTTTTGTTTTATTTGTTATTTCTAGTCCTTTTACAGAAGCTCATTCTGGTAGAACGGATTCTAGCGGAGGTCATAATTGTAGTCAAAAGTCTATATCTAAAGGCTTGTGTAGCGGATACCACTCTCACAATGGTGGCAGCAGTTCCACAAAATCAAGCGCTAGCAGCTCTAAAAGTTCGAGTAGCTCTAGTAGTTCTATCAAATACATAAAATCCACTTACGTACCTGAACCTGTACTTACGGCTGTCGACGTGTATATTGATAATAATTGGAAAAGTTACAACCCAAGTGCCTACATGAAAAACGGTACAACATTAGTTCCAATGAGAGCAATTTTTGAAGATTTAGGTGCAACTATAGAATACAACAGTAGTACAAAAACAATTACGGCAAATAAAGGTTCTAAAAAGATTACGCTCACTGTTGGAAATAAAATAGCTTATGTTACTACAGATGGCGTTAATAGTTCAATAAGTTTATCTCATTCAGCAGAAACTTATAAGAACACAACTATGGTGCCGTTACGCCTTATCGGTGAAGCTTTAGGAGCGACTGTTGAATGGAATAGTACACAATTGATTGTGGATATCACAACAAATAAATAAATTTCAGCTGGCTTCAGACCATTTTGACATTTCGCTACAATTGAAGCGAGGTACAAAAGAATTAAAAGAAAGCTAACATTTACGATTCGTGATGAATCAAGGCAGATGTTAGCTTTAATTTTTTTCGAGGGTACTTTTGATTTCTGCCTCAATTTTCGGAAGTGCGTCTGACTTAGTTAGTCTATCCCCTTCCCACACATTCATTTTGGGACATACTGATCATAAGCTTTAATTTGAGTAAAATGCTAACTAGGATTTCAGTTATCCAATTCTTTTTTCATTACTATAAATACTATTGGGTGTCCAAAAAAATCGCCGTTGTTTTCTTTAACTATCTTAAATCCTATTTTTTCATAAAATGAAATACTGGCATTCCCTTTATAAACGATTAACGACATAGTTTTTGGGTTTTTATATTTTGAAATTCCAGCTTTCATTAATTGTTTACCAATCCCTTTTCCTTGGTGATTAGGGTGGATGTACAATGACTCTAAAAGTACTTCATTATTTAATAAATCTCCTGAGAAAAAAGCATAACCCATAATTTCTTGATTACTTTCAATCACTAAATTTAAAGAAGTTTTAAAACGATTATCCATTTCTTCATCAGAGTAGGCATCCTGTAAAACTTTATTTTGTATTACTTCTGGAATAAAACTACTATATGTATCCTTCCAAGTTTCAATTGCAATAGCTCTGATTTTTTCAATATCTGATAAGTTCATATCTCTTATTATCATAATTCAACTCCTAAATTATTAAAAAAGCTAATTATTATATTTCTATAAATACATCTAAAAACCTTTACTTTACAACGATAAGACTTCGTATTTTATGCATGATTTTATTCATTAAAGTTATCAAGGTAGTTATGTCAAAAATGCATTCAAACTGTTGCTATAACTTACTTTTAAAGAAAGTGCATAAAACAGCATATAGATAATGTGCATAAGAAAAGGCGCAAAACGTTGGTGTAACAACATTTACGCATATTTCATGTATTCCCAAACTTTTATTTGGGAACGTTTATTAGATTTATTTTGTATACATTATAAATCCTTTTAACCTTGCTAATAATAGAGGATATTCTTTTTTGTGTAATTAATTTCTATTTTTTCATATGGAGTTAATAAATATACAGAATTACCTTCTTTTAACATTTCTGAATCTAATTCGCCAATAGATGTAATCATATTTATCGACTCTTCTCCAGTAACACTTGTAACTACATTTGTTTTTAATGGATATTCGTGAGAGTTAATTAAGAGCGTTAATTCCTTCCAATCAGAAGGATTACCTAAAGAACCCATTAATTCAATTTTCGCAATGTCATCTTCAAGTTTAAAATTAGTTAATTCGATATAGCTATCTTCATACTGTATTTGAATTTTATCGCTTAACATAAAAATATCTGCATCACTGAATAAAACATTTTTTTTAATAAATACTGCGAGTAAAACTATTGTACAAAATACAATTCCTATAAATAGTAAATTTGTTTTCTTTTTCATTTATATCCCCCAAAAAACATCTGATTCATATAAACTATATTTTACATTATTTAGTTATTTTTGTAAATTTACATTCTGATAATTGATAAAAGTTTTAAAGTGAAATGCACCCAAAGCGGTGTTTGGGAATGTTTGTTACACTAAAGCACCCATCAGTTTAATAAAATATTAAATAAAACATAAAAGTTAATTCCCGTTACAAAGAAAAGTGTAATGGCAGCTGCCTTTCGTTTTTCGAGTAATGCAATAATTCCATTAACTAAAAGCATTAACCCTAAGGAAAATATTATATAAGGAATTATTGCTACTGATATACCAGTTATCAAAGCATAACTTGATAAAGCAATTACAATAATGACTAAAATAAGTCTAAGTATTTTCAACGATATATCCTCCAGAAGTAAAATTAAATCCCTCACAAATTCCTGTTTAATCATATCATTTAACACGATACATTGGGTAAAAATGGATATTGCTATTTGAACTCACCTGCTATTTTAGTTGAAGTATAAGATTCCCAAACCGTTGTTTGGGAACATTGGTAAATTAAATTACAACTTTAATAAATCCTTGAAGAATTTTAGATAACTCCTCCCTCTCCTTATTTTGAAGCCAAATATAATGCTCGGCTCCTTGTATTTCAATAAATTGCGAATGATTAATAAGTGCTGAATTGTGTGTGCACCCGGTACAGTAAATTTTTATCGAGAAATGAATCAAATAGATACTGTATAATTTTGGTTAATCAACACGCGTGTAAATCTTTAATGAACTAAAGTAATCTAGAATTTAATAAAAATAGAATAACTATTTCTAACGATAAAAGGAAACTCGTTCTGCTGAAATAATAAAGTCGATTAATTCCATCTCTCCATTTTCAAGCAAGACATGAAACTCGTAGTTATCATTAACTTTATACACTTCCTCATACAACCACCATGAATTTTCTAATAAACCATCTTGTTTTATTATATGAAAATTTTCAAAGGTTACTTCATCTACATCTGTAAAACCACCTGTATTATCCAAGAGTAATGTTAAGTTCGTGTCATTTTGAACTGATTTTATAATCGTACAATCATGGAATCTAAAATCCTCTACAATATCTTTATCAAACGAAATGGAGGCTTCTTTATAATATCTTCTGTAATTCTCACCAATGGTAGTTACAGACCTTTTATTTTCCTCACAAAATTTAGTTACAGCGTTTATGACCTTATGAGTTGCTTTGTATAAAGCAAAAACCCTTAAATCAGCTATCTGTTGTAAAATAGTTTCTGGTAATTTCTTTTTTAAAATCACGTGATTAACTATGAAAGCGTTATGAAATTCTTCTGTTGCCTCTTCTTTATTAAAAGCTATTGTCTCCATTTCTTCTCGTAAAGTAAGCCAATCCATTAACTCACTATTGTAAAGCTGTTGAAAGTATTCTTCTGAAAATAGTTCAGCTTTCTGTTCTTCTACTAAATTTAGATGGAAACTTGTTTTTTGACACAATTCGAACCATTCTTTAGTAAAATATTTCATTTTAAACCTCATCTTTCTTTGAAGAATTAATATTATGCTTTCAAAAACCTAGCTGGATTGTTTAGTTACTTTCTAAAAGAAAATTCTTTAGCTCTTTCAAAACTTTTAAAATATAAGTATTGTCATGTGGCAAAAAATCACCTTTACGTACTAATCTATTCACTTCAACATTTTCCATTTTTTCATTTAATACTATACCTTGAGATTGAACACGATCTATTTTTTCAAGCCATAGTTGCTCAAATAAACCTAATTCAATCTTAAAAATCCCAGATACTTCTTCTATTCCGAAATTATATTTAATATCTTCTTCATTTGGTATCACATATAAAAATACATGTCCAAGCTCCCTATCAATAATGCTTTTCTGAATAATCTCATCAGGTATGTTTCCCAAAGATATTAAATCTTCTATTGTTAAATTTATACCTAACTCTTCATATACTTCCCTAATACCATCGGCAACACTTTCATCTGCATTTATATGGCCTGCTGCAGATATATCTAAAGTATTGGGATAATCTTTCTTTAGCTTGCTTCTTAACTGAAAATGTATAAACCATTCATTATTCACTTTACTCACAAACCAGCAGTGAAATGTCTCATGCCATAGACCTTTATTATGGACTTCCTCTCTAGTAGAAGTTCCTAAAGACTTTCCATTCTCATCAAAAATCTTGAGTAGTTCTGTATCCATTCTTTCACCATCTATTCTTTAGAAATTCGCACCAGATGCGTAAACAATTCAAATCATTTGTACCCCGAATATTAAATCAAACTAAAGTCCCATTAGCACAACTAGCCAGAATCGTCATTAATATTAGCTCTGCGCGGCGTCTACGGCTATGTACGTATTGCTATAAAGAAGCATATGAATTCTCTTTACATTCCATAGTTTTTTAAATTCATTAATCGGAACTTTTCGATTATAGCTCTCGTGATCATCATCACAATTCACCAGATGCCCTAATGATTCTGAAAGGTAAATATACTCCTCGTCATAGCCTACGACTGGAACAAAATGCAAATTATTTCGATCCTTATGTACTTTAATAAAAACAATTACGGGAGTTCCCTTGCTCACTTCGTACTTTAGTGTATTTATATTTCCTTTATAATAATTTGTTTTAAAGCCATTTTTTCTTAACTCCGTTCGGATTCCCTTTGGATATACATTGCCCGCCCTTGTTTTACTAGGAAAATGTGTATACAATGCATCACCCTCAGCCTCCAAGCCAAAATGACGCAACAGATACGCTGTTGAAAATGCTGCACATTCCGTATTGTTTTGAAAATCTATTCGATTGTTATGCTGAATAAGATAGTTCGCTGGATAATTTCTTTTTCGTAAAACAGGTATAGGTAATGACATTAAATAGGCATTAATAATAGTTGATATAATAATCCACAAAATAACCGATCTAACTATAAACATACAACTTCCCCCCATTGCGTTCATATCGGAATAATATTCTAATTCTTTCGTTCACTAACCTAGTTTGTTAGTAGAAGTAAAACGTTAAATTTGAAATTATAGTATCTTGATTAAGGGAAAAAGCATTAATCCATTTGAATTAATGCTTTCACATTTAATTTTACGATTGGAACCAATCTTCTCTTAAGAGACCGAATAAATAAACATCGTAGAATTTGCCAAATCGGAAAATTTCATTCCGTAAAGTTCCTTCTTTTATAAAATGACATTTTCCGTAAGAACGGATAGCATTTGCATTGAAACTGTCTGACCTGTTAAATAGTGATTAAAATATTGTTCCAATTGATTTTCCCCTTAGAAAGGGATGCAGACGGAGATACACCCCTTAGATTTTTTGTTGTTTAAACAAAGCATCTACTGCAATTTTCGATAACATATTCACAACCCCTTTGAATTTATAGCTTTATTATACAATATTTGCAATAAATAGATAAATTAGTTTTTACTTAAAATCTATGCTAACATCTATTACTAAAGATAATAGAATTAGGGATTTCGCTATCAAACTTTCATTTGTGAACGTTAATTTGAATAGAAATGTAAGCTTATTAACAACGAATTAAATTATTTTATTTTTTTATAATATCCTCTTGATGGATAATAACGATCATATTCTATTTTCTCTAAAGCTTTTAAATCGTATACTTCATATACGCCACCTACCAATACAAAGTCGCAAGGTTCACCGTTTTCAGTTTTGGCCTTCAATTTTTTATCTTCAATCCCCGTTATAAAAATATCCTTACTTAAAGATTTCTCAACCCCAAAAACGTCGTATGTTTCTAATAACAAATCAAATCCTAACTTTTTATAAAAATTATTTGCTTGTTCATCATCTCGTGTATAAAGCTCTATGAATTCTATAGGGGTATTTTCAAGCTCCTTTAAAGCCGTTTCAAATAATTTACGCCCAATTCCTCTAGATTGGTAATCTGGATGAACAGCAATGACTTTTAAAAACGCACCTAAGCCTTTTGCTAAAAAGGATGTTTTTAATTTTTCTGTATCTAGCACCATATCTAGTAGCCCGACCACCATCCCATCTTCTACTACTATCAACTCAATAGAAGGACGCCCTTCAAATGTTGGTTTTGATGTTTCAACATCTTCGTATAAAGAAGTATGTAAGTATGCCAAAACTCTACAACGCAGCCAGCTTTCTTCATATTTTGATGTATATTTTTGTATTTTCATAAGAATCTCCTATTAGGCACAACCTTTATTTAACCTTGAGAATTCTCTTAAGTTAGATGCACCATTATTTACTATGAAACCTATTGCGATTGTGCATGACAATTTAGGACTTCTGTACACGACGAAATACAACTTTCCAAACACTAACATTCATGATGATAAGAACTACTAAGTAAATAATTGTGCCGTAAGCAACATTTGCTAGCATAAAGTAGTGGATACCCGCAAAAATAGCGATAGGAAGCATCAGTACTAAGCTTTTCCACCCTTGTGCATCGCCAATTTCATTGAATGGTTTAGTAAACGGAATTTTACTGCCAAATCCAATATAGCAAATCACGCTATACAAACAGCTAGCGACTAAAACAGCCAATAAATCTGGGATAATTCGTACCCCATAAATAAAGCAAAGTACGATACTTAAAAGACTATATAACGGAATATACAACTTGGTTAAAAACGCTTTTAAACTTCCCTTTTTAAATTTTGTATAGTCATTTATCGGGAAGATTTTATAGATCCAGGCGGCTTTATACTTTTCTGAATGACTAAGCATCAACACCACAGTCGGAATCATGATCATGCTAAAATAAATCGTTAAATAGCCCTTGCTTATAGAGTAATCAATTTCTTCAATTGTTGCTGTGTTAAACATAAAAATAAATGGAATGACTAAAGAAAACCCTAACGATGGATAGACTTTTAGTTTGAAATCGCGCTCTTGTTTCATCATAAGAGAAGCAAAACGATAAAAAGCTCTTTCCTCACTTGTAGTGCAAATTAGTTTTAATAAAAACTCCTTCAGTCGATTTTTCTTTTCTTTTTTCGACTTACTAGTGTTTAGTAGCTTTTGCAGGTTTTGTTCAAACGTTGGAATTAGCTTGATATAAAGCCAGATTGAAACGATTGGTATCACAATCGAGAAAATGCTAAATACAATGGAAATGACTGTTTGATTTCCATTTAGCAATAATTCATACGGCGCAGCAAACCACATCGGAATGATAAAAATACTCCACCATCGAAATTCTATGACCATATTTAAATTGACGAGTTCAAACGATCGGATAACGACCTGGTAACCAATCATTAAAGCCAATGACAAGCCGATTTGCACATAATTTATAAGATCCTTCAGCTTTTCACCATCAAAAAATCGCAAAATCGCGATATATAAAATGGCGGTAAGGACGACAACAAAAATGTTGATTAATATGATTTCGAATACCGTTAACAAAAAAAATAAAATACCTTGTTTAACGAAGGCAACTATTAGTGGAATGGCAGTAAATGCGATTGTTAAATACGTTAAATAAATTAGGATATGCATAAATTTAGCGGCATTTACCGTTTTGTCGGAGACGGGCTTAGTCGAGAGAATGCTTCTGTCTCGCACATCTAATAAAACCGAAGAAAACTCAGAAATCAATGTTGTCATAATCATAAAAATAAAGATTGCATACGTAAGACTCATTTGGAAAAGGAAATTCTCGCCAAAACTCATAAATGGAATGAGTATCAGACCTAGTAACACATAAATCCATAAGGACTTGATATAGCCGTATTTTTGATCTTTTTGTTTTTTATTTGCAGCCTGATTAAAAAATGTGGGCGCCTTGCGTTCATCCATTAGTAGTTTGACTTGCAAGATTTGACGCATCACTGCATAATCGACACCTATTTTATTAAAAACAAATTGGATTTTATCGAGTAATCTAAGTATTTTGAAATCTTGCATCACAGCACCTCTTGTACGACAGTGACAAATTGTTCGCCAATTTCCTTGTAATTATCGAAACCTGTCAATTGATTAAAGATCCCTTCCAAAGAGCCACTAGCATTGTCTGCTTGTAGCTCGGCAAAAGTTCCGTCAGCCACAACTTTTCCGTCATTCAATAAAATGATGCGACTACTAATTTTTTCGACAACATCCATAAGGTGCGAGGAATAAAATATCGTCTTCCCTTGCGCGGCTAATTGCGCCAATATTTCCTTGAAAATCATAACGCTATTTGCATCCAAACCATTAATAGGTTCATCTAAAAACAGCACATCCGGATTATGTAATAAACTCGATATGATTAAAAGCTTTTGTCGCATGCCTTTTGAATAAGAGGAAATTCTGGAATGATATGCTTCTCCCACGCCAAAAAGCTCCATTAAGATTTGTGATTTGTTGGCAGCCGTATCTAAATTTAGCCCATAAAGTTGGCCAATAAAGGTCAAATACTCATAGCCGCTTAAGTTATCATATACGTCTGCAATTTCAGGTACATAGCCAATTCTTCGTTTATATTCAATACTACCTTGCTGAATATTCTCTCCGAAAAGTTTGATTTCTCCACCGTAATCATCAATCATGCCTAAAATGATTTTAATTGTCGTACTTTTTCCAGTACCATTCGGCCCAATATAGCCGATAATTTCTCCCCTTGAAACATGCAAATCGATGCCTTTCAAAATTTCTTTGTTGCCGTAACATTTCGTCAAATTCGTTATGGTTAAAACTTCTTGTTGCTGCATTTGTATCCTCCATTCGCCTCTGTCTATTTTTAAAATCTACACAACTATAATAACAGATATTGCCAATTCTAAATACCTCAACGAACATATTAATCGTGTAACATTTGATAGCTAAAGGAGAATTTTCAATTCAAAAATTCAAGGAATAATAAAAATACACCGCTAGCAATATCGCTAACAGTGTATCAAGTTTAATCGGCCTGCATGCCACCATCTACATTGTATAAAGAACCCGTTACAAATGAGGCATTTTCAGATGCAAGGAAGTACACAATTTGTGCGACTTCACGTGGTGTACCAAATCGCCCTACTGGAATGGCTTGTTTAATGGCATCACCTGCTGCGTCTGGTTGGTCAGGTGCGATATTGGATTGGATTTCAGTAAGCATTTGTGTATCAATCGCAGCCGGTGCTACTGCATTGACGCGAATTCCGCTTGCAGCTGCTTCTAAAGCGGCTGTTTTTGTCAAGCCTGCAACTGCGTGCTTCGATGCGATATAGCCTGCCATCCCCGCCGATCCTATATATGCTGCGTTCGATGCGGTGTTAATAATGCTGCCGCTCCCCTGCTTTTCCATTTGACGAATTACATGCTTCATCCCGAGGAAAACACCCGTTACGTTGATTTTCATAAGTAGATCAAATTGCTGTTGCTCTAAATCTTTAATCATTTTAAACGGTCCACTAATGCCTGCATTGTTAAAAAACACATTAATCGCACCAAATTTATCGACCGTCTCTCGCACATAGCGTTCCACATCTTGCTCATTTGTTACATCTGCGGTAATTGTATGCAAAGTCCCTTTCGCAACTGGTAATGTTTGCACTGCTTCGTCCAGTGCCTGTTGTTTCAAATCAACTAACACAACGGTTGCTCCATTTTCCAAAAACAATTCCGCTGTCGCTTTCCCAATTCCGCCTGCACCACCTGTAATTAACACAACTTGCTTATCCAAAATCTTCACCCTTTCTCCATTTAATAATTAAATTATAGAAAAAATAGGTATTATAAAGCAAATAATATATTTTAAGAGAATTTATCGTTCGAATATCAAACAATGGAGTACATTCTAAATATATTTGAAAGTTAGAAAGCCATAAATGGTGATTACAGCATTTATGGCTTTCTTTTATCCTAAAACTAGGTTAGGAAACGATATGAAGTTTTTTTAAAAATTTCTCGTTGCACTAACGAAATCACTACTTTATAGGAAAAGGTCTATTTTCTTATTATGTCTCTATGTTTATCATAATAACAAAGACTGCCACTACGATTAGAAATGCTATGATCACTGTTAACCAGCTAATTTTCACCTTTTTTAATAAACGGTCCACAATATAGAATACGGTCGCCGAAACGATCCCAAACACTTGAAATACTGCGCCACAGCAAAAATGAAGGATGAAAGAAGCAATTTCACGAGAACGAGGTTTTTTAAAAATGTCCTTACTGAGCCAGTCACTAAAGAAGGAAGCAAGAACGCCGTATGTAAGTGCAAACATCATGTTTAAATAAAATAAACTAAAAAAACCGTTTATATTGAAGCCACCAAACATTGAAAAGATCAGTGTAAATATCAAACTACTAACCATAGCTGTTAATAGTTTTCTTTTTAGAAGTATCGAAATTGTAAAAATCCCCTCTCTTATTTGTTTTAAAATCTCATAACAAGCATTCTCAAAAATAGCTTTAAACTCTATTTCATTTTCACGGCCAAGGCTCGCGTAAGCACTGTACTTAATCACTCTTGAGGTAATAAATGTGCTCATTATGAGTTCGGATTGTATATTGCGATAACATTACAAATTATACTATCTTTAGTAGGTGGAAAAAAAGGGGAGTTTTAATTTAATGACAATAAAGTTCGATAAAAGAGCATTTATAATACCTCTATGTATACTAATCATCTGGTTATTTGTACCGGGTGCGGCAAATTGCATTAGTAAAGGCTTTAAATAAAGTTTAATTATTTGTCATTCAATCTACTAATTGTTTAAAGTGCAAACGCATAAAAATGAGCCATAGAAGTCAAGCTACTTCCCTGGCTCTTTTAATTAAATTTTATTATCTGCTATCTAGTACTTTTAAATCTCTCTCCAATTGTTCTCGAACTATTTTCGTAATTCAACCTTACACTTATAATCCACAGCCATTCATTTTAGAATAACATCATCCGTAAGAAACGCTATTATAAATGTTGGACACAACTTATGCTGTAATTATAGTGTCAATGAAAATGCACCCTAAGCGAGATTGAACTAAAGCCACCCTTAGTTCAATAAGGGCTATTAAATTTTTTCAATCAAATTAACAGGAAGTAAAGTAGCTATTCAAATAACTTCGACAACAAAACTGCAACGAATGGTCCAATTACTGTAAATCCAATAAATAATGCAATAAACTTCATAGGTTTAGATAAGGCTTGTGGTGATTCGTTTAATTCATCTAATTTTTGATTTATTTTCTTTAGTTCTAATAAAATTTCTTTATTCAATTCTTCTGACATCCTTAATACCCCTCCCCCAAAACATCCATTACCATTATAAACCAATTATAGACAATGTCCTTATTTTTCTTATACAACAAAGTTGCGTCGTTAGTTGAACAAGCAAGTTACAAATTGCAACTTTTTATCACCAAAATACTTTCAAAATGGTATGTCGACCAAAATAAAGTTGGAAACATAAATATTAACAAAAGTGAAGCGCAATTTTTGTCAAAAATATATTCAGAGGCGAAAACAATGAGGTTATTTTCTATAAAAACAGCTACAAACACTGATTTCACAGTATTTTTCGCTGTTTGAAATGTTCCCAAGATTGAAGTAACCCCTAGAAAAACAATTGCAGGTTGCAAATGCAATTACCAATGTCAACATAGTAATAATGGCTTTCCACACAATAGATGAGGTTTTGTAATTCCTCTAACTCATACAGCTTTTAAATTTGATTTTAGAATAATCTATTTCCATATAAATTTCCGAAAGAAACTTTCCGTCAATTGTGCCTTTTTTAAAAAGCATTGCAGGAGTATCAAATTCTTGAGTAAAGGAATCTTTAACTCGGGTAAGATAACATTTATTTGGAACCTGACTTGTTTAAAGATCAAAACTTAATAATTCGTCCAATAGAAGAAAAGGATTTACAACGTATTTGCTAAGACCATCATATACTAGTCTTAGCTGTACCTTCAGTTTCAATGAAAGAGTGGTGAATATGTTGGATAAGATTTTTAATATAAGCAAATTCTTTCTTTTGTTTTTTGCCATTCTTGCTTTTATAATGATGATTAAAAGCCGAAATGGTAACTATTTGTTATATTCAAATATAATCTTTATAATTGCTTTTATTTCATTTATTTTGTTTGGTATTAAAGAATTTCAGAATAATAGAAAGAAAAGTGCTATATTACTTTTTGTGGTGTCTTTACTTCTGTTAGCCTTACCAATTTATAATATCTTTTTAAGAGAAGAATTAACTGTAATGAATAGTTTAATTTAAAATAAAAGGCATCTTTAACGTTACCATTTCCCAGCGCTACCTTCTTTTGGCGGTACTGATTAATCATATCGTGAACTTCTTCTGCGCCGCTCCTTTAATTATGCAAGAGGTATACCGTAGTGCTTGTACTCGCTGCGGTTTTTTGTATAGCTATGCCTAATGTAACCCCTTATTAGAGAGTTCTTTATTTTGTAAATTTCATTTATTCTCTGCATATACTGTATTTAAAGCACTTTTTACATTCCTAATTATGAGGAGGATTTAACCATTAGTGATAATAAAAACAAATCCACTCAACCCTCTGATTCAATAGATATTTACATTGCTAGACTTACTTTTATTTCAGCAACTATCGTTACACTTGGAGATGGTTTAGCTGCATTGGCTGCAGGTCTTGCCCTACAAGAATTGGAAAAATCAAACAATGAAAATACACAAAGCCAATATGATCAAACAGAACAGTTAGACTCAACACAAAAGCAGATTGACTATTTAATAAGGGAATTAAAACACATCAAAAAAATTATTAGTTAAGAAAGGTGTGACTATTTCGCCCATCTTGGCCTTACAGGACATCAATCTTCTCCCCAAATAACTGAGACATTACCAACTCATGAAAAGCACCAATATTTATGTATGTGGCTGTTGTGAATTGCGACAACTGGAATACATGGTCTTTAGGTATTGCTAAAAATACACTGTCGGAAATAATCCAATAGTTAAATTGTGAAAATTGAAGGATTTAATTTTAAAAAGGAAACTCATTCAATTTAGTCTGTGTTATTTTATTTTCTTTCCAATCCTCATAAATAGATGCATATAACACCGTATCTGAAATTGTACCGTTTTCATTTTCCCAAGCTTTTCGTAAGTAACCTTCCTTAACAAAACCCGCATTTGTAAAGCATTTTCTCATTGCTATATTGTCAGCTCTTGTATAGCCTTCAATGCGAAGCTTATTTTTTTCACCATAAAGATAATCCTTTAGCCAAAGTAAAGATTTTACACCAATCCCTTTGCCACGTGCCTTTTCAGTCAAACGAAGATCAAATAGTGGAATTGTATCCTCAATGTCGTCAATAATGATAATGCCTACTTTTTGCTCATCTAAAATAACCCAAAATGTCTCTCTACCATCAGCATAGTAGCCTCTCTCCACAGCACCTTTAATTACTGTCCTATTTAAATTTTGATTCGAATGGAAGGGCCACGTGTTAAAACATAATAAATCTAGTAACTCTTCATTTTCATCCTTGAACTTTCGTATTTTCAATAAAATCACCTCTATTATTGTTGTTCTTAATGATTGATTTGAAAACAATCTCTCCGTTACCAGGCCTGTTCTATCGGCTATTTCTTACGCTAATTTCAATTTGCATGAACCATGAAACTAGAACATTCAATTTAAAACCATGTAACTTCCCCTTCCAAAAATTTATTTTTTATAATTTCTAGATTCATTACAATTATTCCTTCCTACCGTTTACAATATTAACAGCAAATACTTCCACACCATCTAAATAACAATTTAAAGGATGATACGAAACTATGAAAATTCGTCTTACTGACTATAGTGCACATTGGTCTCAAATGTTCCAGATTGAAGCAGAATTTCTTAAAACAATATTTGGCGAAGAGATAATCAAATGTGAGCATTTTGGATCTACATCAGTTCATGGAATGAAAGCAAAACCTGTAATTGATATGATGTGTATCGTTAAGTCCATAGAGAAAGTTGATCTATTCAATAATCATATGAAGGATCTTGGCTATGATGTTGCTTGGGAATGGGGTATTACAGGTAGAAGGTTATTTAGAAAAGGTGGAGAGAACAGAACGCACCATATCCATTTTTATCAACTTGATAATCCCGAGATTAAACGACATTTGATTTTTCGAGATTATCTGAGATCTCACCCTCAAGAAGTGACCAAGTATAGTTGTTTCAAAGAAGAGTTAGCTCAACGCTACGATTCTACAAGTCATTACAGTCCAGCAAAAAAGAGATTTGTAAGTGATATGGAACAAAAGGCACTCAACTGGTTTTCAGAAAGTTAGACTATTAAACGCATTTTTATTCCTATGAAACTAACTGGTTACTTAAATCAATGGGGCAAATTCCAAAATAATACGCATCAAACTACTAATTGGATATATTTTAAACGCGTAAAAAATGAGTCAGAGGAGACAATCTACTTCCTTGACTCATTTATAGAAATTTTAGATTATTTTACTCCATAATGTTTTCTGATTAATATCCTGCATCGATTTTCATAACTATCGGAATTTTCAACAACTAATGAAATTCTCACTTTTTATTACGTGAATTATCTGATTGTTTCACTTGATTTGAATTTTTATATTGCTCTTCGGTTAGATCGTTTTCTTCACGGATATCTAAATCGTCTGGGCTTAAATCGATTCCAAACTCTTCTTTCTCCCTTTCCTTTTTGTCGTCCCTCTTTTTTTGCATATTATTTTCACCTCCACTAAATAAATTAACCATTCAGGAAAAAGTAATTCATCCTTTAATGTCGTCTTTTTAGCATTTTTGGTTACTTCATCATTTTTTCAATTCAGCAACATCTAAGGATAAAAAATAATCTTCTGAACAGACTAAATTCAGGAGGTGAAATCCATGCCAAATAATAATAACAAACAATACATTAATCAAATCAGACAAAAAATCCAACAAGCCGAAGCTAAAAAAAGTCAAGCTTCTGGGCGATTTGCATCTTCGAATTCAATGAACTCAATGAGCGAAGAATTCGGGAGTGACACTGATGTTAACCAAGTCAGACAACAACTCCAACAAGCCGAAGCTAAAAAGAGCCAATCTTCTGGTCAATTTGCATCTTCGAACTCAATGAGCTCAATGAACGCAGAATTCGGAAGTGACACTAACGTTAACCAAGTAAAACAACAGCTCCAACAAGCCGAAGCTAAAAAGAGTCAATCTTCCGGTCAATTTGCATCTTCGAATTCAATGAACTCAATGAGCTCAATGAACGCAGAATTCGGAAGTGACACTAACGTTAACCAAGTGAAACAACAACTCCAACAAGCCGAAGCTAAAAAGTATAAAGCTTCCGGTCAATTTGCAAATAACAGTAACCAAAACAATAAAAATTAAATTGATTCACCCTAAACCGGCAATCATTATTCTGCCGGTTTTTTTACATTTCACTCATCATATTCAAAAATTTTTTCAATTTGGAGCAATTAATAATTATTTATACTAATTCTTCTCATTTTCTCCCATTAAATTCATATGATTAAGTTAAGACACTTTATAGTTTATTGGTAGGAGGGAAAATAGTGAGCAACAAAAATAATAAATTAAAACAAAGCTCCGATTCTTTTGATATTCAAGTTGCTAGACTTGTATATATTGGCTCAACCATTTCTACATTAGGCGGTGGTTTACAAACTATTGCAGCAGCTTTGGCTTTAAGTGCATTAGAAAAAGCAAGTTCCGAAAGTTTTCAAAGCCAGTATGATCAGTCAAAACAACCAGAGGATTTAGAAATGCAGATAGACTCTATAATAAAAGAATTAAAGCAAATAAAAAAAATTATTAGTTAAGAATTACTTTCATACAAGTATTTCACATAGCAAAATGTTTAATAACTATTCTGCCTTGTATACGCGCCCCAGTCTCCAGCGGCAAATTAAAAGTGCAAGGATGATTGTAATGAGTAACGGTGTGATGGACCAAAAATCCCATTCGCTGCTACTTAAATTGATAAAACCCCAAGTTGCTGGGAAAAGTTCTCCTATCAATCGCAGAACTTTTGGTAGCATATCCACAGAGAACATAATTCCTGAGAGCATTATGGATGGTAAAAAAATCACCTGTGACACCATTGTTAATTTCGACGTACTTTTCACCGTCAACCCTAGTATTGTTCCAATGGAAAGTGAAGCAATGATGAAGATTTCAAGCGTTACAAAATACTTGAATAAATTTGTAGGTACACTCGCATCAAAAATTAGTTGAGCCACTATAAATAATAGCGTGCTCATTAGAGAGAGATGAATTAGTCCTGAAACAAAATTATTTACGATACCCGTCCATAAAGGTATCCCCCCAACTTTATATGCTTTTTTTATTTCACTATTATAAAGTTCAACGAGCGGTGTCGGTGTACCTAAAATCGCACCCATTGTTACACCAAAAACGGTCATCGATTGAATGAGTGTTTGGTGAGCAGTTGGATCTATGGAAGTAAAAATGCCACTCATAAATATAAAGAACAAAAGTGGAATGATGTAGTATGTGAGAAGAATACCTCTATCTCGAAAATCTAATCGCCATTGTAGACCGATACCATAAAGAAATGCGCTCATACCAGTTCCTCCTTCGCCAGATCCATAAACCTTTGTTCTAAGCTAGTTTGCTCAATTTTAAGATCGTCAATAGAATTTTCTTCAGCTCTCACAATTGAAGTTAACTCGTAAAGACCATCTTCCAATTTATTAGTTTCAAATAAATGGTATCCTTGATGCTCCCCAACATACGTACAAGCTGACAAGGAACTCGTATTAATCGTGGTTGCTAATTTGAGGTGCATTATATAAGTATCATTCTTTTTCTCAGTAAATTCATAGACAGTTCCGATAAAACCAATTTTGCCCTTCTTTAGGATGGCTAGTCGATCACAAAGCTCTTCCACTTCCGCCATATCATGACTCGTCATGACAATCGTTTTTCCCCTTTTTTTCAACGTTCGTATTTCTTCATGCAATGCAACGCGCCCTTCTACATCAAGACCCGCTGTTGGCTCATCTAAAAATATGATTTCTGGATCCCCTATCATAGCTAGAACTAAATGTAGACGCCGTTTTTGACCAGTGGATAACTCTTTATATTTTTTATTCATCATGGCCTCGATATTTAGTCTTTGAATGAGGCCTTTATCAATCGTTGAGCCATTCCATTTTGCAAACAGTTTTATTGCTTCAATTGTTTTGATATTTTTAGGTAATGACGTAGATTGTAACTGGACCCCAATATTCCCATTAAGTTTTATCGTGCCGCCATAGTTTCGAAGCCCCTCTATACATTCAAGTGCGGTCGTTTTTCCAGCACCATTGGTTCCGATTAAAGCAAAAATTTCTCCCTGTTCAATCGTAAAAGAAATACCACTAAGAATTCTTTTATCGCCATACTGCTTAGTTAATGAATCAATCGTAATGACTGCAGTCAATCCAAATCCCCCAATCTATTAATTCTTTATACTACTTCATAATAACACGCAATCTACCACTTAATGGAAATTAATTGAATCAATAAAAATAAGACTTCCACGGTTTCATTGTGGAAGTCTTTATTTATTATCACTAAAGTTAATTCTAACGATTCACATCTACATATTTAAAGTTAAAGTTACTTAAACCATCTGGCTCCATGCCAGTTACGTAATCCTTAACAACAAATAAATTTGTATAATAATAAATTGGAGCTACTGGGTACTCCGCCATAGCAATCTCCTCAGCTTGAAGTAATAGTTCCGTACGTTTCTGAGCATCTGTTTCCGTAGTAGATTGCGTTAAAATGGATTTGTACTCTGCATTTTCCCAAGCTGTCTGGTTATTTGGGTTTTTCGCTGTGTCATACATTTCAAGGAATGTAAAGGCATCATTATAATCACCCGTCCAACCAAGTCTTCCAATTTGATAATTTAAGTTATTTAATTCCTCAATATATACTTGCCATTCTGAATTCGTTAACTTCACATTAATCCCTAGCTCTTTTGACCAAGTTTGTTGAATATACTGTGCAACTGCTGCGTCTCCTTCATTCGTAAAATAAGCAATAGTCACTGTTACATCACTTGGATCACTTATGCCTAGTTCTTCAAGTCCAACCTTAAGTGCCTCACGAGCTCCCTCGTAATCTGCATCCTTAAAGTAACCATCATCATTACCAAAACCTTCTACTGCATTCGGCACAAGTCCAAGTGCTGCATCCTGCTCACCTTTTAAAATATTTTTAATAAGCCCTTCTCGGTCAATTGATAATGTTAATGCTTTGCGGACATTTACATTCGATACGATTTCATCTTTGGTATTAAACTTATACCAATATACGCCAGCTTTTTCAGTGGCATTTAGTGTACCATCTGCTTTTAATCCATCAATTTTATCCAATGCCACATTACCAAATGGTGCGCCGATAAAATCAATTTCACCTGCATCATACATCGTCATTTGGGTTGTATCTGATTCCACAATCGGAATGTTCACTTTATCTATGTTTACATTAGTTGCATCCCAATAGCTTTTACTTTTCGCTAACGTAATCGAGCCACCATTCACCCAGTCCTCTAGCGTATAGTATCCGTTTGTAACAAAACCTGGCTCAGTAAACCAGTTTTCATTTTCTTCGGCTGCTTTTTGATTAAATGGTAATAACGTAGAAAACGCTGTTAATTCTAAGAAATAAGGTGTTGGTGTGGCCAATGTAACCTCGAGCGTTTTTTCATCCAATGCCTTTACCCCTACATCTTCCGCGCTACCAGCTCCTGTACTGTATGCTTCTGCACCTTGAAGAGGATATAAAATCGATGCGTATGGAGAAGCATTTTCAGGATTTAATGCCCAACGCCAAGAATAAACAAAATCTTCAGCTGTTACTGGATCACCATTTGACCACTCCGCATCACGTAATGTAAATGTATAGACAAGTAGATCATCACTTACCTCATACTTTTCAGCAGCTGCCAATTCTGGCTTGCCATTTTTCATCTCTGTTAACCCTTCAAACATATTGCGAATTAAACCAATTGAAAATGAATCACTTGCTAGTGCTGGATGTAAACTTGTCGGCTCAGAACCGAGCACCAAGTTTAATTCTTTTACCTCATTACTTGCTGTTTCACCATTGTTTGCATTCTGGTCATTTGTTGAATCGCTTGAATCATTTGAACAAGCAACCAACATGAATGTAAGTACCACGAACCACAGCCATACACTTTTTTTCATTTGAACTGTCCCCCTTTAATAAAACCAATACGCCCTTTTGTCTGTTTCAATTTCCCGTTCCTGAGTAAACTAAAACATATATTTATTTCAAGGTTAATTAATATATTGGTTACAAGAGCAACTTAGAATAACGTGCAGCTGTTACAAGATTTTTTAGCAATAAAAAAAACATCCATTTTCAGGATGTTAATAGTTTAATTTATGCTGTTGTAGTAAACAGTTATGTAGCGCTGCAATTGTTACAACGGCAATTATTTCTGCGTTTGCTTTAATATCTTTTTTATCTTGAAAAGAAAACTCATTGCCCAACATATCAAAATCATAATTCATCTTATCTAAATCGACATCAATATTATGCGAGTAAATATTACGCCATGAGTTCAGCAAAAATAAATTGTTATATAACCCTTCCTCAATCCAGCCCATGTTATATACAAAGTAAATTTGAGTAACAAAGTTAGCCTTTTTTAATGGATGATAATCACTACTCTTCCATTGTAAAACTTTCTCACTTCTTTTTCCCTTTACTTCAATTAACTTATTTACTGCTTTTTCACAATATAAATGGATTACGATTAGCTTTGATATCGGATCATCGATACCCATAAATTTTTCTAAAAATTTTTCCCCTGTAACTTTAGACATTTATATTCATCCCACCCCATTCAAATAATAAAATGATTTTTTACCATAATGTAGTTTCGCTCGCAATAGTTCCTATTATCAGGAAAGTAGTTACAAGAATTATTCAAAGTACAATTCTATTATCAGCCAAATCTTAACGCTTCATACGCATTTTTTCAGTACAGATGCTTTCTACTTTCATCCACGAGTACATTAATTAACACACCTTTATATTGTCTTCGTAAAAAGTTATATTCATAAATATTTCAGTAAAATTATTCCTAAATACCCCATTTATATTTAGTCAAATGTCGTTAACTCTTCTGAAATAGAATTTAAAAAATCTTTCTCAAACCGATAAATGTGTTTCCCTGTAGTACTACTTAATGGTATGTGATCTGCTATCATGCCTTCACTTATAGATAGCGCTTTTATAGAATTAATTTCTATTTGATTGTCTAACAACGAATCAAGTGATGTATTGGCTTCTATTTGAGTAAATAGCTCTTTTAATTGTGTTCGTGGAATCTCGTTTTCTGTTTTATTCATTACCATAGTCATTAGGTTTAATAGGTCATCTTCATCTAAATTATTTCCTTCTGTAGCAGCCATCATTAATGATACAACTTGTTCGCCACTCAGCTGATTTGTGCCCTTTTTGAATTCAAATGCCACTTGTGATATTGCCCTTAAACGCATATCTTCTTGCAAGTCATATTCAATACCATTCATAGAATCAATTAGCGTTGAAATGGTTTCTAAATCGATCACTGCATAATAATCAATTGGTAAATCGAAGAACTTTGAAACTGTCGTTCTTACATTTTCAGCGCCGCCAAAACGATAAGCAAATAATAATTTATCATCCAAAGTAGTTCCATCATCGTTATCTGCTACCTGCACATATGTATCTAAAGGGAGCGATACGACTTTCATCATCTTTTTATCTTTACTATAAGTAAGTAAAAGGTTTAGATAAATTCGATTATCCATATCTTTCGACTTTACCGTAATTAAAGTAGTTGAAATTTTCGCTTCTTCAACTACGGGAGCACTTGCAGCAGATGAGTTATATTCTTTATTGAAATCACTCCTGCTCAATTCTTTAGTCCAGTTTCCAGTTAGAACAGATGGCATAAACAAAAATAGACACAAGCCTACTGCCAATAAAGAGACTGTTAAGGGGGCGATTTTTTTTACCGTGATAAGTGACTTCTTTTGAGTATGAGCATCCCCGTCAATTTCACGAATTTGTTCAAATACTTTATGACGATCTTCTTTCGTAAATTGTAGCTCTTGACCCGATGTATTAGAAAATGCATCTTTTAACCGTTTATCATCCATTCAGTTCCACCTCCTTTATCATCGACTCTAACCTTTGTTTTGCTCTTCTTAATCGAGTTTTCACTGTATTCACTGGAACATCTAAAACTTTGGCAATTTCTTCAGTAGTCAATGAATCATAGTAATATAGATAAACCACTTCCCGATACACCTTTGGAAGAGAAAAAATAGTATTTTTTATTTCTTCATTCTTGTATTTATCGATTACTGTTTTTTCTGTTGATGGCATGATTGACTTAGCTGTTTCATTAATAAAACTTTTTACCTGTACCATTTTGTAATTCCAACTTTTTAAATAATCCTTGCATTCGTTAATGGTTATACGATACAGCCATGTTTTTATTTGTGCGTCAAACCGAAACGATTCTAGGTTTTTGTAGCATTTGATAAATGTATTTTGTACCATATCTTTCGCAATCTCTGCATCTTTCACATAAGAAAATGCCAATCGAACCAACTCATTACCATAGTCAATCATCAGTTTTTCTAATACGTAATCTTTTTCTTCTCTGTCCAATTTACTACCCTCCCCTTCAACTTACTTCAAATTCTGCTATTAGACGATTATCATTTCATAATCGATTCAATTTTAAAAAAATAATTTTATTTAAGAAAGATTCTCTTCTTTTATCGGCTTTATTTCTTAATGGATATCTAAATTTCTGCAGCAGTTGCCATTGCATCAGAATAATATCCTGTAATGTGCTCATTAATAGCGTTTTAATGGTATTTCAAAAGGACCTCGAGGGCAATAAAATAAGTGTGCTCAGTTCAATACTAAGCACACTACATTGAAATTTCACTTTAGTTATTTTTGAAGCGTTTTTATGTGCACCCGGTGCAAGTTTTTCAAGTTTTTATTATTCACCCTGCAAGCGCGCGCGGCGATAGGTTAAGGCAACATACATCATGACACATGGAACCACGAGCACCATAAAGATATTAAATAACATTTTCGATACTTGTCCCATTGTCCCATCAAAGAATACCATCATAAAATAGCTCAACACCATAAAGCATACTGTTAGCCATGTGGCAGGTAGTATCGATTTTTGTAGACGCATGAGTTTTTCGGCCTTTGAGGTATTATCAGAATAAATCGGCGTTGTGCCAACAGGTGCTTTAAATAAATGCGTATCATAACTTGAACAAACATGTTCCCAGCCGGCAAATTCAAACATCGCAAAGTATTCGTCTTTGTCTTCCTCTGCTAAATTGCGAATATCAATACTATAATCGATAAATTCTGGCTCACGCTTTTCAAGTTCATAACCAAACCCTTTATAGCGCTTGACAATCCAGCCCTTTGCAGCGAACCTTTTTAACACCTTTAAATCCCTTTTCTCTGAAAATGCAATCCCATCTGAAATGACAAATTTCTTCTCATTCATGTGAAGTACCTCCCTCTAGTCCCATTTGTGCAAAGCGAATCATTTTCTCACGCCTCTTCATATCATGTTGAAGTACATCGCGTCCTTTTTCTGTTAACATATAAACTTTTCTACGAGAATCACTATCGTCAAATAGTGTAATGTATTCCTGCACCATGAGTTTTTTAATAATAGTATAGAGCGATGCCGGACCAATTGTGACCTCACCGTCCGTCAACACTTCAATATCACTCATCACTACATAGCCATGCTTCGGCTGTGTAAATGCAGCCATAATATAAAAAACCGAATCGGTCAGTTGCTCTAATGATTTCATTTTTCCACCTCTTTATATCACTTTATGATATATCTAATTCCAATATATCATAAAGTGATATAAACGCAACTAATTTTTCTGAATATTACAGTATTTACAGGTCAACAACTATTATTTCTTTAGAAAAAGGACGTTACTATTTCATTTACCGGGTGCAAATACTTATTTTGCTCATTCATTACTTGAGAAACGGATGGAAGTTCAAAAGTTCTGTATGTGTAGGTTTACTCTTTACAGTTCTATTTAAAATTTGCATCTAAATTACTTCTTTCTGCCGAATAATGAACATATATTTACCATTGAAATTCACAATATTTTGCTTAAGTTACTTTAAAATAGTCTGTATTATGAGGTGGTTACCTGTCCTTTCTAAAAAAAGGTTTTGCACTAATTATAGGTAGCATTCTTTTATCTTTAGGAATAAATATGTTTTTAGTACCACATGAAATATTAGATGGGGGTACAGTTGGTATTGGATTAATAATAAATTACATATGGGGTTTGGAAACAGGTGTAACTATTATCATATTAAGTGTTCCCATCTTTATATTTGCATGGTTTCATTACAGAAGTTATTTTTATAATAGTTTACATGGCATGATTATCTCTTCTTTTTTTATTGATTTTCTAACACCTGTTAGTACGCTATTTAAAATTGATGCACTATATAGTTCTATTCTAGGTGGCATTTTAATAGGAATTGGGATTGGCTTGATGTTGCTATTTCAGACAAGTACAGGCGGCACAGATTTTATTGCCCAGTTTTTATGTGATAAAACAGGGATTAATGTAGGGATATATATTTTAATCATTGATGCTTTTGTGGTTATATGTGGTGGTCTATTATTATCCTCCGAGACTTTTTTACTTTCCATTCTTACTATACTTTCTGTTAGCATAACAACGAGTTATATTACAAAGTAGGATCTATTCACCTAAAGCGTACGCGAACACAGACATCCAACTATCATTAAAATTTATACAAAATAATAAAAAAGCCAGAGAAGTCGGATTAAGTTCCGCTTCACTGGCTTATTCTGTTTAGATTTCATAATCCGCTACATATTCTTTACTAATGCTAATATTCGGTGATGGCTGTGAGTTGTAGACACGTGAATATGGTGGCACGGTGTTGGTTAGCCAAATGTTACTTCCAAGTACAGTATCATGACCGATTGTCGTTTTACCGCCTAAAATTGTGGCACCCGCATAAATAACGACATTATCCTCGATGTTTGGATGACGTTTAATGCCTTTGATTGGATTGCCATTTTCATCAAGTGGGAAGCTTAGTGCTCCAAGTGTCACACCTTGATAGATTTTTACGTTATTACCAATCGTACATGTTTCCCCGATAACAACACCTGTACCGTGGTCAATGAAGAACGAATGACCGATTGATGCGCCTGGGTGAATATCGATTCCTGTTAACTGATGTGCATATTCTGACATAATACGCGGCACAATCGTTACATCTAATTTATATAGCTCGTGTGCGATACGGTGAATGAAGACCGCGCGAACAGATGGATAGCTTAGTAAAATCTCCTCTGTTGACGTTGCAGCTGGGTCACCATTGTAGGCAGCATGAATATCGGTTTGAATCATTTCGCGAATTTTAGGGAAGCTTTCTATTAACTTCATAACAACCTGATCGGCTCTTTCGCCGCATTGTCCATCACAGTTGTCATTATTTTGGTAGATTAATACCTTTTCAATCAGATCACGCAAATCTAATGCAGACTTACGAATATTATTTGTAACATCCGTCAGTGTACGCGTCTTATCGCTTCCTCCTTGGTGATAGATCTTTGGAAAAATGATTTGATGGAAGTTTTTTAAAATTCCCTGAATTTTATCGCGTCCCGTAAAGCCAATCGTTTTTTCAACTTCCATATGCTTTTCGTCGTATTCCGTTAATTCTTTTGCAATCGCCGACGTTTCATTATTTAGCCAATCTTCAATTTTCATATATCTAATCCCCTTTATGTTTCTAAACTTAGTTTATCGTTTTAGGTTAAAATTTCAAACTTTTTTATCCTTATTCGCACTAATGCAGTCATTTATACGTAACTAGGAGTGATTGCTCTTTTTCTTTATGATAGTTCATTTTAGATGATAAACCAAAATATGTTAAAATTGCATCAAACTTTTGGCCTTCATCACCAGTAAACATCAAAATAATATCCAACAATAATAATTTATTGACAATTTATCGAAAATCATATATTGTAGTTCTTACTTTGAAAAAAATAATATGATTAACTTCTTATCATGAGAGATGGAGGGACTGGCCCTATGAAATCTCGGCAGCGGAACGAATGTAGTTACTGTGCCAAATCCAGCAAGTACGCACTTGAAAGATAAGCTGAGGTTTTCCGTAATGTAGGTCTCTTCTTGTTCGTTTAAGGAGAGACTTTTTTGTGTGCTTGGACTTGATTTGAAGGAAAAGATGTTGGAGGTTTGTATGAAAAAAGGTAATCCATGGGCGTTACTCCCATTTGTAGTGTTTTTAGTGTTATTTATCGGATCAGGCATTTTATTAGACGACTTTTATGCGTTCCCTGTCATTATAGCGATTGCGATTTCTGGTGCTGTCGCATTAGCCATGAATCGTAAAGAATCCCTTTCAACAAAGGTCGATATTTTTTGTAAGGGTGCCGGCAATTCAAATGTCATGCTAATGGTACTGATTTTCTTATTAGCAGGTGCCTTTTCTGAAACGGCAAAAGGAATGGGTGCTGTTGATGCTACTGTTAACTTTGCCCTTTCCATCGCTCCGCAAAATTTACTTGTTGTTGGCTTATTTGTGATTGCTTGTTTTATATCCCTTGCGATGGGAACCTCTGTCGGGACAATCGTTGCCATTGCTCCAATTGGTGTAGGTATCGGTGAGCAAACAGATCTTTCACTTGCGTTACTCATGGCGACGATTATTGGTGGTGCTATGTTTGGCGATAATTTATCGTTTATTTCAGATACGACGATTACTTCCGTTCGTACACAAGGTGCACAAATGAAGGATAAATTTAAAGTGAACTTCCTCATTGTATTACCAGCGGCTATTGTCACATGTGTCATTTTAATGTTTATGACGATGAACTCAAACGCTCAAATTACGTATGAAACCTTTGAGTGGATTAAAATTATCCCTTATATTTTCGTCATTATTTTTGCATTAGCAGGTCTTAATGTATTTCTTGTTTTGGCTTGTGGTATTGGTATTGCAGGCATTATTGGACTAATTGATGGTAGTTATAATGTCATGAGCCTTGTGCAAGCAGCTGGCGATGGGATGGCTGGTATGTTTGAAATGGCCTTTTTAGCGATTCTTATTGCAGGAATGGTTGAAGTCATCAAGCATAATGGGGGTATTGATTTTATCTTGCAATTGGCCACTCGCAAAATCAAATCTAAAAAAGATGCAGAGTTTGCAATGGCTGGTTTAGTGAGCTTAACGGATTTATCGACTGCCAATAATACAATTGCGATTTTAATTGCTGGCCCTCTCGCAAAAAATATTGCCACTCAATATGATATTGAGCCACGAAAATCAGCGAGTATTATCGATATATTCTCTTGTGCAGTACAAGGATTAATCCCATATGGTGCACAATTTTTAGTTGCCGCTGGTGTCGCTGGCATTTCGCCAATCACGATGATGCAATATGCGTATTATTCAATGTTTATTGCAGTTTGTGGCGTTATCGCAATACTCATTGGTTATCCAAAAGCTAAAAAAATACGTGCTTAGTGTACACAAGCTCTCATTCGCATAGTAATTGCGGTGAGGGCTTTTTTAAAATTTTGAAAAAGTCTGAGAACTAGATACAAAACACTTTTGAATGGTTAACAAGGAATGAATTTGCTCTATTTGCTTATACTATGTCCAGTGAAGTGGATAAACTTTGCGGCAAATTAATATACATTCAAAAATTTCTTAGAATCGAGGGCACACTATGTATTATTACAAAGAAGAGTTAATAAATATTATTAAACCCGATAAACCTGACCCACAAGCAGCTCGTGTTATGCAAGAGATTCTTGGTGGTCATTATGGCGAAATGCGAACGATGATGCAGTATTTTTTCCAAAGTTCCAATTTTAGAGGCAAAGAAACGCAATATCGCGATTTACTACGAGGCATTTTCTTAGAGGAAATTGCTCATGTTGAACTCGTACAAAATACAATCAATCAATTATTAAATGATTCAGGGGAATCTGTTGCACCTGGAAATAGCGGTGCAGACCAGTCTCCTTTAGATGATGCTGTCCGCCACGCAAACCCACATCATTATATTGTTGGCGCTCAATCCTCGTTACCTGTTGATGCTGCGGGAAATCCTTGGAATGGTTCTTGGGTTTATGCTCACGGGAACCTCATTGCAGATTTACTCGACAATCTAGTATTAGAATCAACGGGCGTACTTCAAAAGACACGTATTTACGAAATGAGTTCCAACCAAACCTTCAGAGAAACATTAGCATTTTTAATTGTTCGAGATAACGCGCATCAAAATGCCTTCGCAAAAGCGCTTGAAACATTAGGTGTTGATTGGGGCAAACTATTCCCCGTTCCGAATTACGATATTAATAAATATCCTGAATGTCGAAAATTTGTTGACATGGGTTACCATAATATTCAATTCAACTTCAGATTAGATCCTACGCGAATGAGTGAAATCATTCAAGGACAAACGCCTAGCAGAAATGGTGGCCAACTTAATGTAACGCCTCCCCCTGAAGGTTTTCCTGTACCAACTATGCCCGTCATGCCAAATGAGCATAGTCCAGGTTTAACAGATATGAATAATTAATGCTTACCCGCTCCCTTGGACTTTATGCTGCAGGCCGAACAGCTGTGGGTATATGTTCAAATAGTTATATTAGTGGCTTATCTTTAGCCGATGGGATGTTCTCTGGACGAAGAGCCGCGCGTCATATTGCATCAAAAGTAAAAGTTGCGGTAACGAATTAACTAAAAAAGACTTGGCGCTAAACTGTCAATTAAGACAATTTGCGCCAAGCTTTCTTGTTTAGTTATAAAAACAATTTCACACTTAATAAATTCTGGGTCTTGTCCGATTATTGTGCAGTAAGACCGCCGTCAATAACAAATTCTGAACCTGTTGAGTAGCTAGATTCTTCTGAGGCTAGGAATAATACGATATTCGATACTTCTTCAGGTTGAGCAACGCGTTTTAAAGGAATATACTTTGCAAATTCTTCAATCGCATCTTTTGCATCTGCTTGTTGAATCATTGGTGTTGCAATAACACCTGGGTGTACAGAGTTTACACGTATACCTTGTCCAGCAAGTTCAATAGCAGCTGCTTTTGTCATACCACGTACGGCAAATTTAGTATCTGTATAACCGATTGCGCCAGCCACAAGACCATTCATTGAAGAAATGTTAACGATTGATCCCTTTTCAGTTTTTTTCATAGAAGGAACAACCGCTCTCATACCTAATAGGACAGATACTTGGTTAATGTCAACAATACGACGATATTCATCTAATGAAATATCTAATAATCCTTTGTTAATCGAAATACCTGCATTGTTTACTAAAATATTTACTGGACCAAAAGCTTCTTCTGCTTTTTTGATTACTACTGCCCATTCTTCTTCGCTCGTTACATTATGTTTCACGAAGATAGCACTTTCACCAAGTTCTGCAGCTAAGGCACTTCCTTTTTCTTCGTTTAAATCAGTCAGAACAACTTTCGCTCCTTCTTCGATAAAACGTTTTGCATGGGCTGCACCCATACCTTGTGCTGCACCAGTTATGATAGCAACTTTGTTTTCTAAACGTCCCATAAAAACACCTCCATTTTCTATAACTCAATTATATAACTAATTTACATAATGTAAACAAAATTAGAACCATTAAACTAATTTTTCTGAATAAATTGTCTTTATTACGTCGATTTTTAGCTTATACATCCAATAAAATTAGTTGTACAAACGTGAATTCATTTGCAAAATGCAAACTTAACAATGATAATTATAGATTTTACTTTTTCAGTAGTTAGATAAAAATAAATCATGATACAATTGAATTGGGTGATAACTAAATGAAGCATATAGATCCACGACAATTAAAGTCTAAAGGAAAATTACATAAAGCCTATTTTACGTTACAATTAAAAGGACAAGATCAATTTTCAATCCAACAGCTTTGTGATGCTGCCGAAGTAACGAGACCTACCTTTTATAAATTATATAAAGACATTCAAGAACTTCGCATCGATATTCATGAAAGTATTTTAGCAGAATTAAAAGAGGCACTAACGATTAAAAATCCACGTCCTTTATCAAAAACTCCCAAAAAAGAAATGCCCGAAAACTTAAGGTTACTGTTTCAACATATTCAGATAAAGCATATCGCATATGAGACGTTTTTTGTGTATCAACCTGATGCTATTTTTATCAATGGTGTTAAAGAAATTATCAAACAATATGTTACAGATGGGATTCAATCTTCTCAGTCTCAAGATAAAATGTTACGTGTCAAAATCGAACTAATCATTTCCTATGTGACAGGTGCTTATATTGAAAGTATCATCTTTTGGATTAAAGAAAATTACGAAATAAGTCCAGAAGAAATGGCAAATAATTTAATTGAAATATCATTATATGGCCCTTATATTGAACAGCCAACAATTGAAGGTTAGTCAAGTACAGGTATGTTTATGCGGATAAATGAAAAGGGCTAGTAATAAATAAAAAAGCTTGCCTCCTCGTCATTGTTTAAATGACTTGGTGACAAGCTTCTCTTAGTAACATTTATTGAGTGGTTTCACATGCAATAAAACATTTAAAAAACTTCATTACATACCTCCAAAAATTTTTACAACTCTCTCATTAATGCAGAGATACTATTCAAACTTCAATAGAAAATTATCCCAATATATTTTAAACATTGGTCCATCATCATAAGTTGTGGATAAACTGATAAAACAATAAACAACTCCAAATTACAGTGATGAACCTAAATAGCTCTGGTGCATAACCAATAGGCCAAAAATCATTGAAGTTATTCCAAAAATCACATACCATTAAATCACCATAACTTAAATTGAAGACTTTACTTTAAACGCAACCACTAAAGGAGCTCACCTGCTTATGAACGTTCATACAACAACGTGCACAATTGAACACCTGCACGCACTTCAATCTGTCAGTAAGGAAACATTTTATGAAACCTTTAAAAATCAAAACTCCGAACAAAATATGGAGACTTATTTAGCTACGGCCTTTTCCGAAGAGACGCTAACAGACGAGCTTTCAAATTCGAACTCGACATTTTATTTACTCTATGTAGATGAGAATCTCGCTGGGTATTTAAAATTGAATACTGAGGATGCACAAACTGAAAATATGGGGAACGAAGCTTTAGAAATCGAACGAATTTATGTACTGGGGTCATTTCAGAAAATGGGCTTAGGTAGAATTTTAATGAATTATGCACTCAACATTGCAAAACAGCAGCATAAATTTAAAGTATGGCTTGGTGTTTGGGAGAAAAACGTGAATGCTATTGCTTTTTATGAAAAGTCTGGCTTTGTTAAAACGGGCTCTCACTCCTTTATGATGGGTGATGAAGAACAACATGATTTTATAATGATGAAGACACTATAATCATTTTCAGAGAGGTTGGTAATTATGTATATTCCAAAGCAATTCAATCTAAAAGACGAATTAGAGATTCGTAAAATAATTGATGAACATAGCTTTGCCACGCTTATTTCTCAACATGATGGTGCGCCATTTGCAACGCATCTACCACTTTATTTAAGTGACGATCATGTATATCTCTACGGTCATTTCGCGCGTCCAAATCCGCAATGGAAAGACATAAATAATCAAACGGTACTCGCCATCTTCCAGGGCCCTCACTGTTATATTTCTCCTTCTTGGTATGAAACAAAGGATGCCGTTCCTACGTGGAATTATGTAACCGTACATATTACGGGTGAAATGGAATTAATCGACGATGAAGCGGAATTAAGTGCATCGCTAAATACATTAATTTCAAAATATGAATCCCCTTCTAGTAGTTATTCTATTGAGGAAGTTGATTCGAATTATCTTTCGAATTTAAGTAAAGGTGTTCAAGGCTTTAAATTAAAAATAAAACAAATCGAAGCTACGGCAAAACTAAGTCAAAACCACTCTACCGAAAGACAAATCGCTGTAATTGAACATCTTGAAAAACGCGGAAAAACGGATGACTTAGAAATTGCAAAACTTATGAGAAATAATCTGAATCGATAATACAGCAAGAAGTAGTCGCTGCGAATACAATCGTAGCGGCTATTTGTTTATATACAAATGTACAAGGACATAATGAAAATAAAAAGGCGTGAAATTTTGAAAATCTTAATAGTTATATCCAGTATCGTCGTGCCTATTATAATGCTTTTATTAAAACACAAGAGCGCCAAATTCAACATGATCTTTAATATCCTCGCGCTTCTTTCATTCATTATTTTCGGTAATATTGCATCGACATCGATCTATCAAATTATTGTTGATGATGCGGTTTTTATGACCACAATTCATGCCCTCTTTATAGATTTCGACTTCATGGTAACTGCTGCCTATTTAGGGGTATTTGTTATTTATCGTTTAATGATACTGGTATTGGAGGAAAGGTAATCTACCTTTTGATAAAGGTAATCCTAAAATAAAAATAACCTCATCCGACTAGCTGAATGAGGTTATATATCAAGAAATTTCTTTAGTACTTATATGACTGTCCACCATCAATAGGAATAACCGCACCATTAATAAAGTCGGCTTGATACGAGAGCAAGAATGCCACTAAATAGCCGATTTCCTCTGGCTTACCGAAGCGTTTCATAGGATTGGATTGGACGAATTCTTTTCCGGCCTGTTCCCAATTTTCGCCTCCTATTTGACGTAATGAGCCTTCTACCATTGGCGTCATAATTGCACCCGGAGCAATCGCTTTGATTGAGATGCCAAATTCACCATATTCGACTGCTGAATTTCGCGTTAATCCTACAACACCATGCTTACTTGCTGAATAGCCTGACTGATTTCCTACACCTCGGATGCCTCCAACAGATGCAGTGTTGACGATTGTGCCATATCCTTGTGCTTTCATTACTTTGAGTACGTACTTCATGCCATAGAACACGCCATTTAAGTTAATTGAAACAACCTTTTGAAATTCATCAATCCCGTAATCCTCTGTTAAATTTTGCTTTCCTTCAACACCTGCATTATTAAAGAAGCCGTCGATTTTCTTAAACTTATTGACCGTTTGTTGAACATAATCTTCAACTGCTTTTTCATCGGCCACATTTGCGGAAATTAGTAATGTGTCTGCATTTGGAGCAACTTTTAAAATTTTTGATTTTGTATCATCTAAGCCTGCCTGATTTAGATCAACAAGAACGAGTTTTGCCCCTTCTTTTGCTAACTGCAATGATGTAGCTTGTCCTAAACCAGAACCTGCACCCGTTACGATAATAACTTTATCCTCAAATCTATCCAAAAATAAACAACCCCTTTGATTAAGTAGCTTTTACAGTGTTCGATATATAGTTCTACCCAGTTTCCTAATTTCCAAAACCTAAAAGTAATCAATCATGCGAAACATGGTTTGTTTGTTCCCCGCGAACATACGTGCTATAATAATCAAGTATAATTTTGCTGACTTGAGCTGGTGCTTGAGTCCTTTTTTTTGCAAAAAATCTACATGGCATTTAAAAAGGCATAAACGAATTAAATTTTCTCATACTAAATTTATTATAATTAAGGATGTGATTTTTTGAAGGCAACCAAATTTGCAGAATTAAAACATGAACAATTAGATGAAATCAAACGCCTCGAAGAAAAATTAGATGTTACTTTAATTGCTTATAATCTCCTCGCCCCTGAAATAAATACTCATAACGGGAATAATAACGACGTCATTAACCCTTCTTAATCGATATTGAAATTAGATAAATTTTTCATTTTAATGAATTATTTTTATTTATATCCCCATACTATTCATGTATGAAAATGTACAATATGAAAGGAAGTGCAAGTATGGGAATATTATCTGGAAATCCTAAAGAAGAACCATTACATTATGGTGAGGTATTTAATATTTGGGCTAATCTTGCTGGGAATAATGGATTAATTGCTGCATATCAGACTTTTATTAATCACACTGGCGATGAAGACTTAAAGAAAATACTTGAAGATTTAATTCAATGCATGAAAGAGGAAAATAAGCCACTCGAGAATATTTTAAAAATGAACGGTGTTGGTCTTCCACCTTCCCCTCCAGAACGTCCAATGGCAAGGCTAGAAGACATCCCTGTTGGTGCACGCTTTAATGATCCCGAAATTAGTGCCGCCGCATCATTAGATATCGCTGCAGGCCTAGTCGCATGTAGTCAAGCGATGGGTATGTCAACTAGAGAAGACATCGCCATGATGTATGGACAATTCCATATGGCAAAAGCCCAAATTGGAGCAAAACTCTTAAGATTGAATAAATCAAAAGGTTGGTTAATTCCTCCACCACTGCATGTGAAATAATAATTACACAATCGTACCGTTTATAATGAAATACTTTTAGTCCCTAACATGAGCTGAAATGACCTGGCACCCCGATACGATAGACGTAACGGAGGTGCTATTCTTATGCCCAAAAACAAGTTAATAATCTTTAAATGCCGAATTACTTTTACAGTATTGTTCAGTAATTGCTTGTATCAAATATACAGATTTTGGTATTCTGAGATATACAATATATTTTGAAAGGGGTATCTTTTGAATACAAATAATATTTACATCAGAAAAATGACTGATAATGATTATGGTTTAATGACCAAATGGTTAAGTACAAAAGAAGTCTTAGAATTTTATGGAGATATTAATTCACCCTTTACATTAGAACAGGTAAAGGAAAAATATGAACCACGAGTTCGTGGAGAAAGTCGAGTTACTCCTTTTATTGTTGAGTTGGATAGTCTACCAATAGGTTTTATGCAACACTATAAACTACAAGCAAAAGTGCAAAAAAAATATGGATATTTAGAACATCAAATAATTTATGGAATTGACCAATTTATCGGTGTCCCTAAATTGTTTAATAAAGGCTACGGAACGATTATGGTTAGTAAATTTATTGACCTTATTAGTAAAACTACTGATGCTGAAATAATAATATTAGACCCTGAAATTTCTAATGAAAGAGCGATTAGATGTTACGAAAAATGTGGCTTTTCTCAGGTTAAAAAAATCAATAATGATAGTGCTTTATTAATGGAATTTAAAAATACCCAATTCTAACTTTATGTCATCCTTCATCCACTACTTATTTCGAATACCTTAAAGATTTACATAAAATATTTTATAAAGTCTCAAATTACCATTTTATGTATGTTAAAATAATTTAGTATTATAATAGTCAAAATTTTTAAATAACATTTTATTTAGGGGGATAAAATTGAAATTCAATCTAAAAACAAGCGCATCATTTATTCTACTTCTAATACTATTAATGCTCACTTCCTGTACGCAAACTGAAAATAGTGAGAAAGAGCAAAATACGGATGACAGCAAAATTATGTATACATTCGAGAACCCTCAAACCAGTCAAAAGTACAAAATCATTCATGTCAATTCATTATTTGAACGATATTTTGAAAAAGTGAAAGATACCCCAAGTGAGTCAAAGTTGGAGCTGTATAAGAAGGAAGTTATTCAGCCTGTATACAGTGATTGTTTTGAAAATGGCGAGTTCATACATATGGCGGATTCTACTCTTAACAAGGCTCCAACTAGTTTAACTGAATTAAAAGTAGTAAGCGATTTGATCGAAACGCGTAAAGATGAATTGAATGCACTCATTCAAGATGCACTGTTAAAATCTGCACAACTACTACCTTCTGAACGAGACGTAGCGGTATGTGTATTTCCTTCTAGCAATTCCAAGGTATGGATGTATAACGTTGGGGCTGGGAAAATCGTAATTCCCTATAATGAATATTTTGATGATGATTTTATTAAGATTAGTGTTGCCCATGAATATCATCACAGTGTTTGGGCAGAAAAATATTTAAGTAATCATTCTGTATCTGTTTTAGATAATCTTATTTTTGAAGGAAAGGCCGTCATGTTTGGGAAGACTGTTTATCCAGATATTGACTATACGTCAATAGACTTAACTTACAATAAAGAACTTTGGTCTAAAATTGAACCTGATTTAAACAAAAAAGACTTGAATCGTTCGTTAGAAATTATAACTGGTGGAAATGATTTACCGTTATTTTATGGTTACAGTGAAGGCTATAAGATGATTAAATCCTTTCTCGACTTAAATCCTAACCAATCTCCAGAAGAATGGACAGCATTAAGTACACAAGAGATTATCGAAAAAGGAAAATACTTCGAAAACTATAAATGAAAAAACCAAATTTTAGACAGGAGAAAGCGTTTATTGGAAGCGAATTTGTTTTTGAAGGAGTTGGAGTTTTATTCTAAAATAAATTTTTAGATTGTGAAAAGATGTTCTTAAAACTATCGGGGCTTTAGTTGAACAAGGGAAATCTAAATTGCTTGGAGAAATAGATAGAATAGACGGTAATTTATAGACTGGGGGCGAGAGTATGAAAAGGACAGTAATTGGCGGCTTTATAATGTTAGGGGGATTATTTACTACATTAACTATAATTGTGGTGGCAGCATTATATATTCCCAGCATGACTAGTTGGTCTGGTTCACAGTTGTGGTATGCAATTTTTGGAGGAAAGCAATATGGGAATGAAAGTGTTGAAAGTTTATTCCTAGGTTTCCCATTTGTTGTAGGATTATTGTTGTCGATTTTGGGGCTAGTAATACTAGTAATGGAGTATTTTGACAAGTCCTTTTTAAAGTGAGTTTTTTACTAACCCGTAATGAATCAAAGACAGTCTTCTAATGCCGAACCACATGCGTTGTTTGATTGCGAGTTAAATCGTCTTGTCGGCTGTATCTTTTCTAACACTGCTTCAGAATTATACAAAACGTCCTGCGCTTTATAAATTGTGACATCTCCGTCTTGTGTTTTTACATAATCCTCATTAAATTTAAACAAGAGTTCAAACGCTTTTTGTTGATTGAGGTAAAAATATATACTCACACTTATAACTACTAGCAAATGTAAAAACACGATCATGGAACCTTTTTTTCTCATGTGTTCCTCACTCTATTATTATTATTCATTTATAATCCCCCACCTTCAATTAAAATGGAGCGCAGCGTTTTTCTAGGCTACCCCAATTCTCTTTAAAAAACTGAATAAGTAAAATTTCACAGTAAACATTAGATCAGCAAAAATCCATCTATTATTATTTCGATATATGTTAATTAATTCCTTTATAAACTTTTACTCGCAATAAATACTTAGATCACCCTTCACACTTCAATTAACTGAAAAATCATAATTAAACAGAAATTAATGTATACTTTGTAGAAAATATATACAAATTAGAGATTTTGGAGGTTGATGCGTTTTGTCAGTGTTTGTAGAAGATTTACAACTGAAGGAAGCCACTATTTTTAACCATAGTGGAAATAAAGTTAAGACAAATG
This sequence comes from Lysinibacillus sp. 2017, assembly GCF_003073375.1. Taxonomy (NCBI): domain Bacteria; kingdom Bacillati; phylum Bacillota; class Bacilli; order Caryophanales; family Bacillaceae; genus Lysinibacillus; species Lysinibacillus sp. 2017. The sequence continues at coordinate 2,059,671 of NZ_CP029002.1, forward strand.
ATCGAGAAATTGAAATTCTTGCAAAATTTGAAGAACCGCTAATCGTAGTTTTAGGCTCTGTACTAGATAATGAGGAATGCGATGCCCTTATTCAATTGTCAAAAGACCGACTCGAGCGTTCGAAAATTGGTAGCACTAGAGATGTTAGCGAAATTCGAACGAGTAGTGGTGCCTTTTTAACAGATGTTAAGCATGATGTTGTGACGCGAGTGGAAAAAAGAATTGCCGATATCGTCGGAGTCCCGGTAGAGCATGGTGAAGGTCTTCATATTCTGAACTACAAACCTGGCCAAGAATACAAGGAGCATTTCGATTATTTTGCTTCTACTAGTAAAGCCGCGAGTAATAATCGTATCGCTACGGTTGTATTATACTTAAATGATGTGGAAGAGGGCGGCGAAACGTATTTCCCGAAACTAAATTTATCAGTTGTCCCGAAAAAAGGAATGGCTGTGTACTTTGAATACTTTTATAACGATCAAGCTTTAAATGAACTAACACTACACGGTGGAGCTCCTGTTGTCCGGGGAGAAAAGTGGATCGCTACTCAATGGATTAGAAGAAAAAGGCTCGATTAAATCGAATCAAAATTATAAGGCTCGAACAAAATCAAAGATACACTTTTTCTCCATGAGAAAAGTTGTATCTTTTAGGCGTCGACAAAATTGAGTTCTGTTCTGGGTATACTTTCCACAACCGTGGTCTTATACGAACGTCAGGCATCCGTCCGTAAGAACACTCGGCTCTCCACTTCATTTCTTTTATTACTTTATCTTTTAATTAACCATTATTTTGGATCAGTTACCTTTTTCAGTTTTTCAGGGTTCAACGTTTCTCCTTCTATTACGATTGCTGTCAATCCTGCGTATGTTTTGGTTTCATGCCACTCGCCCTTTGTCCAAAATACCGCTTCCCCCGCTTGTATCTTTCTATATTCCTTTTGCTCATTGCAAACAAATCCCTCTCCCTGCACGATATAAAGAATTTGATTAACAGGCGCTTCATGATAGCCAATTATACCGTTTTCCTCTAAATACATATAGCTTATAACAGTTCTTCCTTCCGCTATTGCTAATCGAGATAATATAAAATCTGACTCATAATGTGTCACTTTTCGTCCGTTTTCTTTAGCAAAACTAAAAAATTCCATTATATCTCCTCCATTTTTGCGAATATCGACTGGACAAACGGCTCTTTATATTCGGTATAATCATTGATTCCATTCAAATCTGTACGAAAGAAGGAATTTTTCAACGCTTGGTATCGTTGCTTCACATCCTCATTTGCATTCAAATAATCTCTAAAGAAGCGCATTTGACGCCACTTTTCTTTGTTTAACTCCACGATATGAATATAATGCGTTTTCGTTTCAAATGATTCATCTGTAAATTTGGCACAGACAATCTCATTTGGTCTTTCTACCTGTAATCGATAAAAGCCAACTTTTCGAAGGTTTGAAAAAAACATTTTATCGAGCGATGCCAGACTCTCTACCCCAACTAGAATATCAATGATCGGTTTCGCTTGAATCCCCTCAATAGACGTACTTCCAACATGTTCGATTTGAAACTCTCGTAAATTAGTCCCTTCTAATAATGCCATTTTTACAATATTAAAATCGTCTTTCCAGTTTTCTTCATATGGTACAAGTTTAACTTCTCCATTCTTTAATCCTAAACGCAAAATCCATCACCCTTTCTGCTCTTATTAATCTTAAGACCCTCAGAACATACATACAAGTCTGTAAATAATTGGGTATATGTGTTAAAATAATGATAGAAAATATGATGAAAATAGTCTTTCAAAACTACAAAAACCAGTTGCCTATGCAACTGGTTTTAACTTTTTATTCGTAATAACCTTCAGTCGATTTTTTAAATGTTTTAAACTGATCGGCATCATGACCGAACCAAATTTCCGAATCATTTTCATTTACAAACTGACGGATGCGTTCCACTGTATGGTTATACCCTACTGAATCGTATAAAATACCCGGTGGCTTCACAGGAGGGCCAAAGCTTTCTTTTGTATAAAGAGCATCGGATGCTAGTAAAACATTCCCGTGTCCTGGCAATTCAATATGCAAACCTAGCATACCGTAAGCATGTCCTGGACCAAAGTTAATGATTTTCACACCTTCAGCTAATTTCACTTCTTTTTCATGTGGCTTAATCGTGCGCCATCTTAATTCTTTAGTAATCCACGCCATGACATCGCCCCAAATGTAGGCACCCATATCGCGCGTCATCGCAAATGACTTCATAACATTTGAAAGTTCCGAATCATGCACAATGATCTCTGCATTTGTGAATAGCTCTAAGCAGCCTGCATGGTCAAGATGTAAATGGGATGCAACAACATATTTAATATCTTCAGGGCGTACGCTTAATTGTTCTAAACGGTTAATTAAATAACATTCTTCACTTTGAAACGCTGGGAATAATTTTTGTACCCCTTCTGGCCAGCGACCTTCTTCGCCCATACCATCCGGGTTACAGCCTGTGTCGAAAAGAATTTTTCCTTCTGGGTGATCAATTAATACCGCATAAACTGGAAATTCCACAAATTCATTTGGTTGATGTGGCGCATCAATGCTTGCTGGGTTATGCATCGCAATCATATAATTCTTGTCCATTTTCATCGTTCCCGTATCAAGTACATATACCTTTTTATTTTTACACATGTTTACTTCCCCCTACCCTAAATTTGTAATATGAATAAATTCCACAAACACTACGCTTTTTCCACGACTTGTCCATTAAAAGCAGATTCGTAAATGGCAAATATATCGTCTTTTTCTAATGGCATCGGACTACGTGCTAAAATACGTGTTTGCTTCGTTGCATCTATTGTTAAACTTTCTAAAGCACTTTCTTCTATATTAAATCCTTTTAATGTTAATGGAATGCCTACATCTTCAACAAGACGTTTTAGTTCATCCACACATTTATAAGATGCTTCTTCTTGAGAAAAGTTCGTGCTGCTAAAGCCCATTGCATCATAGACATCCTTCATGCGTTTTTCACAGCTTGAGCGAATATAGCCCATTACATAGGGTAAAAGCACCGCATTTGAATCCCCATGAGCAATATGGAATTGACCTCCTAATGGGTAAGCTAACGCATGTACACCTGCGACACCTGCATTAAAGAAAGCCAGTCCCGCTAAATAACTGCCATAACTCATATCCGTTCTTGCTTGTACATTACGACCATCTTTAACAGCCGTTCTAAGTGATTGGCTAATTAATCGAATAGCTTGTAGTGCTAACGCGTCAGATACTGGGCTCGCATTTTTTGAAATATACGCTTCCACTGCATGTGTTAACGCATCAACTCCAGTAGCTGCAGTTACTTTTGGCGGGACCGATAACGTTAATTCCGGGTCAACAATCGCGACATTGGCTACTAAATAATCATGCGTTACAACGTCCTTCGTTGTTTCTAGTGACAGCACCGAAATATTCGTTACTTCTGATCCCGTCCCTGAAGTTGTCGGAATCAAAATTGTTGGTAACCCTTTTTTCGTAATTTTCTTTGTACCCGTTAAGTTCAAGTAATCTTCCACTGTTCCTTCATGAACCGTGATGATGCCTGCTAATTTTGCTAAATCTAGTGCACTTCCTCCGCCTAAACCAATGACTAATTCAGACTGTGATTCTCGTGCATAGGCTACTAGTTTTTCACCAATTTCAAGCGGTGGCTCAGGCATGACGTCTTTATAAACATCAACTACAAAACCCGCTTGCTCTAAAGGCTCTGTTACACGCTTTGTAATGCCTAAACCTTCTAAAAATGGATCCGTTACTAATAGAATTCGTTGCACATTAAATTTTTCAACTTCTTCAACTAAATGACTTAGTGCACCCCAGCCCATATAGCTAAACGGCGTAAATGTAATTTTTTCAGTCATTTAAATCCCCCCTTCGTTATTCCAAACAATGAGCTTTGTTTCGGTCATTTCATGAATGGCGTATTTTAATCCTTCTTTACCAGTACCACTCAGTTTCACGCCGCCATAGGGCATTTGATCAACACGGTATGTAGGAATATCATTGATAATGACACCTCCTACTTCTAATCGTTTAGATGCTTCAAAGGCCGTTTGAATATCTTTCGTGAAAATACCTGCTTGAAGTCCATATTGTGAATGATTAATCGCTTCAATGCCTTCTTCAATCGACTGAATTTTATTGACGATGACGATTGGCGCAAATACTTCTTCACAACTTACTTTCGATAAAGGATCTACATTTGCCAAAATAGTCGGTGGGAAAATACCGTTTTCCTCTTTTCCACCTAAAAGAATTTCAGCACCATTATTGACGGCTTCTTCAACCCATTTGGCAGCACGTTTTTGTTCATCAGCATGAATCATCGCCGAAATATCTGTCTCCATTAACAGTGGATCACCAATGATTAATTCCTTCGCTTTACTTACAAAAGCGTTTACAAAATTATCATATTGCGCATCCATCACATAGATACGTTGTAACGAAATACATACTTGCCCTTGATTTGAAAACGCACCTGTTACGCATTTTGGTACAATGGTATCTAAATTAGTGTCCCCATCTATAATTAACCCAGCATTCGACCCCAGTTCCAACGCCACACGTTTCATGCCCGCTTTATGTCGGATTCCTAATCCCACTGCTGGGCTTCCAGTAAACGTGATCATTTTCACTTTTTCGTTTTGTAATAAGGTATCACCGACAATGCGTCCGCCTCCTGTTACAACTTGAAAAGCGCCTTTAGGTAACTTTGTTTGATCGATTAATTTTGCTAAAAATAACGCAGATAATGGTGTTTGTGATGCTGGCTTTAAAATAACTGAATTTCCCGCTGCTATTGCTGGCCCCACTTTATGAGCTACTAGATTTTGCGGGAAGTTAAATGGTGTAATCGCCCCAATCACCCCTAAAGGTTGCTGGATTGTATAGCCAAAGCGGTTTTTCCCCGTTTTCGCCGCGTCCATTGGAATAATTTCACCAACTAAGCGTTTTGCTTCTTCCCCTGCAAATTGATACGTTTCAATCGTTCTATCTATTTCTGCTAATGCAAATTTTAAAGGTTTGGCACTTTCTAATGAAATAATTTGAGCTGCTTCTTCACGATGTTCGCGTAATAAGTCTGAAATATGATATAAAATTTCTGCTCGTTCTAATGACGTAAGCTTACTCATTTCATCGACTGCGTTTTCTGCGTAATCGATTGCTTCATTCACTTCAGCTTTTGAAGCGGCTGGAATTTCAGCAAGAATCTCTTTGGTATATGGAGAAAATAGACTTGTAAATACTTGTGTTTTTACCCATTTTCCGTTTACATACATTGACTTTTCCAACTCATTTCCCCCTCTCATTGTTGAAATCCTTCTAAAATGAATACGTAACCATTTTATATAAAAAAATTAGATTACCTATCTGAACGAAAATGAATACGTAACCATTTCTTTCAAAAAAAATAATCTTTTCCATAGAGGACTGCCTTTCTATTTTGGAATGGCGGTCGTCTCTCTATTAAAAAGATTAACAGATTTAGTAATCTCAATGCAACAGTTATTTTTATTTTCTATTTTTTCAATCAATTCTTTAATTGCTATTAAACCTAAGTTTTTTTCTTCTTCATCACCAATTGTCGTCAAATTAATGCGGTTATGTTTTGCCAGTTCTACATTATCGATGCCTATAATACTCAAATCCTCGGGGATGCTGTAGTTTTTTTGCAAGCAAAGATCCATCACATTTAACGCAATGGCGTCTGCCCCTCCAATTATCGCAGTTGGTGGCTTTTTTAATGCCATTAATTCATCAATGACTTGGTCAATCATTGTTTTCATCGTATCTGTATGATAAATATATGACTCCTTTAGTTCACGTTTCGCTTCATCGAATGCACGCTGCACGCCTAAAAAGCGATTCGCATATGTACTAACCTCTTGTGTCCCGCCGATCCACGCAATCGTTTCATGACCTAAATCAATTAAGTGCTTTGCGGCAAGGTATCCTGCTTGTTCATTATCAATTTCTACAAAAAAGCGACCGCTCTTATGCTTGCGGTTATAGGTAATAAACGGAATATCAAAATGCTCTAACTGCTCAAAAAATGGATCATCACTAAAAATACAAGACAAAATTAAGCCGTCTACTTTTCTTTCTAGAAAGCGGGCATAAGCTTGTGAAAGTTTTTCATCATTTACAAATTGAACATCGACTTTATAGCCACAGCTATTGGCATAATTAACAATGGCTGTTGTTGTATCTACGAAAAATGGATTATGCAGTGGACCAGAAAGTAACGCAATGGTGCCCGTGCGATTTTGCACTAACGAACGTGCATGTTCATTTGGAATATATTTTAGTTCTTTGATGGCTTCCATAACTTTTTGAACGGTGTTGGGTTTTACTAATTCAGGTGTATTTAATACGCGTGATACGGTTGTTTGCGATACACCTGCATATTTTGCAACATCTTTAGAAGAAACCATTTTTTTCCTCTTTCTATCATTGTATTTTTCTCGATTTTAGTGGATAAAAGCGTATAAATTTTTTCAAGGATATCCACAGAAGAGACATTATTTCGCGTTATTCGGCACGAAATATGTTTTTCTAAATATATCGGAAATTCAGTGTGACCGCAATTCATTCTTTATCCTTATCCCCCCAATTCTTCAAATTTCTTGCCCACATTCATTGCAAAACTTCGCATCAAGTTTATTGAGTTCCTGGCAATTCCAACATTGTTTGGCTTTAATAACCGTACTTTTCCCTTTCTGTACCGCGCGCGAAATTGACTCCACACCTTCTGTCGTTTCACTTGCTAAATAATTGAATGTGTCTTTTGCGACTGGTGCCATTTCTCGGCTTTGGTATTTTGCCACATCTGAACCGTAGCCTAACCCACAAAAGACAAAACCAACAAATATAAATGGCATCCCTACAAAGAACAGCCAATCATATTTGGGCATTTCAAAAAAACCTAACGTGAAAAGATCAGCAATTGCAATAGCTATACAACAGACTCCAATTATTAAAAGAACTGGTCCTACTATTCGAAATATTTTCCTTGCCCTTTTATGCTCTTCTGGAATAAACTCATTTTTCTTCATATCGTCACACCCCTTTTATTTCTTCTACGCATAAAATTGTAAAAAAGTCTCAAAAACATTTTATATAATAATGACTTTCCAAATTACTATTTCGATATATAGTTCAAGAATTCCTGCACAATTTTACACACTAAAAAGCACCATGACAAATGCCAATGGTGCCCTAAAAATACAACTATATTTCATCGAAACTTTTTACTTCACGCCACTTGAACCAAAGCCTTGCTCGCCTCGTTCTGAATTCGATAATTCATCGACTTCTTCAATCACTACTGTTGGCACATATTGAATGACTAATTGAGCGATGCGCATATGCTTTTCAATATGGAAAACTTTCTTGCCGTGATTGATTAACACGACGCCAACTTCTCCGCGGTAGCCTGCATCAATTGTGCCTGGACTATTTAACACCGTAATGCCGTATTTTAGAGCTAATCCGCTGCGTGGTCGTACTTGCGCTTCGGTTCCTTCTGGTAACTCCAGTTGAATGCCGGTTTTTATTAGAGCAAATTCACCTGGATTTAACGCTTTATCTTCAATGGCATACAAATCCATTCCCGCATCTCCGGGACGTGCTTGTTTTGGTAAAATGGCCTCTGAATGAATTTTTTTAATTTTTAAATGTATTGACATGCTTAACCAACTTCCTAATAATTTAAATGACGATGAAAAATCTAATTAACTATAAACTAATTTTAACTAATTGAAAATAACAATTATCAATTGGTATCTCCTTTTGCTCTATTTGAAATGTCTGACTTTAACGCGTGCTCTTTACTTTTATTTTTTTAAGTCGTATACTCTTAACAACTATATATTGTGTTTTTTTATAGCGGTACTACTAAATGTAGTTTAATAGGGAAGTTCGGTGCAATTCCGACGCTGTCCCCGCAACTGTAAATGCTGACGGATGACTAAATATCCACTGTGCTAACGCATGGGAAGGATGTCTGAAGAATGACGCAAAGCCAGGAGACCTGCCGCCATAAAAACTCTGACATTTCTTCGGGGAATAGGAAATGGAGGCGCGCTCTTTTGACGTTTCCATTTCAAGCTATCCTTTTTTTACGAGGATGGCTTTTTATTTTGCCCATTTGTCAGTACATAATAAATTTCATAGTAAGCGAGGGATATTTCAATGAAACTTTATACAAAAACAATTTGTCCAAAATGCCTATGGGTAAAATCAGAGCTTGATGCTGCAAATCTTCAAGTCGAAGTAATTAACATTGATCACGACGCAGTTGCAAAAGAAACGGTTGTCAACGCCGGCTTCATGACAGTTCCGGTATTCGAACATAATGGCGAATGGCTAGCTGATCCAGCATCTATTATCGATCGTATTTCACAAATAACTGCATGATTGTTTACGCCTCAAGAACCGGCAATGTCCGCGCGATCGTTCAAAAACTTGGCCTACCTGCAATGGATCTGACGCAAATTAATGACGTGGATTCCCCATTTCTATTATTTACGTATACGGATGGTTTAGGGACAATCCCCCTATTGTAGCGCAATTTATGCAGTTACATCATGGTTTTTGTAAAGGGATTATTGTGAGTGGCAACCGAAATTTTGGGCATGCCTTTTTTGGGCGTGCTGGTGATCTTTTAGCAAGTCGGTATCAACTACCACTCGTTCAAAAACTCGATTTGCGTGGCACTACGAATAATTATGAAGCGATTACGAACTACTATCACGCCATCTGGAAAGAGGTACAGCAATGAAACAATATTTGAAATTGAACAATGACATTTTAAATCGTTACCGTGCAACAGGTGACTTAGATTTAACAAAGGATAAAGAAGCGACACGCCGCTATTTTTTAGAAGATGTGAATGTACGCCTACGCTATTTTATTGATATTGAAGAAAAGGTGCGCTATTTAGTCGATGAAGGCTATTACGAAAAGGAATTTCTTGAACAGTATTCGATGGATTTTATTAAAGAGATGTACAAAAAAGCGTATGCTTATAAATTCCGATTCCCCTCTTTCATGAGTGCCTCGAAGTTTTATGAAAGCTATGCGATGAAAAGTCGTGATGGCAAAGAGATTTTAGAAAAATATGAGGACCGTATCGTTATTATTTCACTGTATTTAGCACAAGGCGATGAAAAATTAGCGGAGCAAGCGATTGATGCTATTATGACTGCATATCAGCCAGCAACTCCAACTGCTTTAAACAGTGGTAAAAAAGCGCGCGGTGAGCTCGTTTCATGCTTCAAACTTACAATGGACGATACGATGAACTCGATTGCTGAAAATATCGGCTATTGTTTAGAGCTTTCCCGTCTTGGCGGTGGTGTCGGTGTCAATTTAACCGATTTACGCCCACTCGGTGACCCAATCAAAGGCATTTTAAACCGTGCAAGTGGTGTTATGCCAGTAGCGAAATTACTGGAAAACTCATTTAGCTATTCGAATCAGCTTGGACAACGAAATGGGTCAGGTGTCGTGTATTTAAATGTCTTCCACGGTGATATTGAGAGCTTTATTTCATCGAAGAAACCAAATGCCGACGATAAAATTCGCTTAGCTACCCTGTCTACCGGCATTATTTTACCGGATATATTCTTTGAGTTAATGCGCCGTGATAAAGACATCGTACTCTTTAGTTCGTATGATATTTATAAAGAATACGGCAAGCGCATGTCAGAAATTTCGATGACGGAAATGTATTACGAGCTGCTAGACAATCCGAATATTCGCAAGTTAAAACGATTAAATGCGCGTAAGCTTTACACAGAAATTAAAAAGGCGCAATTCGAATCGGGTTACCCGTTCGAAATTTTTGATGATAATGTCAATAACGTACATCCGTTAAAACAAATCGGCCGTGTGAAAATGTCGAATCTGTGCACAGAAATTTTACAATATCAGCAAACCAGTGTCATTACCGACCAAAATATGCCCAATGAATATGGTCTTGATGTGTCATGTAATCTAGGCTCGATTGATATTCATGAAGCTTCAAAAGTATATGATTTTAAACAACTGGTTGATACTGCGATGCGTCTTTTAACAAATGTGTCGACGATGACCGATATCGTCAACGTTCCTTCTGTGTCAAAGGCCAATAAAAAAATGCACTCTGTAGGGCTTGGTGTCATGAACTTACACGGACATCTTGTACAAGCAGGCATTCGATATGGCTCGAAGGAATCAATTGAATTTATCGATGCGTTTATGGAAGCTATGAATTACTATTCGCTTGTGTCTTCTGTTGCGATTGCCAAAGAAAAACAAGAGACGTTTTATCGCTTTGAGGAAAGTGAATATGCGTCTGGAGCTTACTTTGAGTCATATGTAAACAAGAAAGAAATTGAACTTTCTCCTGAAGTGTTGAATGCACTTGGAAATGTACCAATTATTACAGCACAAATGTGGCAGGAGTTAAAACAGCAAGTCATGCAGCATGGGCTTTTCCATAGCTATCGAATTGCAATCGCTCCGACGGGAAGTATTTCATATATTCGTTCATGCACGGCGTCAATCGCCCCTGTTACAGAACGGGTGGAAGTACGTGATTACGCAGATTCACGTACGATTTATCCAATGCCATTTTTAACAAATGACAATAAAGAACTTTATACAGAGGCGTATGAAGTGCACCCGTACGAATTAATCGACCTTTACGCCGCCGCGCAAAAGCACATTGATCAAGGTATTTCGATGACGCTGTATGTAACTGACCAATGGAATACCGAGCAGCTAGCGAAAGCCTACATTTATTCCTGGACGAAAGGCATTAAAACAGTTTACTATGTACGCCAACGTTTATTAACAATTGAGGAGTGTGTCGCATGTCAAATTTAACTTACCAAGCCGTCAACTGGAACACTCCAACAAGTGAGCTTGCCCGGATTTTTTGGGATCAACAATGGAAGCAAATTTGGTTTCCTGAAGAAATCGCGGTGAGTAAAGACGTGAAGCAATGGAAGGAATTCGAACACCAAGATACATACAAAAAGGTATTCGGTGGGCTGACATTACTCGACACCGTTCAAACGAATATCGGCATGAATGAAATTGCAAAATTCACACCAGACTTGCAAGAAAAAGCGGTATTAACGGTGTTTGGCGCATTTGAAGCCATTCATGCAAAATCTTATTCCTACATTTTCACAACCCTTTGTACAAATACAGAAATCGATGAAGTTTTTGAATGGGTGCAAAAAAATGAGTATCTTCAATATAAAGCAAATCGCATTGGCGATGTATATAAAGCCATTGAAGAAGATGACCCTGAAAGTTTATGGAAAGGCATGTATGCATCCGTAATGCTAGAAAGTTTCTTATTTTACTCTGGCTTCTTCTACCCTCTATATTTAGGTGGTCAAGGCATATTGCGAAATAGTGCCGAAGTCATCAGCTTAATCGTTCGTGACGAATCAATTCACGGAGTAGCGGTCGGCTATTTCGCACAAAACATTTTTAACGCGTTCTCCCCTGAAAAACAAGAAGCACTCACATTATGGGGTTACGAATTTTTACTAGACTTATATCAAAATGAAATGAAATACACCGAAGATTTATATGCCGAAACCGGTCTATCTCCCGAGGTAAAAGCTTACGTGCGTTACAATGCCAATAAAGCATTAATGAACTTAGGCTTTGAGACGATGTTCCCAGAAGAAGAGATCAACCCTATTGTAATGAACGGGATTGCCAACACAGGCTCTACTTATGATTTCTTTAGTCAAAAAGGTTCGACATATGCCGTTGCAAAAGTCGCGCCAATTACAGATGATACATTTAAATTTTAATCGTAAAGGGGTTGTCCGAAAGTTCTACCAACTATTTGAGCTTTATGTATAAAATACGTCATAAAAAAATTCACAAGAAAAGGCACGAAACGCTGTTAAATCAGCGTTCGTGCCTTTTTATACTGTCCCTAAACTATTATTTGGGAACGTTATTTAACTCGATTTAGCGTATTAATGATTAAAAACGAAGTGTTGATTAAATCGAGCCAACGATAAAATTGAAAACAACGGATAAATCATATATAACGACTTTGAATTAAAAATAGTTACCAACCAAATGTCGATACACCCTATAATAAACAACCCTATAATGTTTAATAAAAATAACGAAATTAAAACGTTTTTAAATCTTTTAATGAAAAATAAGTAAAGGGGTAATACGAAAATAACGGTAAAAAAGTAAATTGCTAAAAAAACGAATACAAATAAAAGTGAAAGTAGATAAAAGTCAAGACCTAACACATCTCCTTCAAAAATCAAAAGGCTTAATGTGATTAATATCGATACAATTAATGGCAATAAAATTATCTTTGTCGTATTTTTTAGTTCCATTTATTTCACCTCACTAGTTATTATATTCCCGTTATAAATTAGAATATAATAACATTATAGTGAAAGTATTTCATTTCACCAAATTTACAATTTCAACACTAGTCTTTAACAGAGCCTACAAATTAAAAGGCGAATAAAAATATTTGTCGAATACTATAATGTAATCATCGATTTAATATGAATGAAAATAAGGGAGGTATTAATTTTGAAACACACATTAATTTTGTATACTTCTATTTGTCTCATGTTTTTTATTATACTAACCAACATTACACTTTTAAACGGTGAATGGGACGGAATTACGATGTTTTTATGTATGTCGATTTTTACTTTTTCCAGTGTGATTTATGGCTTTAGTAGAAAAGAAGAAAAGAAGGGTCATGTAAATGGTTCCAATGATTAATATAAGGGTAGGCAGATTTTATCCTACTCTTATATTTCGTTATGCTAAATCTATTTCACTATTAAATTTCCATTTGCAAAGCCCGTCCCCTACTCACTTTACTTCTGACTTTTAAGAACTTCACTTAATGTCAATGGTGTAATCGTGCCTTGATGGAAATATAATTGCCATCTTTCATCAATAAATTTCCATATTGAACTTCGATATGTATTACGATTGCGCGTTGTATCGACTATAAAATACGTAGCTAACACGACATCTTGTGCTAATGGGTAAATTTCATAGTTATGCAGGGACATCTCCGTCAAAACAACGCCCGTGTCTAAGCATTCTTTTTTATCAAACATATATCCTGAGCTACCAATTTCAAAGAATTCGTCTGCTAATAGTTCATCTAACTTTTCACGACTTACACGCACTTCAGGACTCGTGTGACTTACCTCTAATTTTTTTAACTGTTCCTTTAAATTATCATCCATACGATCGAAACCCCTTTAACTTTTATATTTTTAGTAATTGTACTATAAAATGGGATTTCTTATTATTAAAATTTGTCTGCCATACTCATTTTTAAAAATTGAATAAATGGGTGCTCCTCTGTATCTGCTTTTCTCGTACAAATATATAGATTTTGCTCAATTTCTACTCCCTCTACATAGACACGCGCTAACTTGCCATTTTCAATACTTTCAAGCACGCTTAAAGACGGTGCTAATGTCATACCGTAGCCTGCTTCGACAATTTTGATGGATTCTAATACCCCTTGAATTTCAACAGCCAGCTGCGGCAATGGACTATTATTCGCATAAAAAACGGCTTCTAGTAAATCGCGCGTCGAACTACCGCGTTCCCTATAGATAAAAGGCTCTTTCGTTATTTCCGTAATCGCTACCGTTTGATTTGCTAACGGATGCGACGCGTGGACCACAAACCAAAATGGGACACTAGAGACTTTCTCGAAAAGTAACTCCTCATGCCCGATATTGCTTTGTACAACAAACCCGAAATCTACTTCATAGTTTAGAACATGTTGTTCGACTGATTTGACATTGCCGAGTGAAACGAAAAATTCCACGTGCGGATTTTGAGATTTATAACTAGCAAGGATGGGCGGCAGTATATAATTCGTTGAAATATACGAAGATGCGATTTTCACCTTGTCGTCCTTTTTTAATAAGGACTGAAACTTGTCTTCTATTTGGGATTCTAATTGAAACAAACGCATTCCCTGCTCATATAAATATTGCCCTTCTTTTGTTAGCTGAATGCCGCGCCCTTTTCCTTCAAGTAGTTTCGCCCCCACTTCATTTTCCAAATTTCGAATTTGAATCGTTACTGCGGGTTGACTTAGTAATAATTCATTGGCAGCAGCAGTAATGCCACCCAGTCTTGCAACATGTGTAAAAATTCGAAGTGCATGTAAATTCATGTTTTCCACCTCACCTATAAATTAAATTTATGAATTACCAATTTATATATATTTGTTTTATGGATAGTATAGCAGTATTTTTAAATATAGAGGTGATTTGTTTGGAAAGCTTACTACTAGAGTGGTTATCGCTACATGGTTTACTTTTGTTTTGTATTGGTGTTGTCGCTGCTATTATTGGGATATTATTTGGTGCGGCAGGATTTGTGTTATTACCAGCGATGCTACTTGCAGGAATTCCAATACATGCAACGATTGCTGCGAATAAATTCGCTACTGGGATCTCGTCGTTATCTACGATTATCGGGTTTGTTTTAAGGAAGAAGGTTTCATTAAAAAAAATGCTACCATTGATGAGTGTGACTTGTATTGGTGGGATTTCTGGCGCATTTTTGACAACACGCTTGGCCGAGCAAACGATGAATATCGTGGCATGTATTGTGCTGATTTTCATGTTTTTCCTCGTTTTAAAAGGCAATAAGCACCTCGTTACAGAGAATGATGAGGGTAACGAACAAAAGACATCGATGATTTCCCCGTTTTTCATCGGGATTTATGATGGTGGTTTTGGTCCTGGGTCTGCGTTGATGAACATTACATACTTTTTAAAAAGGAAATACAGTTATATGAAGGCAGTCCAATTGACGCGCTTTATGATGTTCGCGAGTTGTATGGGGGCATTTACGTTTTATTATTTCTATGGAATCGTCAATTGGGGCATTGCCCTTCCCGTTGCGATTGGCTCGATCGTTGGCTCTCATATCGGCTTGAAGATTGTGCCCTATGTAAAAGGAAAATGGCTGCAAATGCTATTACCTATTATTTTTTTCATTCTCATTGTTCAGGTCGTTTGGGATTTATTTTAAATTATTCAAAAAAGAGCAGCCTCTGAGCTCATTTACTACAACAACTTTAGAAAATAAGGACCTGGGCAGCTATTAAGGCTGAGAAGGTCTTCAGTAGAATTCCCTTTTTATAGTTGTACGAGTCATCCTCTTTGAATAAGATGCATAGACATCATTTTAAGGAGGGCTATTTTTTGAATTCAATAGCTACTTACATTTTTTTAGGTGTATCTTTGGCTGCACCGATTGGTCCTGTCAACGCAGCACAGCTAGATACAGGGATTAAAAACGGTTTTTTTCATGCTTTTATCTTTGGAATTGGCGCTTTAACAGCTGATATCATTTATATGACTATGGTTTATTTCGGGATTGGCCAAATTATCGAATATCCTCTTGTAAAAATAATTCTTTGGTCCTTTGGTTGTTTTGTTCTTACATATTCCGGGATAGAGAATTTACTTTCTCTACATAAAATTGAGATTGCTTTAAAATCTGGGAAAAAAACAATTCGTCTAAGACATTCCTTATTATCAGGCTTTCTCATGTCACTGTTGAACCCACTTACGATTCTTTTTTGGCTTGGTATTTATGGTTCCATTCTTGCCGAGACAAATAAAGTAAGCACGGATAACCAAATAATTATTAATAGCCTGGCCGTCATCCTAGGAATTATTTTGTGGGATACAACCATGGCTACTATATCGAGTGGCGCCCGTAGGATATTATCAACTAAGTTCTTAAAAATCATTTCTGTCATCTCATCCTTTGCGATGATTGGGTTCGGTATATATTTTGGTATTCAGGCTTATCACGCGTTATTTTGAGGTTCTTCTTTCTTCCATTTTTTTCGCATAAAAAAGACTATACTCCCGATTACTGCCAGGAATACTAGACTGATAAAAAAGCCTGGACGACTTGTTTGGTGGAAGAGTGTTCCACTAACTGCTGAACCGACTAGTATCATTCCAATAATTCTTTTTACTTTATCTGAAGTGGTCGGTTCAATTAACCTGTGATACATGGCTAAAATAAAAAGCCAATTATAAAGAAGCATTAAGGCCGCAGCGGTCGTTATATATTCGTACACTTTATCAGGCAGTAACAAAGAGGTAACAATTGAAAGAACAAGTCCCGTTGATGTTAAAATAATTGCAGGTAGTGGCATTTTGAATTTCTTTTTCTTTTGTTGACTAAAAACTTTCGGAGCGTCCCCGTCTTCAGATATTGTTACAAGGATTGTGGTAACCGAAAAAAGGGATGCAGCCATCGTTGAAAACCCTGCAATAATAATGGCTGCAGTAAACACATGCGGGAAAAATTCGATATTATGGATACCTGATAAAGCCTCAACAAACGGGCTTTTGTTTTCTTTGAACTTATCGTATGGCTTCAGTAATAGCGCCAACGAAAGTGCGGTAACATAAATGATGCCAAGCAGGCCTAACATAACTTTACCCGATTTAGGCGCATGCTCCTTCTTTTTAAGATGGATGGTCATGATGCCC
Organism: Lysinibacillus sp. 2017; assembly: GCF_003073375.1. NCBI lineage: Bacteria > Bacillati > Bacillota > Bacilli > Caryophanales > Bacillaceae > Lysinibacillus > Lysinibacillus sp. 2017. The sequence goes on from NZ_CP029002.1 coordinate 2,076,279, forward strand.
ATTACTTCAATGCCAGCATGAGCATAAAAAGCGAATATAAGAGCGCTCCAAAATCCGATAAAACCATTCGGGAAAAATTCCTTTACAGTCCCGGGCATGTTAGAATTTGAATTTCCACCAATTACCCCTGTCAGCGCTAAAATCGCAATTACAATAAACATTAAAATTGCTGCAATTTTCATTACTGCAAATACGCTTTCTAATTTTCCAAATGCTTTTGCCCCGATAAAAAGAACAATGAGACCGAGAACTGCATAAATGGATGCGAATATCCACAACTTAACGTTAGGAAACCAAAACTTAGATAATAGCGAAATTGCAGTAAGCTGACTGCCAATAATTAATATCTCCGAACACCAGTACACCCAGCCACTGCTAAAACCGGCCCAACGCCCATACGCTTTTTTCGCATACGTCCGAAAAGACCCTTTCTGTGGATCTTTGACAGACATTTTAGCTAATGCTTCATACACGATATACGTTGCCGTTGCAGCCATTATAAAGGCTAGGATTATAGAAGAACCTGTCATTTTAATCGCAATACTGGATGCAAGGAAAAACCCTGTACCAATGATACAACCTACCCCAATAAGGGATAATTGCCACCATGCAAGGCTAGCTGTTTCTTCCTTGACATCCGACGTTTTTTTCCCCATTTCTACACCTCCACATGAAAATAGCCTTCCACAAAAAAGTGGATTTATGTGCGAATGTGATGATGAAACATTTTACCCAAGAACAAAAGCGCTAAAGCGTCCGTTTAGCCCCGAACAGCTTTGGAGTGCCCGACAAGAAAGTAAACGTTTCATCACGCATCAACGGAGGGGTCGAAAAGCTCGAGGGGCTGGCGCTTTAGCCTAGACGTGGGATATGCTTTATTTAAAAGTTATCCACACTGCGATGGATTTATAATTTCCTTAACAAGAAAAAGCACTTTCCTTATTTAAGGATAGCGCCTATGAATTGTGTAGCTTTAAAAGAAAGTTTGATCCTAAGCACATCCCAAACCCACATTTTACAATAAATAATAAAAACCCATTTTGACAAAAGATAGATCAAAATGGGTTTTTATACAGCAGATTTAAGTTTGGTTTTATAAAAAAGATTGATTGTTTCGGAAAGCGAATCTTTAACTAAAGAACCTGTTGAGTTGATATACTAGATACTTTATTCAGATTATTTTTTTTATTACCCGAACTAAATATTTTGCAACAAAGTATGATAAAGGAATACCTAGTAACATTGTAAGGTTGAACATAAAATAATTAAAAAGAAATAAATTTGACAAGTATGCACAGAATTTAAAGTATGGTATAAAAACTATTATCATTAATACTATAAAGCCCGCTTGTCTCATCATTAATTTATTTTCTTTAATCCTCAGTTCTTCCTTCCGTTTTTCATCCATAAAATAATTCCACCTTTTCATTCATAGTGTAATTCTCCTGTTTGATGATGGAACCAATGTTCACGTTTATACTAAACGTAATACTGTAGTTTTTTTCTTCAAGATGGCAAAAAATCTTCATAAAGGATAAATGATTTAACAAATTATTAAAAGTAATACGAAAAAAATAGTTAGATTTTTCGTATTACTCTAATATTTTATTGATAGAAACTCACCTTTAGGGCATTACCATTCATCTATGTTTCAGTTTTCGATATTTGGGATCATTTTCAAGGTTTAAATCTCTGTTAATAGCAATTACTTCTGTTCTCACAGAAATACTATCTCCAACGGAAAATCTACTCCTAATGTCACCAGCAAACTCCCAATAAACCTTTGAGGTTTTATTAGAGTCTGTTTTATCCGAGTAGTCAAAACCTAGACTTGTTGCTTGTTTATCAATGTCATAGTAAACATCTGTAATGGTATCATTTATAGTAATTGAATCTCCAGTATTAAAGCTTTTCATACTATAGACATATCCCTGTAGTTCTTCATCAAAGTGGTCATCCATCAAATCATTAATCGATAATATAGATTTTTTTGTTTTTAAATTTGAAATTGTATTATTCTCTTTAAAAACTTGCTGTTGAGGAAATTTTTCATTTTCCAACGCAAAAGGCTGCGGTTCACTAGCTGGTATACATTGAGGACATGGTGCATTATTTAAAAAGTAGAATACTGCTAGGTTCCACTTAATTGGATCATGGATATTATACATAACTGTGTAATCACCGGGTGCCATTCTGCCAGCTGAAATTCCTTCATTAGACTTAACGTTCCCACTTGCTACTCTTGTCATATTGGAATTTCTAACTATAGAAATTCCAATTGTTTTGGATAAAGAATTCCCTGGAGCCGCTTGACCCAGTGCCATAAAAGAATCATAAAAATTTTTATAATTTACTTTTGTCTCTGCCCATGAATCATTTTTGGTAAACTCTCTTGAACCTGTAGAGATTCCATATCCACCATCTATTACTACGTTATTTGCGGCTACATTGTAAGTAGCATTAGAGACTGAGTTAAAAATAGTAAAAACAGCCTCAAAATAAGTTCTCCAATTCTGGATAGATATTGTATCACTTTCATCGTCGACTTTAATAATAGTTTCCTCTATTAAAAGATCACAAATTGAAGAAGTTATTTAATTAGAAATCTTTATGCCATTCATCATCTAAAATTACACCTTTTTCATCGATATAATCCATAGCAAACGTGCCGTGTTTTAATTTATCTTCGCTTTTTAAAGAAGCAATTAATTCATTTAAGATTTTTTCGTCATCAGCGCTCTTTTTACGAGGGACAGTAATACGGATAATTGGTGCAACATCAAACTCTTTATAACTTTTAGGTTTAAGAGGATCGATAAAAGTTCCCCATATTATCATACAAAGTGTCATATATCTCGAAATTATCATTAAAATTATCCTCTAAATATTGTTCAGCTTGAATTCTGACTTCCTCTTCTTTATCTTTATCGGGTTTCATTTCTAATAGAAAGGCAACTACAATTCCTCCAATTCCTAATAATATGACACCTAAAATGCTAAGCATGATTTTAAGAAATATTTTCAAAACATCTCCTCCCTCATTCAATAATTTACCATAAAATTCTACATAGTCTCATACTCGATTGTTGGGGAGAAAAGTAAAATCAGCATATATTTCAACAGTAAAATAGCTATGCAATAAACAAGTATTCCTGCTTCTACTCAAAGGTACGGATTGTTTAAGAACAATGCATAAAATGCGATTAAGATATTTAGCACTAAGATGCCTTAGAACCTTTTAGTTCACCGGTTGACTTAAATTTACCCTCAATAAACTTTAACGTTACAACGGCATCTGAAGTTGGGTTGTTATAACTGTAAATTTCTAAAACCTCAGATTCAGCAACGAGTGCACCTTTACCACCAAGAATCTCAAATACGCTTTCTTTTGTCATACCTTTTTCAAGTTTATTTAATTGCTCATGGTTTATTTCAATTTCAGATGTTTCTAATCCGATTTGTGCTTTATAACTTAGTTTATCACCCACGAACGTCATTTCAGAAACCGACGAGTCGCCATCTGTTTCAAATTTATATATAACGGTATTATCCGAATCACCATCAGTGCCACTTTCAGCAACTACTGTTCCCTTTGACCCAATGATATTAAATACCTCTTCGGGTGTCATACCAAATTGAATTTGTTTATACTCTTTTTCAGTTACTTTACCATCTTCATTAACACCTAATAATAATGTTTCTTTGTTTGATGCTTCCTCAATTGGTATTTCAGCAATCTATTTTTCATCCTTTTGTGATTCTTCATTGGTTGTTTTTTCACTACATCCTACTAATCCAAGACTTATAACTAATACTGTGCTAAATACCAATTTTTTCAATAAAATCCAACCCCCTTATATTTCCATTTTAATAGATTGAGAATTAAATGTACATTTTCCCTCCCCACTGAAACTTATCTTATTAACAACCGTACATTATTATAGAAGGTAAAATTCAGAATAATGGATAATTTCAAAAAAATCCATTTTCACTTCTGATACTAACCGATTCTATACTAACAGGAGGCGAATATGAGCAACCGAGTGAACATAGCATATTCATACCATAACTTAAATAAAGGCAAAACAAAGATTTGGACAACACTTCCTATGGATCATCCTGATACAAGTGCTTCACATCAGGCCGAAAATAAATATGTTGATGATGGTCAAAATACTGTGTTTACGTTAACCTTAAATGAAAATGAATTGTTTACCATCCATTATGCCATCGATACACAAAAGCCATGTAACAAAACGCAGCTTTCTGAAATAGAGAAAGCCTACTATTTGCGAAGTGGCACATTAATTGTAGTTGATTCAAAAATGAAAGACTTAGCGCTTCAAATCACAGCTCAGGCTGACACCGTTACTGAGAAAGCTAAGGAAATCTTTTATTATTTAGTGAATGAATACAAATATGTTTACCCACCTAAAAGTAGAGGCACCCTATCATTTTTACAGACGAAACAAGGTGACTGTGGGGAGTATTCATTCTTATTTACTTCACTTTGTCGTTCACTCGGTATTCCTTGTAGAACCGTTGTCGGCACGTGGGCGAATGGAAAAGTGAATGCACATGTATGGAATGAGTTTTTTGTAGAAAATGTTGGTTGGATTCCGGTGGATTGTAGTGTAGCTTATATGCAAAAAAAGAAAAAATTCCATTTTTTATTTAGCAATGTCCGCACGTTAAAATGGACTCGCTATTTTGGTGAACTAGAAGGGCAACGTGTTATCTTCTCCTATGATGCGGAAATTGCCCTTCCAACATTTCATAATACGGACAGAGATGTTTTACAACAAGCAATCTTTCCACCAATTGTACCTTTTCAGGTGAAAGACAGTCCTTTTTATTGGGGTTATGAATCGGTTGATGGGCATGCGCCTTATATCCAGCCAATTTATCTACAATTTGCAGAAGAAAATTTAACTGTACCTTCGAAAAAGGAAGCTGCTAAATACTTAGGACAGTGGAGAATCATTGAAACGGGCAGCCAGCGATTCTTTTATACCTTAAAAAGCATTTCATTTTCTGTATTTATGATTGGCTTCGTATTAAGCTTAATTCTTAAAGATCCGTTATTTAGTGTGATTTCTGGGATAGCGATAGTTCTAACTTGTATCTCATTTATTGCTCGGAAAGAAAGAATAATATTATTCAGCGTTTTTGCCTTATATTTTATGCTATTCCTAAGCTCCAATGTTATGAAACTAAGTTAAACGTGATATTGAGAAGATAAACGAGTATACAATTATGGCAGCTAAGACTTATAAACTATCTTGGCTGCTTTTTACAATTAGGTTACCAAAAGACGCTTTTAACCTCTATTCAATTGAATAAAGCGTTTGATTTTAGCTGCTTAGGTCCAGTATGTTCCCTTCTTTGCTTCAATCAACGAAGCTGGAAGACGGTATCGATTAAAATATCATATAGATTCTAATAATTAAATTATTATGGCCACTAATGCAGAAAACACAATTATAGAAAAAGGAATAATATATAGACATTGTTTTCTTCTTTTAGGAACAAGAAATAAAATAATAATTATCAATAAAGAATATGTTATTTCAGTACCTAGCATATAAAAATAATCTCCATCACTTACCATAATATCTTCGTACTGCCTAAATTTTTCATAATACTCTACCGTAGAAAGGTAGATTTTATATCCATCAAATGAAATTACAGATATAGGTAATGCTATTAGAATACTGGAAATGAAATTATCAGCATGAGAAAACCACAGTATATAGGCTGGAAGTGTTGATAGTAATGCAACGATGCACCAAAAAATAATATATTTTAATGGAAAAAGTCCAAGAACTAATATTGAATATATATAATACGAAAATAGCATTGAAATAAGGAATATAAAAACACGTGTTGCGGCTAATTTAGGCGTGTATGAATATACAGCCACCAAAGTAGAAATGAATATCCATATCCCCCAGTTACTACCTATAAATGACAAAATTGAAATTTCGTTGGGAATTATAGGTGAATCTAGTATTTTAGCAACGAAACCCAATATAAATCCGAAAATCAATGAAAATAAAACAGAAAATGCTATTTCCTTTTTGCTTACATTAATATTAGTACGTGTATTATTGGATTTTAAAAATATACTCATAATTGACCTCCATAACTACTTTATTCTTGTTTTCACAATTCCAAAGGCAATCCTTCTTAAAGTTCAACGTCTTAAATTAGGAGGTAAAAATGTAAGTATATGTTACAGATAGTCATGGGAATTTTTATTTTAGCTATATCAACATATTACTCTTAAAGTAAAGAATTCTTATATGATTCAAAAAAATAGAATGTATGAATAACTGCCTATTCATACATTTACATACAAAATAATGTTCCCAAATAAAAGTTTTGGAAAAACGAAAAAGGCAGGAGCATTGTTAAATCAACGTTTTCCGATTGCTGAACAAGCTCCTTACTAGCTAGTTTATAGTAATTCCTCTGTTCTATCTAACCATTCATTTACTAAAGAACTAAAAAGTTGAGGTTGCTCAATTTGTAAATTGTGACCTGCGATATCCAATATTGCAAATGACCCTCTTGGATAGTATTCCATTATGTTTAATGCATCTTTGTATCCAACAGAAGAATCTTGTCTGCCTAAAAGAAATAAACTAGGTCTGGTAAAAATAGACTGATTAACTTTAAATGAAAATTCATAGTTCTTCTTAACCTTTACCAAAAGTAGTTCATCTGCAATTTTACATCCAGATAAAATTTCTTTGTTATAACGTAACCAATTATACTCATCCAGTATAACTTGATTGCTACTAAAAACGGCTAAATCTTCTTTTGATAGTTTTTCTATAAATTCTCCGTCTCTTCTAAAAATTCTATGATTCTCAACCGTTCTATCGTCTAGCTGTGGAATAATAACAGGGCAAATAAATGCAGCTCCAAGTATTCGTTCTTTTTGCTTTTCAATAAGTCCACTTGCTATATAGCCACCATAAGATTCTCCTGCAATTATGTATTCTTGATTAGGAAGTACAGCTTCGATAAAATCAGTAAGCGCGTTTAACATATCATCTGAACTACTAATTTCGTTATAATTCTTTGTTAACCCCATTCCAGGTAAGTCAATATAAATCCTCCGCCATCCATCCCTTAAAGTAAATATTGGCTCCATACAACCACTCATTATTCTATGATCAAGAGTAAATCCGTGTATTAATAAAATTGGTTTACCTTCACCTATATCTTCATAATAAATCTCTGCCTTACGAACTTTGCAATACGACACTTCTTCCCCCTCTTTCTAAACAACGATTCTTATCTGTTAGAATCTTCAAATTAATCTTATCATAAATTTCTACTCTTATATTTTTTTATTCCACAATATAGCCCTTAAAAGACTCTTTCCTTTTAAAAAAAAGTGCCAGATTGTTGAAGATCATTATTTTCCTAGGCATTATTTATATTTCGTGTAGATTATATTAAACGCTTCTAATTAGGCTGGAATTCCTACTTTTCCATTTCCAATTGTTTAGTTATGTACGAAACTAATGTGTCCAATGGGTTTATGATTGACGTAGATGTCATATACTCAACTTCCTTAGCAGCATCAACCATTGATAATTGGGCAACTGAAATCACTTTGTTTTTCTGAATAGCAGCAGTTATAAAACTTATTAGTTTATTGTTATATTCTTTTTTTAAACCTTGCATAATTAATTCAAACGTGCCATTAATGGTAATCGCCTCTACATCTACTGACTTTTTCTGCTGTTTAGCATACTGATTAAGACGTTCAATACTTCCCTTAACTGTCGCAGGGTTTGTAAATAAAAGCATTTGGGGCTGTTCTATGTTACAAATGTGTTCAAAAAAAGGTTCATCAATTTTGAAGATTGGAATAGATATTGATAATTTTTCTTCTTGTAATATGGCAATATAATTCGTACACGTAATGAGAATCCCATCGACATTTGACTTTGAAATCCACTCTATTTGTTCGTTCACTTTATTTTGAGCATCGAGGACATGAAAATTCTTATCCGATGTCACTCGATACATTAAAGCAGGGTCTACAAAATGTACGCATTCAATATCGTATGGTAAAAGTGCTTTTTCGATATATTCAATATTTGAGTAGTGGGCGTGGAGACAACCTAATCTTTTTTTCACTTTAAATCCACCCTATTTTTTCTGATAATTCTACCACTATTTCCAAAATGAAACATCTATGTAGATATGAGAAAAAATATAAGGACTTTTTTATTCTTTAAAAATACTAAGGAAAATGCAACAAATGCGGCATTTGGAAACATTGCATAAAATGTTTTATTCAACAATTTGGCCCTATTCATGAAGAAGGACGCTCTCCTATTAAAGAAAAGCGCCCGTTTGTTGAAGTTCGCTTTTTAAATAAAGCCACTAAAGGAAACCCCAAGAAATGTTGTTTTCATAGCATTTCTTGGGGTTTTGTGTCTTCCCAAATTTTTATTTAGAAACTTTAATTTGTATATTTTATAAATTATTTTTGCGCGCGCTATAACACTTTATTGAAGAGATACGCTGAATATTGTCTAATTAGCTATCCATTTATATCATTACTGGTTCTTTCAAAACACAAATTAACTGTCCGTTCATTTGAACGAGTTCGATGCATTGTATTAGCTGGAACAGTAAATATTTCACCTGGTTTAAGAGATACTGTCTCATTGTTTTCTATATCGATAAATAGTTCTCCTTCCAACACATAAAATAATTCATCACAATCCTCGTGTTTATGCCAGTGGAATTCCCCATTAATAACAGCTATTCTAAGAGCGTGGTCATTAACTTCACTTACGATAAAATTAATATAATCAGTTTGATCTTGGATTAATTTCTCTAAGTTAATAACATCTAATTGACCTTTTTTCATTGTTTCCCCCCAATAGTGGATTATTAGCCTTAATTGATTCATTACACATTACTATTATAAATTAACATAATTATCCATATTTGTATTGAATTTATGTTATTGTTATTCAAGAAAATGGCCCTTTATCTGAAGAAGGAACAATCCCTTTTCAAGTTAATCCACACGCTTATAAATCTAACGGGGCAATACTTGGTACTTATTATTTTGAGGTAAAAAGATAGTTTGAAGTACTAGATAGTAAAGAAAGTGAGCTCTGCCGCACTTTCTTTACTATTTTATTCTTTTGAGTTAATTGGTATTGTTATTTCTAGCTCAGGAATGTATTGAATCTTCGGGTCGCCGTTTTCATCCAGTTGGTATGATCCCTCACCGTCATAAAGATGAATATACGGTTTGATTGTAATAGCTTTTGGTAAGGTTTCAAATGGATGAACCCGTAAATCCATGATCAAATCGCTAGTTCCTTTATTCGTCTCACGGCGGCCATTGCCATGAACTAGTCTTGGTTCACGCCCTTGTTCATCAAAAACTGCGATATTAATTCCACTCCGGAAATCTACAGAAGTTGATTTATCAAGCAAGGCTATTCTTGTCGTAATACTAGTTGTAATGGGCGTTAGAATAATTTGTTCAATAGTAAGCTGATTATTTTTGTGTTTTCTACTTATATTAGGTTGTAGGTTTACATAGTTTCCAATATCACTCACTGGAATATCTATTTTAAACGGTTCAGAAATCCCAGTTATTGTAGTGGATAATGTCAAATCAAACTGTTTTGGGAAAGGACTTCCACCTTGATTCTTCAAATCTGAAAATTCTAAAATTACGGAATTATTATCCTTACTTGGTTGTAAAAAAAGACCACTAAAATTAGTGTGATCCAATGGTTCACCATTTAGTAAAAACTCAATCTTACTTATTTGTTCTGATAAACTTTCTTTTGAATTTTCACCCTCTATATGGTGGCGTTCAATCCCAATTGCAACACGTGTACCGTCATACACTACTTCTGTTACATTTAATGTAAAGCCTTCATGCGTAACACTTGAATTCAATTTTGTTGAGAGTCCCTTTTCATCTGCGGCGTGTAGACCAAGATCCCTTGTAAATTTAAAAACAGATGATAATAAAGGCACTTCTTTCATCGTCGCCGCCATCGTTGGCGATATTAACCCCATAACAATAGTCAAACTAAAAATCATTGCTGCAGAGGCGGTAATTATCATCAGCTTTTGACGTATTTTCATATGAGTTCTAAAACTTTCTCGTTGCTTTGTGTTACGTTTACTTTCATATTTGTTCATAGTACGATCAACTAAATCAACTTCAATAGGTGTTTCTCGAATAAGTCTTTCTATCTGAGCTAACTCCTTATCTTCAAGTTTTGAACGAGTGTCCATAAATATCCTCTCCTAACTTATTTTCCTTCACCAATTTTTTACGTAGTCGTTCATACTTTTTTCGTACAGTAGTTGTCTTAAGTCCCATAATAGAAGCAATCTCATCAAAACTATATTCCTCTATAGATCGAAGAAGCAGAATCCTTTTTTCGTCCATATTTAATTTTTCTAATAACTCGTGAATGATGTTGTCATAGCTAGACTCTTGTATATGAGTCTGATTTGTATGATCCTTCGTAAAACCTGTCCAAAATTTATATCCTTTATTTTTCTTTTTTATTAAGTCAATACAATGATGATGAGCAATTTTATAAAGCCATCCTGAGAAAGAAGTATTATAAGAAAATTTATTAATATTCTCTAATCCCTTTATAAAAATATCTTGTGAAGCATCCTCAGCATCTTCTTTGCTGCCTAGCAAATAGTAACAATAAATATAGATGGGCTTTTGAAAGCAACAAATTATTTCTGTATAGGCATGGATATCACCTGTTTTAACTTGTTCCACGATGGATTTTATATTTAGATTGGAATTTTCCTTGGATTTATTCAGTACAGTCAAAGTGGTTCCCTCCTTTCTAACATATATAACTGAAATCAATGGGCATTTGTGACACTATGAAAAAATATTTTTAGATATAAACTATTCATTTCGATAAAGCACAAACCTTCCAAAACAGTGGTTTGGGGATCTACTGTTCATAAGCAGCAAAATAACCCCTATTCAATTGAGAGGGCACTGAAAAACTTACGTTTTTTATGACGAATTAATTTTTCAAACAAAAATAAGGCACTTTCCATTCGAAAACGAATAGAAAGTGCCTTATTCTTTGCCTACTTCTTACTCTTTTTCATTTAGCAGTTTCAATATTCGTTTAAGATTCACTGCGAATATCGTTGTGGCTCCTTGAATTTGCATGCCAAATAAACCCGCAGATTTGGCTGTTTTATAGCCATGTGGATTTTTTAACTCACTATTTTTCGCTTCGATTTTATAACGATTTTTCGCCAGCATTTTAAATGCATCTGTTTCTTGGAAAATCGATTGTTCTTCATGTTCCGTTGATTTAATGGTCACACTATAGGTTTTACTTTTTGCCTCGTTCCTATAACAGCCCTCACGCATCGGGCAAACTTTACATTTTTCAATATCAAAGTAGTAGGACATTTTCGGATTTTTATTCTTATTTTTATTCGTAGAAAGTGTCTTTCGAATAGCTAGATGCCCAGCTGGACAGACAAACATCCCGGCATCTTTATTGTAATCAAATTCAATTTTTCGTTGTCCGCTACCGTTTGTAATGACTGAATTTAACTTTGAAATTAATTGGAGCTCTTTTGATTTGGCATAGTGTAAGTTATCTTTCGCAGAATAAGCGGCGTCACCAATCACTGCTTCAATTTCCATACCTGCTTCTTTACTTTTTTCAACTAGTTCTTGAAGATAATGACCATCACTTTTTTCACCTGTCGTCACAACCGCTGCTGTAATAATTCGTTCATCACTCATCGCAATATGCGTTTTAAAACCAAAGAAAGAAGAATCGGCTGACTTATGCCCTACGCGTGCATCCGGATCATTCGAATAGCTTAACTGGTTCTCATAATCATCAATTACTTCTTTTAAAACATTTAACTTTTCTTTTACAGCCGGGATTTGTGCAACCTTTGATTGTGTTTCTACCACTTCCACTACTTGACGACAGTAGTCTAATTCTTCTGCGACTTCATTCGATGTAGGTTTCGCTGGAAATTTCCCAACCATTTCTTCATTCAATTGATACACAGCTTTTCGCAAATTTTTCGACTTTTCTTGTAAAAATTCTTTTGGCGATTTTTGATTATAACGAGCCTTTGTATGAGTAGCGTCAACGATGACCATTTTACTGAGTAGTAGCCCTTTTTCTAAGGCAATTTCAACGGTTTTCTGAATCAGTAAATCTAATAGATTCATATCTTGAAGACGAAGTCGACGGAATTTTGTCAACGAACTTGAATCAATGACATCCTCTTCTGGGGTCATGTCTAAAAAATATTTAAAGGACATGTCGTATTTCGAACGCTCGACAAGGTCGGCATCCGATAGGTCGTGAATCGCTTTTAATAGTAAATATTTAAACATGCGAATCGGTGGAATTGCGTTACGGCCATTATCTAAACAGTATTTTGACTGAAGTTCTTCTAGGATAAATGAAAAATCTACGAGCTCATTGATTCGGCGAAGCATATTGTCTTTTGGAATGATTAAATCGTACAACGCCATATAAGGGCTTAAATTCAACGTTTCTTGTTTAGAAATCATGGTCGCACCACCTTTTATTAGTCCTTTTATTATACAAGAAATCTGAAAGGTTGTAAGAAGAGGAAAGCTATTTTTCTGATGAAAGTGGTTCTAGTTGATTGGAATGGAGGCGGCGACTTCTGCGGGAACAGCACGAGCGGAAGCACCCGGACTGAGCATAGCGAGGGAGAAGGCTGGAGCCGTGCCCGCGAAACGCGTCCGCCGAAATGGAAATCAACGGCATCGAAGAAAAAGAGCGTCATGGAACGAATTTTCGTTCCATGACGCTCTACCTATAATTGAATGACTTTTTCAGTGCCCTCTCAATTGAATGGGGGTTGTTGGTTCCCTAACTTTGGTTTGGAAACGTTATTTTGTATGTATTTGTATAACTTAAATAAATGTATCAATCGAACCTGACGTTGGTTTTACTTGCTGCTGTGCTTCTGCTTTTAATGCACGCCACGCTTCTGTATAAATTGCATCAAATGCACTTTCACGACGCTGTTCATCTTTTGTACCAATTGCGTGCCAACCGTTATGAGGCGAATAGGTAGACGTAAGATTTCCCTTTGCGTCCTTTACCTCTAAATAACTGACTTTACCACGCTGTAAGGCTGGTATTTGTCTTATCATTTGTGCGATTGAACCTTTACGGTCAGGTGATACGACAGAAACAAAGCTGTTCTTTAATACCATATAAGAAGAATTGTTATGACCACCAAACTTACCATTTTCAAAATCCTTTTTAGCCTGTGCAATAATTGCTTCTTTATATTTTTCTTCACTCATCGCTGGAGTTAATTTTGTCGGAATACCTGTTGCACCATTAAATTTAGGCACAGGCATTTGTACTTTCTTATCTGATATTTCCACACCCAGTAATTTTAATGTTATTTCATCAATGCCTACTGACCTCATTTCAAACATCCCCTTTTGAAATTCGTATTATGTTATATTATCGGCTAATAAAACTTACAGTTAATTGGTAAAAAATTAATTATTATATTCCTAGCAAGAGCATAATTTTTCAAACAATCATACTGCACTCTGGATTATTCTTTAGCTTTTTTTATATTTCTACCTGTTCATATTTGTGAACATAATCTTCTGGTAAAAGAAGTCTTCCGTTTTCATCCATTCTATAGTTGTTTCAGTACTAAAATTAATCTCATTTAATGATAACCTAATTTTTGGAATTTGGATTCTGGCACTTTCATTATATTTTTGTGTTGAACTGCCCCTAATGTATTTAATTGTGTTGTTTGAATTTTTCCAATCACTTATAACACCCCTTTATTAAATACTACTATTAACTCGTATATCGGCAGTATTGTTTGTGTTATTAAAAGAAAAAAATATTCCCGAAGCGGAGTGGGAATCTAATTACAAATGTCAATTAATCTATGTACAAAAACGCTCACTTAACTGTGTATAAAATTACTCACTTTCTGGAGCTAAATGGTTTTTCAAACGATAAGAATTACCGATGATTGTTACAACCGTTGCGTGATGTAAAATGCGATCTAAAATCGCATTGGCTAACTTAGGCTCCTGAAACACTTCGTCCCAAGATTTAAAGTTAGCGTTTGTTGTAAAGATTGTGCTTCGTTTTTCATAACGCATATCGATTAACTGGAAGAAGAGTTTTGCATCCTCCGGATCAATGGGTAAATAACCAATTTCATCGATAATAAGTAACCTATATTTTGTGTAATGCTTCAAGCGGCTCTCTAGACGATTCTCTAGGCGAGCCCTTTTTAAGTTCTGAATCAAATCATGACATTTTATAAAATACGTACTTGTACGTTTTTTTGCAGCCGCAATCCCGATAGCGGAGGCTAAATGGGTCTTACCCACACCACTAGGGCCTAAAAATACGATGTTTTCATTACTCTCAATAAAACGTAATGTAAGAAAATCATGAATCTGTTGCGGGTTGATTGACGGTTGGAAGTCGAAATCATAGTCCTTTATCTCTTTTAGATTTGGGAAGGCACCCACTTTTACCATCGCATGAATCATATTGTGTTCACGTAAATCAATTTCATAATTTGTTAATTTAATCAACGTATCGATAAATGACATTTGATTGTGGATGCCGAAGTCCACGACTTCATCTAAATGTGTAACCATTTGTTTTAATTTTAAATACTCTAAGTTCTTCAAAAGTTGCTGATAATTTGTTTGCTGTATCATGTGTCATACACCTCTCCAATAGCTTTTAGATTGTTTTTCGCTAAAGTATCAATGTCTGGATAACGAGGTGCAGAAATTTGCAAGGTTTCTTTATAATCTGAAGGACGAATATTTAATTTTCGATTCGATATAAGATGCTGTGCAATACACTCCATGTTATAATAAATCCATAATTGATCATCATGTATTTGTATCCCAACTTTTTGGCCAATGTACTTAGTGGGGACTGAATACTGGTTGGCTTTGTAGGAGACCATACTTGATGTGTTTACTTGTACAAGCTGATGCTTGATACGGTAAGAGTTCCTTATCTTTTCTGCGGGTAGCGGAAGTAGGGAGCTCTTTTCTTTTTCTAAAGCAAATACGGGTATTTTGCCTGACCCTTGATGGAAAGATTGATTCAATCGATTCATTAACTTTTCAATGAAATGATAGAGCTCTTCTAAGGTCAATTGACCTTGATATGCATGGATTTCATCAATAAATTTCATCTGTGTTTCTACTTTACCTTTTGTACGAGGACGCCGTGCTATACATGGTCGTACCTTAAAGTCAAAATCCTTCGCAAAAGCGGCGAACCTGCTATTTATTTTTCCTGAACACTGTTCTGTTCGTGCCACATCCATAATTGTTTTTGGGTTATCAGTTACGATCTCTTTTGGAACACCCCCAATTTTTTCGAATGCTTCGGTTAAAAATGAGAACAAAACATCTTGTGTTTTACTCAATGTCAGAGTAAATATACGGAATCTTGAATACCCTAGAACCAGCGCACCTACGTTTACCTCTACTTTTTCACCATCACTTGTCTCAAAAGGAATGCTTTCCTTCCAATCAAACTGTGCCTGTTGACCTGGTGGTGTTTCAAATCTTGTCGTACCTTTCGGTGAGGGAATACGCATTTGATCTGTAAAATAAGCTGCGAATTCGGGTGTCTTTGCGATATAGCGACGGAATGTAGAAGCACCACATTCTAAACCGTGATTGTCTTTTAAATATTGCCAAAGTATACGGCGGTAATAAAACACCTGCTTTGAATCCTCCGACAGTAGTGCAGCGATTACCTCATAATAATCATCTAAAATAGATGCCTTTTCTTTTGTTTCTTTTGGTGTAAATCCATTTAGGTACTTATCAACTGTACGTCGATCCACACCCATTTCTCTAGCCAACTGGCTTTTGTTAATTTTCATTTTTAAATTCTCCATTAACTGTTTGAATTTTGGTAAGTCTGAAAGACTATTAATTTCAAAATTCGTTTGAACATCTAGCGTTATGTACATACTAATCACCTCATGATTAGTATGCTAGAAAGTGAGGCAAAAGTGTACATCTTTAAGTGAGTGCGATTGTACATGAACATCGTAGCATTTGTATCTAATTAAAGAAAAAGCAGCTAAGGCAATGTATTTGCTATAGCTGCTGATTGGGGACGTTATCGTTTTAGCGATTTAAAAGTAATGAAAAATCATGAAAAGCAGCTAACACCTCATTTTCTAATGGATGAGCTTGTTCCTGCATTTTTAAAGGTAGTATTTCTTTTTGTTCAAGCTGTTGGAGATAGTTTTGGAATCCTATACAAATAGCTTTGATGTACTCAGTTAGTTTAAATTGATATGTAAAGTTGTCCTCTGGGTAATGGGCTATATGTTCAATATTAAGATTTGAACCATCACTGGAAAATATATAGTAATCCTCGTTTCCATGACAATACAATTTTTCTTCATGGATTTCTCCCTTGTATAGAGAAGAAAGAGTAGAGAAAAAATGTGGGATGGCTATAAAACCTATACCTGATTTAAAACTAAATAACTGTGTGTCACTTGAAACATCACATTGAAAATCGCCACTTATGAAACAGATTTTAATAAAACAGTTATAATTAGAATCCATAAAAACTACCTCCAGTCGTTATTTCTATCGTAACGTGTCCAACCTTTTATTTGGAACGTTTTTTAAATAGGATATTCAGTTAATAATTGTTATAATATTTAATTGCGAAAAGGGGTTGTAATTTATGATCAATTTTGAAGAAATAGTAAAATTATTTGGTATACCTTCAATTACAAATAGCACGCTATTGACTAAGGGTAAAACGGCTTCAACCCATTTATTACATACAAGTACTTCAAGGAAATTTATTTTAAAATCTCTTGATAAAAAAGAACAAGCTTATTTTGAGTATAAACTTATACGACATATTAGTGAGAGAAGTAAAGATATTGTGAGTGAGATTTTAACGACAAATTTTGATGAACCATTTATTGAAGTAAATAAAAATTTATATCAATTGCAAGTTTATGTACCTTCAATAAATGAAAAAGTCCCCTTACAAAAGGTTTTAAATACTTATCAAATGTTAGAAAAAAATTTAAATGATTTTCATTATGAACCAGAACGTTCAAATCGTTTCGCATTAGATATGTTATGGACGGATACAAAAGAACTTTTAAAAAATCACTATCAAACGATTTATAATGAGCTTTCCCCTTCCATCGAAAAGTTAAAAGCATTGGATAATACTCAAACGAATTGGATTCACGGAGATTTAGGTGCTTGGAATATTTTACATACTGCTGGACAAAATGTTTGTTTTATTGATTTCAGTGAAGCTCGTAAAGGACCACAGTATTTTGATTTAGTCGCCATTTTCGCTTCATATTTACCGCAGAATTTAGAGGCATTTCCTTCATACAATCAAGAATTTCTGTCAGCTTGTAAGGATTCGGTTAATTTGAAAGAATTTTATCAAACATTAGAACTATGGTATGTGAAAGGCATTTTAAGTTTATTGAAAATTGACGTCCAATCAACGAAAGAACACATTCTTTATTTTTCAAATATTATTAAAAAAATTAAAGGTTTAAAGCATCAATAAATTGTCTCTATATACAGGTTTTTATTCAGATAACATGCTCTGCAAAATCTTAAAAAGTCCTATCGTAGCTATGTTTTTATAGCGTTGCATAAAAGTCTGTATAAACAATAGTCATCTCAAAAAGGCACGAACGTTGATTTAACAACAATCGTACCTTTCAGATGTATTACCTAACTTTCATTTTGGAACGTTTATTAAGTTATTTCGTATACGTTATAAACCCTTGTTGCACTAAAGCACCTGTTAACACAATAAGAAAACACTTTTTATACAACTGTATTAATAATAACCGTCAGAAAGCCATTCACCGAAGCCCTATCAATTAATTGATGAATGGCTTGTCTTGCGGGATCACTAAACAAATACCATTGATTTTCAGTAGGCACATGAATCAAAACTAAGGGTTGACTAGGTAACATTTCATCATAACTTCGAACTAAAGTATAGATATCAAAACGTTCTACGCTGTTCCCTTCTTGGTCTAGAAAATCATATTGACCACCTTTATAATATTCACCAATTGAAGGATAACTTATCCACGTATAATTAGCAGGAGCTTCTACCTTACTTCCCTTATTTTCTACAAAAATATTATAAATGGCTTCGTTATAACCATTTCCTTTGATTTGCTGTACTACTCCGCCCATTGTCGCATGATATTCGTGCTGCAATGCTTTGACTTTTACACCATCAATAACCAATGGCTTTGTATCAACCGTTACTGTACCGTTTTTGTAATTGACATTGCTGCCAAATGTTTCGGCAATAAAACGCATCGGAACAAAAGTACGATCATTCTTCATGTATGGCTTTACATCAAGATGTTCTGTTTTACCGTTTTTCACCACTTTATTGCTATTAAGTTTTAAGATTACTTTCATATCGTTTTTAGTAAACGTGACTTGCGAATCCGACCACTTGACGTTAGCTCCTAAATTTTCACTAATGACACGTAATGGAACCATTGTACGGTTACTCTTACTTTCGGGACTCACATCGGATACAACCGTAACACCGTCAATTTTTATTTGAGTCGTCGCTGCAAAAGTAGGTGACGAGGTAAGGATTAGAATTAATGTAAGAAATACGCCTGAGAACATTTTTTTCATTTTTTGATTACCCCTTTTTTAAAAAGTAAATATTCCTTAAAAAAATTATTGTTGAAACCTTAAGCTTTTAAAAGCAAAAAACTTTATTACTGATATACAAATTCAATAAAGGTTTATGAAGTTCCTTCATTCTTAAATATAATGCTTCAATTCCAAGAAATCGCCTAAAAGGCTTATCGTCACAAAAAATTGGTTGTTAAAACTTAAACTCACTTATATGCTTCTTCTAATTTTTGAAGTTCTTCTTCTATTTTTTTTACATCAATCCTTACATATAAAGGTTCTACATTATTAAGTTCCGTTGGTAAGTCAGCAACTTCATCCCATCCGTGTAAAGATGTACCCAACATTTGTCGAATCTTTTCACTTCCAAATGGTAAGAAGGGATGTAATAATTGAGCTAAATTTTGAATAATGTAAACACTAGTTGCAAGCGTTTCTTCACATTTTTTAATATGACTATTAACTGTAGTCCATGGTTGCTCTTCATCAAAGTAGCGATTTGATGTACGAATAAAGTTAAAAATAGCTTCAATTGCCTGTTTCATTTCACCTGATTCGATATGTTCCCCAACTTTTGTATATAAGTGTTCCACATCTAATTTAATACTGTTGTTTACTTTTGCTTGAGGGACTTTGTGATTAAAGGATTTTGCAATGAATTTCAACGTTCTATTCACAAAATTGGCAAATGCACCTAATAGTTCACTGTTGTGACTGTAGATAAATTCTCGCCAAGAAAAATCGGCGTCACGATTTTCAGGAGCATTGATTGTTAAAAAATAGCGAATCGAATCTGGATGATAATCTTTTAATATTTCTGGTACCCAAACTGCCCAATTTTGACTTGTGGAAAGTTTTCTTTTCTCTAATGTTAAATATTCATTTGAAACAATATGTGTTGGTAATCCCTCTTGACCTAGACCCATTAAGATTGCTGGCCAAATTACTGTATGAAACGGAATATTATCTTTACCATGAATATAATAGGAAACGGCTTCCTCATTCCACCATTCGGAAACATCTTTTCCATTTTGTTTTGCCCATTCTAAACTTGCTGTATAATATCCTGCTACTGCTTCAATCCAAACATAGATTTTCTTTTCTTCAAAACCATCTACAGGTACAGAAATACCATTAGGTAAGTCCCTTGTGACAGCCCTATCTGGTAATCCTTCAATTAAATAACGTTTAGTTAACTGTACGGCATTCTCTCGCCATCTTCCTTCACTAGATGCTTCATTAACAAAGTTCTCTAATTGCTGTTGAAAATGACTAAACTCATAATAATAATGTTCCGTTTCACGAATCTCTGGCTCATTTCCGCAAATTTTGCATGTTTTATCTTTCAAATCAAGTGGATCTAGAATAGCTGAACAATTGTCACATTGATCTCCACGTGCTTTTGCCCCACAATTTGGACATGTTCCTTCCACAAATCTGTCTGGTAAAAATTGATTATCTACTGTACAGTATGCTTGCTCAATCCTTTTTTTAAATAAAAAGCCATTCTCTAAAAGCTTTAAAAATATATTTTGTACAGCTTTATGATGATGTGATGCATCAGTTCTTGTATATAGGTCATAGGTAAATCCTAATTCATTAAAGCATTGTAAGAATTCAGTATGATAGCGATCTGCTATTGCTGTGACTGTAGTATTTTCTTGATTAGCCCGTATTGAAATTGGCGTACCATTACAATCACTACCTGATACATAAAGCACATTTTCACCTTTTAAGCGATAATATCTTGCCAAAATATCTCCTGGCAAAAGTGCTGTTACATGACCTAAATGCAAAGAACCATTTGCATATGGCCAAGCGCCTCCGATTAATATATTCATTCTATGTTTCCCCCTTAAAATAAAAAAAGTCCTAACCGCAAATTGCGATTAGGACGAATTATCTCGTGGTACCACCTAATTTTACAA
This sequence comes from Lysinibacillus sp. 2017, assembly GCF_003073375.1. Taxonomy (NCBI): domain Bacteria; kingdom Bacillati; phylum Bacillota; class Bacilli; order Caryophanales; family Bacillaceae; genus Lysinibacillus; species Lysinibacillus sp. 2017. Next base: position 2,096,979 of record NZ_CP029002.1, read on the forward strand.
ATAGCTTACACTATTTGCCTCTGCCAGTACGAACTCATACCGCCGCTGTTGTAACGAGTGCTCATCTCGTCGTAGCCTACATATCGGTACGAAGCTCAAAGGCCATGTTCAGTAAATTCGTTTTGCTTCATTTCCACCATCAGAAGCTCTCTATAAAAACTCCAATACTTACTCTTCCCTATCAACGCTAAATATTACAAATATATTTTACCATAATGGTCAAAAAAGTAAAAATATTCTATTTGAGTTTGCTCCATAATATGGCCCTTTAGCTGAATATAGCACAATTCCTTTACTGAATACTATAACTATTCCTAATCCTAAAATACCGATTGATGAAACAACTGAGGAGGTTCTTAATGAATAACGTAAATAATAAAGATATATCGGTTCAAGAAGAAATTCGTTGTGTTAAGTTAATTTTCAAAGCTGTAAGAGATTGAGAATTAATTGTAGATTATTCCTCCCCAGACTGAATATGTTACTTTAAGTACAATGTTTCACAATCTCAGATGATTTTTGTTTTATTTTAATATTTCTTCCTCGATTACTTTCATAATGTCATATGCTCCTTCAGACTTGTTCGAACATATTACAGTTTTAATTAAAGACTTAGGATAAAATGCAGAATGGAAACTAACTCCAGGGTCATAACCCATTATGTGATATTTTAAAATTTCATTACCATTTTTCTTAATCCATATCCCATAACCATAAAAGCTATTATCATCATCACTTGTATTAATATAAGGAGTAAGTAACTGGTGAGTGTATTCTTCACTTAATAATTCATTATTTATAAGCGCATCCCATAAATTCCCTATATCATTCACGGTTACGAATGCTCCACCATCTGAACCACCTTTTACGGGCAATGAGTAAATGTTCGTCTTCCAAGTACCATTAGGAAAGTCAATATACCCAAGTGCTGTTCTTATTGGTAAAGAATCGAATTCAAAATAATCCGACTCAGTCATCCCAGATTTATTGAAAATATTTTCCTTAATGTAATCAGCAAATTTAATTTTGCTTGTCTGCTCTATAATTAGTCCAAGTAAAATGTATCCCGCATTATTATAATGAAATCTTTCACCAACTCCTAATTTCATTGGTTGATTCTGAAATAATGGTAAAAAATCTTTCAAGGATCTTATTAGATACATCGGGTTCTTAATCCACAACTCTTCAAATTCATCCATAACTTCCTCATCAAAGTAATCAGGTATTCCAGCTGTATGTGTTAATAGATGATGAATAGTTATATCCTTATCAAAATAAGGAAAAGAAATATTAAGACAATCTTTTAACTTTGTATCAAAAGAAAGAAGCCCATCCTCCACAAGTTGACAAATTGCTATCGCTGTAAATAATTTACAACCCGATGCTATTCCAAATCGTGTATCAAAGCTGTTTACAATTTGCTCTGAACGATTAGCGTAACCATAACTTTTTTCTATTAAAGCTTTTTTATCATTTTTGACAAGAACTGTTCCTGAAAAGTCAAATTCAATCATAACATCGGTAATGTGATCTTCTATATTGGTTTTCATTTAATCTCTCCTCTACTATTTCTTCTTTTTCTAATGCGTTTGTTAAAGTACATACGTTCCCAAAGCGTCTTTTTCTGGAGGTTTGCTTTATAAACCCTTGTTGCACTAAAGCACCTGTTAACACAATAAGAAAACCTTTTGTATACCTTATGGAACTGTATTAATAATAACCGTCACAAAGCCATTCACCGAAGCCCTATCAATTAATTGATCAATGGCTTGTCTTGCGGGATCACTAAATAAATACCATTGATTTTCAGTAGGCACATGAATCAAAGTTTGGGGTGGAAGGGGCAACTTTTCATCATAACCTCGAACTAAATTATAGATATCAAAACGTTCTACGCTGTTCCCTTCTTGGTCTAGAAAATCATATTGTCCACCTTTATAATACCCCCCAGTTGTGATGCTATGAACTGACCAGGTGTAATCTGAAGGCGGTTCGACCTTACTTCCTTTGTTTTCTATAAAAATATTATAAATGGCTTCGTTATAACCATTTCCTTTGATTTGTTGTACTACTCCGCCCATTGTCGCATGATATTCGTGCTGCAATGCTTTAACTTTTACACCATCAATAACCAATGGCTTTGTATCAACCGTTACTGTACCGTTTTTGTAATTGACATTGCTGCCAAATGTTTCGGCAATAAAACGCATCGGAACAAAAGTACGATTATTCTTCATGTATGGCTTTACATCAAGAAGCTCCGTTTTACCATTTTTCACCACTTTATTGCTATTAAGTTTTAAGATTACTTTCATATCGTTTTTAGTAAGCGTGACTTGTGAATCCGACCACTTAACGTTGGCTCCTAAAATTTCACTAATGACACGTAATGGAACCATTGTACGGTTACTCTTACTTTCGGGATTCACATCGGATACAATCGTAACACCGTCAATTTTTATTTGAGTGGTTGCTGCAAAAGTAGGTGACGAGGTAAGGATTAGAATTAATGTAAGAAATACGCCTGAGAACAATTTTTTCATTTTTTGATTACCCCTTTTTTAAAAAGTAAATATTCCTTAAAAAATTATTGTTGAAACCTTAAGCTTTTAAAAGCAAAAAAACTTTATTACTGATATACAAATTCAATAAAGGTTTATGAAGTTCCTTCATTCTTAAATATAATGCTTTAATTCATAATATTGTTAGCTTTTAAATGCAGCTATTCTGTGATACTATATACCAGTAGTCGGTATTACTTAATACCTTTACAACAAAGCACCTGATACAAAGAACGCTGATAGTTAGAAATATAAATGGAGTGGATTTTTTGGAAAACATTACGGAAATGCTAAAAGGAGTGCTTGAGGGCTGTGTACTTGAAATCATAGGCCGTGGTGAAACTTATGGATATGAAATTACGCAAAATCTTCGTCAACTTGGCTTCACTGATGTAGTTGAAGGTACTGTCTATACAATTACTATGCGCCTAGAAAAAAATAATCTTGTAAACATAGAAAAAAAACCATCTACTATGGGACCACCTAGAAAATTTTATACGCTCAACGCAGCAGGACAAAAACAACTTGAAGTTTTTTGGGCAAAATGGGAATTCATCTCAAGCAAAATTAACGAACTTAAAATCAAAGGTGGTAAGTAAAATGAGTTTTTTTAAAAAATCTTTTGAAAAAATAGTTGGAAGTCTTGATGATAAAAAAGAATGGAGGGCGATGGAGGCACGTGCGAAGGCACTTCCACGTGAGTACTGCACCGCTTATAAAGCAATCCAAAAGTATTTGTGGACTGCGGGTGGTGGTCCCACTGACTGGAAGGATAGCAGTCGTATATTTTGCGGCATTCTAGAACTCTTTGAGGAAGGTGTAGCGGAAGGTAAGACAGTCACTGAACTTACGGGCAAAGATGTAGCTACTTTCTGCGACGAGTTAGTGAAGGATGAACAAACTTGGAAGGACAAATATCGCAAAAAGTTGAATGATACCATCAACCAACGTAACTAAATTCACTTAAACTATGTAATCCTTTTAAGCAACAACATTCTTGTTAACCATTCAAATTCAAATTATTTTTAAGAACCTTATTACATATCAAACGTAGTAAGGTTCTTGTTTATTTTTGGCTGTTTTAAAAGATTGTTGCTCTGGAGAAAAGAAGGTTATTCAATAATAGCTCCCGATTGTGGAAAAAAGCTTGATGTAATTCTTTCTATATTAATCATTTATTCCAACCATTAACTCAACTTTCTTCTAACTAAAATGAAAAACACAACAATACAAATGGCTCCTCCCAGTGTAGCCCAAATATAAATTTGATTATGTTTACCACTTAAATTAACTTCTTCAATTGGGGGCTGGCCTTGTCCAAGTATCTCCAAATCCTTTTGTGAAGAACTCAACACATCAGTACGATCACACAGGATTGTTACAAGCGATTTTGCCCCATACATACTTGATTCTTTTGCATAAACCAAATATTCATTTCCCTTTATAAAATCATATCCACAGTCTCCATCATCTAGCCCAGTGGTAATAATAATTTGTGTTTGTTCAACACCCTTCCATGTCTTCGTTACCTCAAAAAGAACGGATTTAGATGTATATCCTTTTAAATTCTTTCTTACTTTTATATCAACAACTTTCCCACTAAATACGGCTTTTGAACGTTCAAATTCTTCCTCTACACTTGGTAATTCTATACATGAACAAGCACTTGTAACCGTAGGAAAAGAGCCTATTATAAAAACTCCGATAAAAGTGAAAGCAAGAAGTGTAACTACCTTCTTCAAATAAATCACCTCAATATCTCTCAAAATATTTGATTTTCAATATAATACCAATATCAACATACAAGCATTATTCTCAAAGTCCAGGCAGTTATGTTTTTTGTTTCTTTTTAATGAATGTATAAATATTTAAAATAACTCCTATGACAAACATAATAATTGCATTGAGAGCCAGGACTATTGCTATAAACCCTCCTGCAAAAGCGATTCCTTGCCATTCGTCACCAGCATTATTTCCAGGATTTTTATTACCATAATAAATTCCTAATGATACAAAACTAGATACTATCACTAGAGATAAAAGAGCCAAAACAATTGCAGAAACCCATAAAGGGATTTTCTTTTTTTTGTATAAATACAATGCTAAACCATCACCAATCACAATAGATAAAAAAATAATCATCCAAACAATGGCATCACCGTTCATATTAATTAACCCCCTTACCCTCGCTTAATTAAATTCTACCAAAATAATCCAAAAAGTATCCAACTTTTCTTAAAATGTTATTCAAGATAATGGCCCTTTAATGAAAAGTTACGCGATCCTTATTAAAGAATCGCGCCCGCCCCTTTTTCCAGGAAAGCGCCCGATTGCGGAATATCGTTATCAAAATAATTCCTCCGTTTGTTTAAGTACAATTCTTCCAAACCTTTTCTCGAACAGTACTTCCAAGCTAATCAGCAGTATTACAAATTTTAAAAAAGGAATAAATTTCTTGACAAAACTAATAGTGTTAGTTAAATTTTAACTAATACTATTAGTTAAAGGGGTGCGGAAACATGAAAATGATTAAAAAGGGGTATCTATACCAATTAATTTTTATGCCTATTCTTTTTCCGGTCAACTGTTACTTTGTTGAGGAAGAGGAAGGATTGACTTTAATTGATACAGCTCTTGGCTTTGCTGCTAAGGGAATTTTTCAAGCAGCTGAAGTGATAGGTAAGCCCATTACGAAAATTGTACTAACCCATGCACATGAAGATCATGTTGGAGCACTTGATGCAATTAAAAAAAGATTTCCGGATATTGCAGTCTATATCTCACAAAGAGATCACCGCTTGATGAATGGGGACCGTTCACTTGATAGCCACGAAGACCAAACGCCTATTAAGGGTGGAGTGCCGAATACTTTAAAAACTCGTGCGAATGAATTATTAAAGGAAGGGGATCAAATTGGTTCTCTTAAGGCTTTTGAAACACCCGGTCATACCCCAGGTTCAATGTCTTTTCTTGACATAAGAACAAATGCAATCATAGTCGGTGATGCTCTGCAAGTAAGAGGAGGGATTGCGGTTGCGGGGGATGTAAAACCGTTGTTTCCATTTCCTGCTTGGGGTACGTGGAGTAAAGAAACTGCATTAAAAAGTGCTAAAAAAATAGCTGGGATAAAGCCAACACTTCTAGCAGTTGGACATGGGAAAATTATTGAAAATCCAATAAAACTGATTGAAGAAGCTATTGATCGTTTAGAATGCAAATTGAAATAAGGGAGTAATTGTCATGTCACCAAGACCAAAAGTCGGACTTGATTTAGCGTCAATATTAAAAGAAGCCGGGATTCTAGCAGATCAACATGGCATAGAGGAGGTCACACTTGCAAATCTAGCTAAAAGACTTAAAATTCGCCCACCTTCACTCTACAATCATTTCGGTGGATTGCCGGACTTAAGAAGAAAATTAGCGATTTACGGACTTGAAATGCTTTATGCCGAATTATCACAGGCAGCGACCAGGGCCTCAGTTAACGACGTTATACTAGAAGTAAGCAAAGCCTACATTAGCTTTGCTCGTAAACATCCGGGAATTTATGAGGCAACACTGCTGGCTCCTAATCCTGAAGATGTAAATGTTCAATTGGCAGGAGAAAAAATCGTTGACCTTGTCGTTCGAGTTTTAAAGACATTTGACTTAAACAAGGATAATACCTTGCATGCCGTCAGAGGATTGCGCAGTATACTACATGGGTTTTCAGCTTTGGAGCAAAGGGGCGGATTTAAAATGTCGTTGGATTTGGATGAAAGCTTAATAATAACGATTAGAGCCTTTCTTGCTGGAATTAAAAATATAGAAAGTAAGTAGTCAATTTAGAGTAGCACCAAAACTCGATCTTCTGATATAATCGTTTTTCTTTTAACTAAATGGTCCTTAAATGAAAATTGAGCGCTTATCCTTGTTGGAGGATGGCGCCCTTTTTAGAGTGAAAATTCATATATCCATCTCTGGCATTTCGGTATTTTTCCGTTTGCTATATCTGACATACATTGAAAAATACATTCCGACAGATGCAGGTAATAAATAATATAAAGCCAGCTGTAAAGTAAAGTTCGAGAAAAGAAAATATCCTATTCCAAAGTTAACAATCACAAGACCTATCAGTGATTTTAAATTATCGCTAAAATTACTGAAAAGCGGAATTATCAATGGTACTAATATTGAGCAACTAATCAATAAAATCCCTACTAATCCACCGACTAAAACGATTGCTATCATCGCTCCTGCTGCGTTGTCTAATTCTTTTACAACAGAGAAAGCATCATTTTGAAAATTTTCCATAAATAACTTCGAACAAATAAATAATATGAATAGTATAAGGGCTGTAAATAAATTGATTTTCACACATAGCAAAGTACTATATTCTTTGAACTTAAGATTTTTCATATATATCTCCTATATCCAATTCTATCTAAATTATATAGAAAGACGGTAATTAAAATATAAAGTTGCGTTTAATTAAAACGACTTCCAAGGCTCATTTGGTCTATTAATCCATCGGTTGTAAGGAACAGACGATTTTCTCCTTGCCTTAATTCCCTTCTCCCAATAGTGTAGCAAGGAACTTCTTGTTCAAAAGTATTAACTTGTCCTACCCATTCATAAAATTGTCTTTGATTTAATTGATACTGACCTAGTGCTGCTAATTCTTGATGAAATAAACAAAGTATACAGTCACCGACAGAAAACCACCAAACATACTTGCCTTTCCTTACCACAATTAAACAAGCAGTTTCTCCTTTAACTTCTCGACAAACAGATAAGAACTCCTCAGATTGAAACATATTTAAGATTTTATCTTCCAATCTTTTAAGAGTTTGATGAATTGCCGATGAGGATAATAAACTTTTAATAAGATATTTTTCCTTATTAAATTGTTCTAAAATGATTTTTGCACTCTCTGATGTATTATGAGCATCAAGAATAATAACGAACTCCCAATCTTCCTTTTCATTGTACCAAACTAAACACCCATCTTCGTTCTTATACTGTCCTGCATCAGAATTACCACCATAACGCCCAACTAAAATATGATTGAGTTGAACAACACTTAGTTTATCGACAAAATCTTGTTCGCTACCAACCCAACTAAAATCTTTACTAATATTATTCATATGGATTATCCACTAGATACGTTTTAAGGCGATTACAAAATTCAATAACATCATTATTGTCACCCATAGGAGCATCTTTCCAATCGTAAACTTCGGATGGTCCCCAATATTCTTTTGGCGTATTTGGATAACGAGCTACTAGATGCATATGAAGATGTGGAACAGAATTTCCTGAAACAAAGGAATAGATGTGTTCAGCACTTTCTGACCCCATTAGAGCTTTACTAATCCTAGCTATAATAACCCCAAACGCTTTTGCTTCTTCCATCGTCATATCAGCAAGTGTCGGAGCGTGTCTTTTTAAATCAATCATAATATGCCCAAGATAGTTTGGATTACCATTTCTATCAATATGTCCAACAAAAACATATTCGTCCTCATAAATCATAGCTCCTGCTGTTTGAATATTTCCAGCGTGTTTGTTACAAATAAAACAATTGTTCATAAAATTTTTCTCCTTTCGATTAGCACATTAAAAATAAAAAAACTCCGTCTCAACAAAGAGACGAAGTTCAATTCGCGGTACCACTCTAATTAGTTAATATTTAAATTAACTCACTTAAACTATAACGGTAGTTGCCGTCTATACCTACTTAAATTCAGTATAAATACTCCTGGACGAGTTCGGGAATTTACTGACTGTTTTTCACCAACCAACAGCTCTCTATACAATAAGTGTTCCTTATTACTTCCAATCATTGCAATCTTTTAAATTATTTAGAATAATACAACAGATTCAAATTAAAGTAAATAGAAAAAAATAAAGGTTTCCATATTCTGAATAATCTAATAAAATAACTTATTGTTTTTTTACAAATTTATTAGATAATAATTAAAAAATACTAAAAGCATGAACGTGAGCAAATGCTATTTTTATGAAAAGATTTTCCACCCCTTTAAACTTTTCGTCCCCTTCCACCCGTCTTATAATTGTCGACAGAATAAAAAAGGAGCTTCAAGGAATGATTGAAGAATTAGAAGATGCATTTATTACATTTATTCGCACGCACCAAAAGTCGCTATATAGACTCGCATATAGCTACACAAAAAACGAGCAAGATGCGCTTGATGTCGTGCAAGACAGTATTCAAAAAGGTTGGCTCGCGCTGAAAAAGCTGACAAATCGTGAGCAAATGAAAAGCTGGTTTTATACAATTTTAGTACGCACGGCGATTGATTTACTGCGTAAGCAAAAGCGTGTCGAACTCATTGGAGACGATGCCCTCCTTCAATTATCAGAGCAAGATACATACCGCAATCTTGATTTACAGCAGGCATTGCAACATTTACCTCTACAATTACGTGAGGTCGTTGTGCTACGTTATTTTGAGGATTTGAAAATCGAAGACGTCGCACACATTTTGACGATTCCATTAAGCACAGCGAAATCTAGGCTTTATAAAGCATTAAAGCTGTTAAAAATTGAGCTAGAGATGGAGGAGGATTTGGTCAATGGATGACAAGTTAAAAAAATTACAGGATCAATATAAGGATGTACCAATTCCTGATGAGCTAGAAATGATGATTGAAAAAAATTTACAACGACCTCAAAAGAAGAAACGCAAACTACCGATTTTTTTAACATCTGCGGCGGCTGCAGCAGTGCTGTTCACAGTTGGGCTAAATACAAGTCCAGCAATGGCGAAAAATTTAGCAGATGTACCAGTGATTGGACCAATCGTGCAGGTGCTTACATTTACCAATTATGAGATGGTGGAAGATGAATATACAGCAGACATTAAAGTGCCTCAAATTTCGGGCTCATCTGCTGACATTAATGCATTGAACGAAAAATACGCCGAGGAAGGCAAGGCACTATATGAGCAGTTTAAGGTGGATATAGAGGAAATGGAAGCTGGAAATATGTCAGTAAATAGCGGCTATATTATCGAAACCGATACCGACGACATATTGTCATTTGGTCGCTATGTAGAAGTCATTGTCGTATCTCGTTCTACTGTTATGAAGTATACGACGATTGATAAAAAGGCTGAAACGGTCATTACATTACCGAGTCTGTTTAAAGATGATCGTTACGTAGAAATTATTAGTCGCTATGTAGAAGATGAACTGCGTAATAGAATGATTGAAGCAAACGGTGATGAAATGTACTGGATAGGTGGTACAGAGTGGCATGACGAATCATTTGGGGTATTTGAAAGCATTTCACCTGAGCAAAACTTCTATATTACCGAAGCAGGAAAACTTGTGATGTCCTTTGATGTATATGAAATAGCACCAGGCTTTATGGGGCTCGTAACGGTTGAAATTCCGACTGAGCTGCTTCAAGATGTGCTGATGAGTAATAAATATATTAAATGATGATGATAAATGGGGAAATCTTGTTAACTAATTTAAACTAAAATTACTTTCTTAATCTATATAAGCAGGTGCACCCTTATTAATGGCTGCACCTGCTTTCTTATCTAATAGATTGGAATTTCAACACTGAACTGGACAAAAATCATTGAGCTAGCTTTAATTCCATTGGTGTTTGCTTACCATATCTGTCCATTCTTCTATATTCATTCATGACATCCACATGACCATTAAAATTGAGGCATGCTGCATTGTTTTGATTGGACTTTCTGTTAGTTATCTGGCTCATCACCATAAGTTGGGGATGACATAATATTAGGATTCAAAGTGATTCCTTTTTAATCTAGTCCGTTCTGCTACGCTTCGAGGGACGCTTTCCTGGGGGCGTGGCTCCATCTAACTTGTTACTTGCCTCTACGGCGGCAAGCAACAAGTGGATATTCCGCGCACGCTTAATCCCCAAGGGGTCGCCCCCTGCGCTTCGCGGCACTCTATTTTGGAATAAAATTTTTTTCTAATAAGGTGTTTTAGATAAGGCTTATTCGATAAAGTATCTTTTATAAACGTGAAAATAGTTTAAATGAAAGAGTGTTCATCATAACTGAAACCATGGCATTCACTTTCATTTCAATAACGAAATAGAATTCAAAATTCACTTAGAGATAAACTTGATCAATCCCCGCCGCCTCGCGATAGCGCAAGCGGCATTATCAGACGCATTTAACCAGGTTAAATGAATGACACTTTGTATTGGAGGGCCTTGCATGCGGCATTAAAGACAGTAGTATGGACACGTACCACGTGGCCATAATGCTGTCATGCCGTAGCCCGACAATAGCTAGACAAACTGATAAAACAATAATCAACCCCATGTTACGGTGGTGAACCAGTTATATGGTAACTTTGGAATTATTTATGATATAAATGTCTGGTTTTTAAAATAGGACAGAGGAATTTCTCTGTCTTTTAGGGGTACTTCAACATCGCTTGGAAGGTTTTCTATATAAGCAAATTGAATAATGACTTATAACGATTAAAAAGGCAGGAGAAAATTTAATTGAAAAAATTATTTTGTTTAATACTATTTTTCACATTGATATTAGCAGCTTGTAATTCATCAAAATTGAGTATTAGTGAAATTCAAAGTGTTCCTAATAAAGTACAAGATGCAATTAACTCTGATTACACACTGCAACGGATTAGTGATGGTAAAAAGAACACCTATATTATTTTTCAATCTACAGGAACAGTTACAGCCGATCTTGAAGTGATAGAGAACATATTAAACATAAAATTAGATAGTGAGAATCAAGAAAATAATGAGTTAAAACAGCATGTATATAAACTGACTAGTGGTGATGCAGAATATGACACAATTAATGTGTTAGTTAACGGAAAAGCTACGCCTTTTGATAACAGCACAGGCTTTTAAGTTTATATTGTTAGGTATTCTAATTTTTATAGGTTTATTCTATTATTTTAACAATCAATCGAATCGAATTGCAGAATCTACAAAAGCACTAGGTTTAAGGTACGGATTACCCTTCGCAAATTATTGAAGCCTCAATTAGAACTGTTATACAACCATAATGGACCTGGTCAATACCGTCTATCATTATGATAAATGGGTTTAACAAAACCTCCTTCAAATTAAAATAAATCTTTTATTCGTTGGATTGTTTGAGTTATACAAGGGGTCACGTCTTAGGAGTGATAGTATTGAATAAAAAGCATAAACTATTAATTTCAGCTTCAATATTTTTAAATATTGTCCTAATTTCTATTGTTGTAATGTCTGTTATTCAGATGAACAGTATGACCGAACGGACACTTAAAACAAGCGCAATCGATAATTTATTTGAATTACACGAAATTATTTCTAAACAGGAAAACGAAAATTGGTCTGATTTAGCCTTACTTTCGAAACAATTAGAAGCTACAGGTTTTGGAACTATGCATGCTCTCAACATAGGTGAAACGAGTAAAACCATAGACAAAGCTGATTCTGAAATACTTTTGAAGTTAAGTAACTACTTAATAAGATATTCTTCTATTTCTAAATCCAATCTTTCAGCAGAAACCGTTGAAGAAATGAAATCAGATTTAATAAGGTTCAATACAATACTAGTTGAAAAAGGTTTTAACAACGAAGATGCATTTGGTAGCTGGATTAAACAAAATTATTTAAAAAAACTTAGAAATATTGTTTCAGAAATCGAAAAAACAGAAGGTAATATTTAGTGACCCTATTCCCTAAATTAAGGTTAGGAAACCAACAACCCCCATTCAATTGAATAGGGGTTATTTTGGAAGGTGATAACAAGATTTTGTAGAATTATAAGAGAGTAAAGGTGTGAATCGAAGAGTAAACGTGTAACTGGTTGCTTTTATAGCAATAACTAATGTGGAGGGTAATAATGAAATTCTTCAGAAAGACTTCTAAATTGGAGCAAAAAAATTGGAGAAAAGGAGCAATTCTTGGGTTTTACATTTATATGCTGTTATTATTTATAAATTATAGTTATTTTTTAATATCTGGAAGTGAGCCTTTTACTTCAGGTGTAATTTTTTGGATTGGATTATTAATAGCTTTTGGATGCGAGTTTATACTAAATTTAAAGACTAAGATGAAAGTAAAAAAACGAACTAATCGTGATGATTCAAGCCTTTAGTGAAACAACGGGTACTTAAAACTTTTCAGATGTCGAATAAAAAAGGTGATACAAAATTACATAATATTATCGAAGCTGCCCTTACTATCAATCCTTTAGCTTAGAGAAGACTGACTTCGGTATCCCAAAGAATTCTCTATGACTGAATTATCGTAACAGTTGCCTTTACGTGACAAACTTTGCACAATGCCTCTTGCTTGGAGCGTTTGGCAATATTGCTTCATTTGATAATGCCAGCCCTGATCGGAATGCATCAATAGCTGATGATCCTCAGGCAAGCGTTCTAAAGGCCTTATCTATCATGTCTGAAACAAGTGAAAATGTTGGTCTTGAGCCATAGTGTACGTGATAATCTCACTGTTAAATAAATCTAAAACAGGCGATAAATAAAGCTTCTCGCCAAATAACTTAAACTTTGTAATAGCAGTTGTCCACTTTTCATTTGGTGCTTCTGCTGTAAAATTGCGGTCTAAACGATGCAAGCTTAATGTAGTTGGCTCTGCAAAATGAGACTATCATGCTCGCTGCTCAATATAAAGCCTAGCTTCGATGGCGGATACCTCAGTACTCTCATTGTTAGTAGGATTCTACCCTAATTCTAGTAGCTGACTCATTTGGAATGTACTATTCAGCCTTTCTTTATTTACTATTAAATACTATAAAAAATAAGAAATAAAAAAACGAATAACTTTACATTGAATACTGTAAAGTTATTCGTTTTGAACGGTAAAGATAAGCGCAAAATGTTGGTTATACACCAAAACTCACTTGTCTAATCCCTAAGCTTGAAAATTATATAATTGGTGCACTTTTTTTATCTCTTCAATACGTTCTTTTTGACTCTTAGTTAATTCTTCATAAGGAACACCACTAAATGCATGGATAAACGGATCTTCTACATCTGTTTTAATGCCACTTAATTGCTCCACAATTGCATGTGAACAGAATGGTACATAAGCAGTGCTATATCCACCTTCATGAACAGCAACTAATTTCCCCTCACAATGAGTATCTGCAAGTTGTAACATAAAATCAGTCATTTTTTTGTACCCATCCGCAGTTATCATCATTCTTCCAAGAGGATCAAATATACTAGCATCTTGACCAGCAGAGATAAGGATAAGCTGTGGTTTGAATTTTTCTGTTGCAGGTTTAACTATTTCTTCAAGTGCATGCATATATCCCGCATTACCGGTACCAGCCGGAAGAGGAATATTAATTGTATAGCCTTTACCTTCACCTTCTCCAACATCATCTATTAAGCCACGTCCAGCAGGAAATAACCCTTCTTGATGTAAAGAAATGAATAATACATTTGGATCGTTATAGAAAGCTGACTCAGTACCATTACCATGATGTACATCCCAATCTATAATCATAATGCGCTCTAAACCAAGTTCTTTTCTAGCATAATGTGCAGCAATCGCTACATTATTAAATAAACAAAAACCCATTCCTAAATCTGCTTCAGCATGATGTCCTGGTGGTCTAGATAATGAATAAGCATTATCACATTCTCCATTAACAACTGCTTCAACCGCAGTAATTGCGCCCCCCGCAGAAAGAAGAGCAATTTCATAGGAGCCCTTTCCAACTAAAGCAAGTTCACCCGCATCACCAAAACCAAGGTCACTTAAATCCTTAACTTTATTTACGTATTCACTTGTATGATAATACTGAATTTGCTCTACTGTAGCTGATTTAGGTTTAAGCTTTACTAGCTGCTCAAATAACCCGCTACGCTCCATTAAATTTTTGAATCTACGTTTTGTTTCAGGATTCTCAGCATGTCCATCCGATTGAACATACCCTCCTGGTGTTAAAAATAATGCTCCATTCCCTGTGTCGTGCCAGAAAAAACTCTCGTCACTAATAAATGCTGTTTTTTTCATATCTATTCCCCATCCTTTCTCAAACGTTATATCTATGATAATATTGTTTTAGAAAGAATAAAATTACACTAAAGTATAATTTTATGATAGGAGGTGGATTTCTTGAGTTCCTTATTACCAATAAAAGACTATGAAAAAATTATTCACTTCGCTTCCCAGATTACAAAATCAATACCTAAAACAAGAAGCATCGTTTTAAAAGAATTAGAAAATATTTTTGACTATAAACACACATTATTTTGGTTATCTGATAAAGACGGGAATTTAAAAAATCCGTTAAACAATAACATTTCAGATAAAATGTTATCAGAGTATCTAGATGATATTTACATACAAGATTTTTTATATCCCTCTTTAAATATAAAACGATTTGAAAAAAGAAACGCTTTGAAATTAATGGATGTTGTGACAAAAGAGCAATACGAGGAATCCGAATACTTTAAAAGGTTTATGTTAAAGTACGGATTTTATGATGAAATGGTTATAACATTAAAGCACGATGAACAAATTATTGGGGCAATTGGAGTTGTTAGTAAAGAAAACTCTAATCAATTTACCTGGCATGATGTACTAAGATTTAATTACTTATCACAAATTATTTCTTCAGTACTTCTACATTGTAATGAAGAAACAAAGTTCCCTCTAACTTCAAGAGAAATGGAAATAATTGAATTGGTGAAAATAGGATGTACAAATTCTCATATAGGAGAAGAATTATATATTTCAATTAATACTGTTAAAAAGCATCTAAATAACATTTTCCAAAAATTAAGTGTCACGAATCGAGTAGAATTATTGAATAAATTATTTTAAATCTCCTTGAAACCACGCTTTAGGCACCAAGAAATTGAGCAGTTGAAAGAAGAAAAGAAGTAAGTCGTCATTACTGTTATTAAACTGTAAAAAAGCCCGTAACCATTTATTTTTAACGGTTACGGGCTTTTTCAATTGCTTGGAATACTGTTCATAACATGGTCAAAGCTACAGCCCCTATAATTTTTGTCCAGACATCACACAGAAAGCCCTAAACGCTGTTAAATCAGCGTTTAGGGCTTTTACACGTATTTCCAAAGCTTTCATTTGGGAACGTTTTTTAGCTAATATTGATACTTATCGCTAGCTAAGCAATAAAGTTTTAAAAATCTATATAAAAAGGGTGATTACTCTCATCTAGACAGCATTCAATTCTTTGTCGGAAATTCCCCACTGTTACCATTTTTAAAGCTTCATCAATCGGGAAAAATCCTACTTCTAAACTTTCGGATGAAGTAGTGAATTTACCTCCAATAGGTCTTGCTAAAAAAAGTGTATTACAAATCGATTTCCTTACATTTTGGAATATCCCACAAAACTTTACTATTTCTACATCTATACCTGTTTCCTCTTTTGTTTCCCTAATAGCAGCTTCTTTTAAAGATTCACCTTCTTCTACTTGCCCTCCCGGCATCTCCCAGCCTCTCAAAGGTCCTTTGATTAATAGAATTTCTCTTTTATCATTAAGTACAATCGTTGCTGCGGAAACAATGTGTTTTGGTGGTATGTAGACTTTTGATATACTTTGTTCCAATAAAAACACCCCTTCTCTTCATAATATTTATATTTTACTATATTTTCCTGTATTCTCAATTTTAGAAAGTCCCCAAAGCAACATCGCTTTGGGAACGTCTGTCTTAAACTAAATTACAAGTAAATTAGGGAGTACTTTTTTTTGATTAATTTAAAAAGAACCAATCGTCAATTTATTAAGTGACGATTGGTTCTTATAATTCATATTTTTATCAAATTAAAGTGATTGAATAATATGGTCATTTACAAATGCTTTTATATAAAATAACTCATCATCATTTGGATTTCTTTTATTCTCTAGCTTGAAGGACTCTATTGCATTTTCTAAAGAAGAAGATTTGGCCGCTTCACTTGCTGCTCTTAACTCTCCCCAAAAGGTTTGCATCTCCTCTAAGTCACAAATTGATTCATGACCAAGTAGGAACGCTTCAGCATTGTATTTTTGAACAGCTTCAATCATTGGTAATAATAAAGATTTTTTATAATGGAATAAAGAATTTGTCGTTGTACCATATACACAATCACCTAAAAAAATTACTTTCTCATCAGGAATATAAATGATTGTAGCGTCATCTGAATGAGTACTGTTGATTTTTTCAAGTACACAAATTTTATTTCCTAAATCTAGAGTTAACGTTTCTTCAAAGATTATATGTGGAGAGTTTAACTTAAAATTTTCCCTATTTGGAATCTCTGTTTGTATAATCTCTATACACTTATCGCTCATCAATTTAGTCTGCGAATACGTTTGTAGTGAACTGTCACCAAATGTGTAACTTTGCCATACTTTTAACAATTCGTTTGTTTGACTATTCACAATAACCGTTGCATCAAATTCATTCATGCCAAGGAAATGGTCCCAATGTGCATGGGTAATGACCACATATTTAACTGGGGGTACATTTAGTTTCTCAATTTCTAGTAAAAAATCCTTCGCATGCTGAGTAGAGTTACCACAGTCTATTATTAAACTATATTGGTCGCCACATACCAGGCCTAATGTTGGTCGGTCGTTTTCATCTTGATTAGACATATAATAAATAGTCTCGCTCAATTTATTTAACATGTTTTATTTTCCTCATTTCTAAATGTTTATAAGCTGAAAAGAGAAAATCCATGTTTATCTTATTGTTAATAAAATAGTTTAGGATTTTCTCGGATTATTTGTTTACCATTGGACTAGTACATCCTTGTTATATAAGTAAAATTATAACATAATATATATTATAAGGATTATTTGTTAAAAGTTAATTTATAATATCGAAATACTCTAATTCAATATTATTTAATATGCAAAATAAATATTGAAAACATCCCCAAATGTGCAAGCTTGGGAACTTGTTTTGAAGGGTTTTCAATATTAATTGTCGAAAAGTATTAGTTAACGCAAATATGCAGATTAATTAATATCTGTTTGGAGTAAAAGGAGAATAATTTAATGGAAGGTATATTAAGAAAATCAGGCATCTATGGCTTATTACTGGGATTAGCTCTTTCCATTATGTTTGTCGATTATAAAGATGTTACAGAGGTTGGAAATGGTAGTTATGTAACGACATATACACCTTTAATTGAATATATAGTGACAATCTTACAGGTTAGCATTATAGGAATGTTTTTAGGTATATTTATTGGTTGGAAAGGCTATGAAAGAAAAGAAAAAACACAACAAGAAAAATCATATTATTTTCCATTCTTTTTTACTGTCTTTCTCGTTTCATGTATTTTAATGTATGTTTTTTAATGGGTAACAATATTGTACTAAATGGGAGCATTAGTAAGTTATGCAAATACATACAAATAGCGTTCCCAAATGAAAGCTTGGTAACATTTCAAACAGCGACAAGCACTGTGAAATCAGTGTTTGTTGCTGTTTTTATAGAGAATAACGCTCTGAGACGCTGTGAGAAATTATTTTAAAGAGGACTGTTCGATCCACTTGTTCTGAATGGCATGAAATGTTACCAAACGTCGGTTTGGGAATGTTATTCGATAACTACACCTTTTTATTTTTACTATTATTGTATTTAATTGTTATTAATTGGTTTATTCTATCTTAGAAGGTATTTTTCTGAAAAAGGAGCGAGCAAGATGATTGAATTAAGAGCAATAGATGGAACAAACATAGATGAAGTAGTTGCACTAGATGTTGAAGATGAGCAGAAAAAATTTATACTAGGAACGACGAACCTTAGATGCTTTGCAGACGCTCACATGTTGAACATAGATGGCATACCTGCTTCCCCATTCGCCATTTATGCGGACAATACGATGATTGGATTTTTAATGTATATTTATGACACGACGGATCATGAATCATTTAAAAATGAAGTGTATTATGGGGAGAAAGCGTATTTTGTTTGGCATTTTATGATTGATAAACGCTATCAGAATAAAGGCTATGGAAAAATTGCATTTGAAAAAATGCTTGCACATATTGAAGAATTACCGCACGGGGAATCACAATATATCGATCTTTTTTATCATAAAGATAATCTTGTAGCGAAAGAATTATACGCTTCTTTAGGCTTTATCGAAACAGGAATCATTCAGGAAAATTCCGTTCATGCGATTAGGCATCTGAACAATAACTAACATCGGTCTCGCTAGATTTAGAAACATTTGCACCATTAAAGTAAAAATGCACCCAAACACCACTTTGGGAACTTGTTTTGGAATTTTTCAAGTATACAAGACGTACCTTTTTAACGGAGGGATTATATGTTAAAAAGGATATTGATTATTATTGGAATACTTCTAGTGGGAATAACATCATTTAGCCTGTTAAATAAGCCTTTAGAGGACAATACTGCTGTTGCAAATAAAGAGGAACAAAAACCTTCATTTACTAAAGAAGAAAAAATAATTCATTCTATATTGAACTCAGTAACGGAAAAAATTCATGAGAAATATGAGGATTTAAAGTTTTCTGTAGGTTCGACCTCAGCGAAAGAATTGAGGGTACAAGTTTCGGAGAATGAGGAATATTTTAATTCAGTAAAAGAAAATATTGAATCCATTGCAAAGAGTGAAATTAAATCTTCCATATTAAAAGACTATACAGTTATTGTAATGAGATTGGATTTATCTTTTATGACTGAAGAACATAAAAAAATGGACGACGAACTTTTACTCATAACAAAGTCTTTAAATGAAGGTCTTAAAGCAGATTACGACGTATTTAAAAATATAACTACTAGTTCTCAAAAATCCATTACTATTTATACATCAATAAAAGGTTCAGGTAAAAAAGCACAAAAGTTGGCAATGGATATTGAAGAAACAATAAATAAAATCTTACAATCTAAAGAACTAAATTCAGTACCTCAAATTGACTCTTATGAAATTAAAGTATTAAATGCCAAAGGGAAAGTAGTAAATTAGCTAACTTATAAGGCTGAACAAAATTTGTATCACTTTTTAATAAGAGAACGAGTGACTATTGTGTAACAACGATTTATAAAGTATACAAAATAAACCCAATAAACGTTCCCAAATGAAAGTTTGGGAATACGTGTAAAAGCCCTAAACGTTGATTTAACAGCGTTTAGGGCTTTTGTGTGATGCATTGTTTATACGTTGTTTTATGCACTTTTGATAAAAGTAAGTGCTGGCAACGATTTAAACGATTTTAAAGGATTGTAGCATCATCGCTGTTACTGAATAAAGTCGTGCATATTCTTATCGTTTTGAACCCGTATTTTTCTAAAGAAACCCCTTAAAAGAAATCTGACCTTTTTCAATTGTTAATGTAGCTGATCCTGAGATACTTTACATTATTAATTTAGTTTTATGGTAAAATAATACAAATAAATATTTAAATAAGGGGGATATTATGACGAAAAAAGGAAAATTAAAAATATGGTCAATAATTTTTGTGATATTACTGCTAGTTGTTGGATTAGTTTTATTTTTTTTAGGACATTATAGTATATCTTATATTTTACTCGGGATTTTTGTGCTAATTATAACTGCTCTTGGTAATTGGTTACGAATGGAAAGTGAAGTTTACATTCATGAAAAAAGCTATAAGAATCATAATAAGTGATAACTATAGTGGGCAGTTATTAAAAACGACGACCCAAAAGCTATATTACGAAAGATTCAATTAGACCACCAAAATGGGAGCTCGAGATTATGCAATATAAGGTTTGGAATGGTGCATCAGCCATTATAATTAAAGACAATCGTGTATTAATGATACGTACAAAGGATTCCAATAGTTGGAGCATTCCTTCAGGTGGAGTAGAAGTTGGGGAAACCTCAAGGGAAGCTTGCATACGCGAAATTGCAGAAGAAACTGGTTATGAAGCTAAGATTGTTAAAGAATTACATACTAAAAAAACAATTATCAAAGATTATAAAGTAATTACACAATATTTTTTATGTGAAATAACTGGTGGTAAAGTTCAATATCAAGACCCTGATGAAGAAATCGAAGAAATTTCTTGGAAGAATAGCTATGAAATTTCAAAATTAATTCATAAATATCCTGAAGACCAAGAAGTTATTGAGCAATTATTATCTAATTTAAATTCTTAAATAAATATTCAATACTTTTAAAAATAACGTTCCTAAGTAAAAGTTTTGGAACACACCAAAAAGCCACAAATGTTGTGAAAATCAACGTTTTGTGGCTTTTTCAAGAGTTTCAAAGGGTTTTCTAAGTATTGGTCTTTAGGACTTTTTATGAATAAAAAGCTGCATAAATCAATCTGCCGGCCTTTTTCATCATCCACTTAACTATTTATGCTATCAATCGCAACCCATTGATAAGCTATTTCATGTGTTATTTAACTTACTACATTACGCCTCTTCTTTTTCACATAAATTTTTAGAAAATATTGACATGTCAAGAAAAGTAAAGTAACCTTTACGTAAAGGCACCTTTACATCGAGGCGGTGAGTAATGAAACATCATATTAAAGAGTTGCGAACGTCATTGGGATGGACACAGGAACAGTTTTCTGAAAACCTAGGCGTATCTAGACAAACGATCATTTCCATTGAAAACGGACGCTATAATCCATCATTAGAATTAGCATTTCGTATTTCAAAATTATTTGGCAAAACGATTGAAGATGTATTTATTTTTGAAGAAGGAAGTGAAGAACAATGAACGTAATGGGAATCGTAGGAATTGTACTCGGTATTAGTGGAGGGTTATTTGGTCTGATGTATGGACGAAAAAAAGCAGCTGAGCAAAGAGGTCTGGATGAACGCAATGCAGAAATAACAAAAAATGCACTCGCTTCTGGCTGGAAAGTAACATTAGCGGCCATTTATATCTTTTTTGTTTTACTTGCTTGTGGTGTTCAATTTTCAGTTGCACAGGTGCTTGGGCTTTTACTGATCATCCATATGATTGGCTGGGCAGGCTCTCTTATTTACTATCAATACCGATTCTGATTTTGGGCAAAGGGCGTAAATTTATGGCCAGACAAGCCGTAACAGCCTTCTCTATATCTTGTTTCCATAAAAGACACCTCTACCTTGTTTGATGGGTCCTGTCCATTTTTCAATGAAAGGTGTTTTTATTTTTCTCATTTTTATCAATGAGCATACACCATTTGTTTCCATTTTAAACTAATCTTTATTTTCTTTAAGTTTCAGATATTCTATAATATCCTGAAGTTCCCCTGGAGTGGCATGTGATAGAGATAAGTACAAAGTTTCCATTGGTGTAAACTCTGCTTTTAATACTTGAGAAGTTTCGATTGAATAAAAGTAACGCTGTCCATCGGAAGTAGTAAATTTACTTCCATCGTAATCATTATATAATTTCTCAAACGCATCTTTATTTGTGTTCATAAGTAAGATTAGAAGTAATTTTTCTTGATAAAAGTAAAATCTGGCATCGCCATTATAATCTAAAATTAGGTCAGCACCACTACCGTCCTCATGAAATTCTGTTGTATAATCCCCCCCTAAGAGCTCCACCACTTTTAATTTTGAATCACCTAAAGTGAATCCATGAAGATAATATAAACCTTGTCTGTCTTCAAATGTAGGTGCAGTAAAGTCAAAGGGATTGGTAGTTGCTGACTGCTGATCGACAATGAATAATTGGTTTAATAAAAAAAGCATAGCACTTACTGTTAAAATACCAGCTAGCATGATAACTCCCCATCTATATTTGGTTTTTTGAGCGTTGTTTTCTATTTCTTGCACGACATTTTGCATCACACGTTGCTTCATGGTCTTTATGTCTTTTAATTCATTTGGTGTATAGTTATCCATTTAAAAGCACCTCCCATTCAACGTCCTTCAGTTTATTTTTTAAGAGCTCTTTCCCTCTTCTTAATCGCGTTTTAATTGTACTTTCTGGAGTAGATAAAATACTTGCGATATCGCTAATCGTCATCTCATTAAAATAGTAATAAATGAGTACTTCTCTCTGTTTTAATGGCAATTCAAGGATTGCTTCTCCTATTAGGGTTTGTTCATCTTTTCTAACCAATTCGTCCAATTCGATTTTACTGCCCAAAGTGGAAATTTTATGTTGTAGTTGTACTCTCTTATAAGACCAACTTTTTAAGTAATCCTTGCTTTTATTCGCTGTCACTTTATATAAGTACGCTTTTAGTTCCCCACGTTCTTCATAATTACTTTGAGCATGATACATTTTTATGAATACTTCTTGCACAATATCCTCTGCTGCTTGGGGATCCTTTACGTAGTAATAAGCTAAACGTATTAAAGGTTCTGTATATAGATTCATTATTTCTTTTAAGTCCTGAATTGGTAACAAGAATACGACTCCTTTCTTTACATATTAAACGATTCTCAATGCACGAAAGTTTGATTTTTTTCATTTAAAAGGAAATTAATAATTTATATTAGGTATCGGTGCAAGTGGTGCTTTCCAACAAGATACGGACTGCGGGGCTGTATTAAAAGAACTTGAGCGACTATTAACGGCGGAATAATCTAAAAAACAAGGTATGGACTTTGATATCCATACCTTGTTTTCATCAAACTAATTTCAATTAATCTAGAAGCTGTGCGCCGTTGATTTCAACGATTTCGCCGTACATGTAAGAAGCTTCATCAGATGCTAAAAATGCAATGATGTTCGCCACTTCTTCAGGTGTCCCTTCTCGGCCAACTGGGATTGTATTTCTAAATCCTTCACGAACGTTCGTAGGAGAGAATTTATCGTGGAAAGGTGTACCAATTACGCCAGGGTTTACACCATTTACACGAATACCATATGGAATGAACTCTTTCGACATTCCTTTTGTTAATGTAATTACCGCTCCTTTTGCTGATGCATAGTGAATCGCACCCGGCCCACCACCGTTACGGCCAGCTACTGAAGCAACATTGACGATTGCTGCGCTTTCACTTTCCTTTAAATGTGGTAAAGCTGCTTGTGTCACATAATAAATGGATTTAACGTTGATGTCATAAACTTGATTCCATACATCTTCTGTAAGCTGTTCAAATGGAACACGACTTACCATTGAACCAGCGTTATTAATAAGGATATCTAAAGAACCGAAATGTTGTACAGTTGATGCGATTAACGAATTCACGGATTCGCGATTTGTAACATCTGCTTGAATCGCAATGGCTTCGCCGCCATTTTCAATAATTTGTTTAACTAAATCCTGTGCTTTTTGTTCATTGGAATTATAATTGACAACGATTTTTGCCTGTTGCTCAGCAAATTTCAAGGCAACTGCTTGCCCAATTCCTGTACTCGCACCTGTAACTAAAACGACTTTCCCCTTCAATTCTGTGTACATGTTCATTCCCCCTTATTATCGAGCTAGCCAACCACCATCAACCGGTAGTACAATGCCGTTCACATAATTTGATGCTTCTGATGCTAAAAATACAACCGCTCCCCCAATATCAGCTGGAGTTCCCCATCTACCTGCAGGAATACGCGCTAAAATCGAATCATTTCGAGATTGATCTTCTCGTAAAGCTGACGTATTATCTGTGGCAATATAACCTGGAGCAATGGCATTCACTTGCACATTATCTTTCGCCCATTCATTTGCAAGTGCATGTGTTAACTGTTTTATAGCGCCTTTACTTGCGGCGTAACTCGGAACAGTCAAACCACCTTGGAAGCTTAATAAGGACGCTGTAAAAATAATTTTCCCGCTCTTTCTTTCCACCATTTGTTTGCCAACTGCTTGACTTAAAATGAATTGTGAAGAAAGATTCGTTTCTAGAATGTTGTCCCACTGATCGATATTGTGTGTAACAGATGGCTCACGGTAAATTGTTCCTGCATTGTTTACTAATATATCAATTTGATGTTCCGTACTCACTTTGTTGGCAAATGT
This sequence comes from Lysinibacillus sp. 2017, assembly GCF_003073375.1. Classification (NCBI taxonomy): domain Bacteria; kingdom Bacillati; phylum Bacillota; class Bacilli; order Caryophanales; family Bacillaceae; genus Lysinibacillus; species Lysinibacillus sp. 2017. Next base: position 2,121,418 of record NZ_CP029002.1, read on the forward strand.
GACTACATCTTCTCGATTTGAGAAATCGCATTGATACGTATAAAATTTTCGTCCTAACTGTTCTAGTATTGACGTTAGCTCGGAATTTTCACGTGTCAACGATTTACTAACACCAACGATATCTGCCCCCGCTTTTGCTAATGCGATGGCCATTTCCATGCCTATACCCCGACTACAGCCTGTTACTAATGCTACTTTATTTTGTAATGAAAACATTTTTACACCCTCCTAAAATTCGATTTCACAAACGCTTCAATCGTTCCAGTACCAAATAACACCCCGATGATGATACAAATACACCCTACAATTTGAATAGACGTAACCGCTTCATTTAAAAGAATTGCTGAGCCTATCAAGCCAAATACGGTGTTAAAATTACCAAAAATCGCGGTTTCTGCTGGTCCAATTTTGGAGATTGCGAAATTATAAACCATATGACCAATCGCTGTTGCAAATAATGCCGACCCGATTAAAATGACATAGGCTTTGATTGGTGCATCAACAAAATCAGTAAATCCTGATGGATCAACAATTAAGCTAATCGCAATCAATATAAACGAACCGATTAACAACATGTAACCTGTTAGTACCACACTCTCAAAGCTTTCCGAAACCTTTTTAATGATTAAAAAACTAAAGGCTTGTGAAAGAATTGAAAGGAAAATCATAAGGTCGCCAAATGAAAAGGTCGCATCGATGTTTCCACCATTTAAAACAGAGATGGAAACACCAAATGCACCTAATATAAACCCAGCAAATGAAATGAAATTAAACTTATTAAATCCAAAAATCAACGCTAATATCGCCGTCAATAATGGACTAAACCCTAATATGATTCCGCCATTGACAGCAGTAGTTTTTGTAAGTCCGATTGATAATAATAAATGATGGAGCACGACACCTAAAATACTAGCTATCAATATCCATTTCCAATGCTGTTTTTGTGGAAACACTAATTTTTTTAAAACGGCTAATATGATTAGTACACAAATACCTGCAATAAAAATTCTTATGCCGGTCATAACAAACGGGCTAAAATACGAAACAAGTACTTTTAATGCTACTAGATTTAACCCCCAGAAGAGCATGACGATTAATAACAGGATATATATTTTGATTTTGGACATATCGCCACATCACATTCTATGAATTTCTAGAATTTTTCACTTCATCTACAAATGCCTTTGCTAAGTTTGCTAAACCTTGCCAGTCTTCATTTGCAATCAATTTCTTGTCTAATAATGAACCACCCACACCAACTGCAACTGCACCTGCTTTAATGAATGAACCTAAGTTTTCTAATGTAATCCCACCTGTTGGCATCATTTTGATATGACCTAAGGGGCCTCTCACATCTTTTATGAATTGTGGTCCAAGTACAGAACCAGGGAATATTTTTACGATATCTGCTCCATATTCAGATGCTTTTAAAATTTCTGTTGGCGTGAAAACACCCGGAATGGCGATTTTGTTATATCGTTTTGCTACGCGAATAGTATCTTCACATAAAGTTGGGGCAAAAAGGAATTGTGCACCATTCGAAATTGCACTGTAGGCACCTTCTGGATCAAGCACTGTTCCGGCACCTATGACGATTTCGTTGCCATATTTTTTTTGCACATTGTTAATGACTTCTAGCGCATTTTCAGAATCCAATGTGACTTCGATGGCTTTAACACCACCCTCGATTAATGCATCAATTGTTTGATACACTTTACTTGGCTCAATTTTGCGAACAACTGCTACAATTCCTGATTCAATAATTTGATCGATTGCACTCATCTAAATTATCCCCCTTATCTCAATACATCATTTGATTCTTTTTGATAGCTTTCTAGCATTTTCAGTGTTGGTAAACCTTCAATATCGCCTTTTACTTGCACGACAAAGCTGCCTACTAATGAGCCTTGCTTTACAGCTTCTTGTAACGATTTTCCATTTAACAAACCATTTAGTAGTCCAGCTGCAAAGCCATCTCCTGCACCTATTGGGTCGGCTACATTATCCACTTTAAAGCTTTCCACTTTTCCTACCGAACCATCTTCTTCCAAATAATACGCACCGTGTTCACCATCTTTAATGACCGTATATTTCACGCCATTTTTTCGGAAATAGTGCATAATCTCCTGAATATCTTCTAAACCAGTTAATAGTTTTGCTTCATCTAAACCTGGTAAAAGAATATCCGCTTGTAAACATAAATCTAATAACACTTCTTTTGCATCCTCACGTCGAATCATTAATTTATGTCTAATGTTCGGATCAAATGAAATTAAGACGTTGTTTTCTTTCGCAAAACGCATCACTTTACGTACTAATTCTAAGCAGTTGTCACTTAATAACGGTGTGATTCCTGTTAAATGAATCATTTTTGTCTGTTTTAAATATTCCAAATCTAAATCTTCGAAAGTTAGTTCACTTGCTGCCGAGCCCGTACGATAATAGTAAACATAATTGACACCCGGTCTTGTGCGTTCTTTAATATACATCGCATTTTCTGTATTTTCTTTGTACACGATTTTTGATGTGTCGATTCCTTCACCACGAATACTTGAAATTAAATAATCACCTAATGGATCATCGTGAACACCACTAATCCAGCCTACTTTTGAACCTAATCTTGTCAAACCAATGGCAACATTTGATTCAGCACCACCGTATTTTTTTTTAAAATTCCCTACATATTTTAAAGAACCTTCTTCAACAGGCTCTAATAAAATCATCGTTTCTCCGATGGTTAGTACGTCAAACATCTGCTCTCTCCTTACTGTGCTGTCGTTTTTTTCTTAATTAATTTACCGATAATCGGTAAGAATAGAGTAAGTGCTGCTAATACGATTAATACCATCGCAATTGGTCGATCTAAAAATACTGAGTATGAGCCTTCAGACATAACTAATGTACGACGAAGCTCGCTTTCTGCCATTGGTCCTAAAATTAACGCTAGTACTAATGGTGAAGCTGGGAAACCGTATTTTTTCATGAAGTAACCAACGATTCCGGCAAATAACATCACATAAACATCGAAATAGTTATTATTTAATGCAAATGCTCCAATCATTGAAATAACAATGATAATAGGCGCTAAACCTACTTTTGGTACATTTAAAATCTTAGTGAAAAGACGAATTCCTGAAATACCGAAAATCACCATTAAAATGTTGGCAATGATCATCCCTGCGAATAATGTATAAACAAGTTGTCCACTTGTCGTGAATATTTGTGGTCCCGGTTGAATTCCTTGTACAACAAGTGCTCCTAACATAATCGCTGTTACAGAGTCACCTGGGATACCTAATGTTAATAGCGGTACCATTGAGCCACCTGTTACGGCGTTATTTGCTGCTTCCGCAGAGGCAACACCTTTTGGATTTCCTTTACCAAATGAATCTTTTTCATCTTTTTTTGCCCAACGTTTTGCTTCGTTATAAGAAACGAATGCTGCTACGTCTGCACCGGCACCTGGAATAATTCCGATAAATGTACCAATCGTACTTGAACGTATAAACGAGGGCACTAAATGTTTGTACTCACGTAATTTTGGTAATGCATAATTGGCAACGACTTTCTTCGCTTTATCGCCCAGCTTTAAGCGTTCTTCAACCATACAAAATGCCTCAGAAACTGCAAACAAACCGATCATAATGGCGATGAATGAAATCCCTGAAATCATAGAAACACTGCCAAATGTAAACCTTGGATAACTCGTCATTGGGTCTAAACCAATTGTACAAATCAAGATTCCTACAAATCCTGAAATTAACCCTTTAATAACCGATTTACCAGAGATTGAAGAAATAATACTTAAACCAAATATCGCTAATCCGAACATTTCAGGTGAACTAAAACCCAGTGTAATTTTACTTAATGCTGGTGCAATTAAAATTAATACTGCAACACTGAATAAGCCACCAATACCCGATGCTATGGCTGCAATTGCAAGTGCTTTTCCTGCTTTTCCTTGGACCGTCATCTGATAGCCGTCCATAGAAGTAGCAGCTGAAGCTGGTGTACCAGGTGTGTTTAATAAAATTGCCGCGATTGATCCACCGTATATCGAACCGAAGTAAACCCCTACTAATAATAAAAGCCTGTTACAGCGTCCATTCCAAATGTAAATGGTAAAAATAACGCAACACCCATCGTTGCAGTTAACCCTGGCAACGATCCAATAATAATACCTGCAATTACACCTAATATTAATAACACGATCGTTAGGGGATTAAATACGTTAACAAATCCGTTTAATAATAGTTCCATCCTTACACCCCTCTAATATAAAAATCCATGGGGAATGGGAACCCCTAGTAAAAATTCAAATACAACTGTAATGACAAGTGAAAATCCGATTGATAAAATTAAAACAAATTTCCAATTTCTTTCTTTCATTAAGAACATCCATGCGATGATGAAAAGAGTAGCGCTTACAAAGAAGCCCACAAATGGTGAAATGATGATAAATATGATAAATGCGATAAAAATCAATATGTATCGATTTATATCTTGTTTTGTAAATGCCATTTTATCAATTTCACTTGCCTCTTCATTTTCTGCTTTTTGAAAAAATAAGATGAATGCTAATAAGGCCAAAACAATTGCTGCCATTTGTGGAAAGAAGTCTGGTCCTGGTCCAGCCCCTGTTTGCTCTGGATATCCACTAGCAGTAAACCACACATAGCCTGAAATAATTAATAGTAATACACTGATTACTCGATTTGAATTTATCAAAAATAAACACCCCTTTTAAAAGATAGACAAAGCGAAATTGCTTTGTCTAAAGGCAAACTAATTTAACTTTAAAGTTGGAATTAATTCTTCGAAAACTTTATTTTGTTCTTCCCAGAATGCGTATAATTCCTCTGTATTCATATATTTGTAGCCTAAGTTTAATTTTTCAACTTGTGCTTTAAAATCATCACTTTTGGCAACTTCACCAAATTTTTCTTCTAACGTTTTCACAATATCTTCTGGCGTATCTTTTGGTACTGCTAAACCTCTCCAAGTACCAATAGATAAATCAATGCCTTTTTCTTTAAATGTTGGTACGTCTGGTAACGAGTCAACACGTTCATCTGCCATAACTGCTAACACTTTTAACTCACCTGCGTTAACTTGGTTAATAACTTCTGCTGGAGAAACCGATACGGCATCAATATGACCACCTAATACGGCCGTTACTGCTGGAGCTGCACCTTCAAATGGAATATAGTTAAATGATTTTCCGACTTCTTTTCCTAAAGCTGCTGCCGCTAAGTGCCAAATTGCACCTGTACCTGAGTTACCAATTTTTAAATTTGTTTTATCTGCTTCTGCTAAAAATTCTTCAATTGTATTCCAAGGTGCATCCGCTTTTACTGTAATGGCACCTGGATCACTATTTAATAATGCAACCGGAGTAAAATCTTCGTACGTAAATTGTGCTAAATTTGAATTTGGTAAAGTTAATAATTCAACCGTAGTCATGGTTACTGTGTAGCCATCTTTTTTGGCATTCGTACCTTTTTGCATACCAACAGCACCACCGCCACCTTCAACATTTTGAACAGAAACACTGCTACCTACTGAATTTTTTGCAAGTTCCGCAAATTGACGAGCTAGTGTATCTGTACCGCCACCTGCTGCGTAAGGAACTAAAATTTGAATGTTCTTATTCGGAAAATCTTCACTTGATGATGAACCTCCGTCTGAACCACATGCTGCTAACATAAAAGTAGAACTTAATGCTACTACCCCTAATAGTTTTTTAATCATCAATAATCTCCCCCTAAGTTAATTTTGTTCCGTATTATGGAACTGCATTCCTAAAATATAATAAAAACAAAATGTTCCTCATTGCGGAACACCGTTCTATTAACCGTGTAAAAAATTATTTTGGGACGAATCCCAATTTTTTTGAAATTTGTTGTGTGCATTCAAGCACATAAGGAATTAATTTTCGAACTTTTTCATCGGTCATACGTTGAATTGGCCCAGTCACACTGATCGCAAATTGAACCTTATTTTGATAATCGAAAATTGGCGCTGCAACACAACGAATATCTAATTCATGTTCTTGGTTATCGTAACCAAATCCATTTTTTCGAATTTGATGTAATCTTTCCATCAGTTCTCCACTATTTTTTACTGTATATGGTGTGAATTGTGTAAATTCTTTCTGAAACTTCAAATAATTTTCAATGTATTGAGGTTCCTGATACGCCATAATTACCTTACCGACACCTGTGCAGTAAAGTGGTGCTGTACGGCCAATCTGTGAATAAATCCGAATTGATTGATTATTTTCTACTTTATCGATGTAAACAACTTCGAAATCACGTAATTGAACTAAATGGATAATTTCATCAATTTCTTGACATAATTCCTCAATGAGTGGATGTGCAATCGATAAAATATCCAAATTCGAAGTAACGTATTGGTTCATTTCGATAAACTTTAATCCTAAAATATAATCTTGGGTTTCAGTTTGTTGAACATAGTTATGTTCTACGAGAGTAGCTAACAATCGATGTGCAGAGCTCTTTGCAATTTGTAAATGTGTTGCTACTTCAGTGACACCATAACCTTTAGGATTGTTTTTTAGAAAATCCAAAATCTTCATAGCCCTGTCTACAGACTGAATCATTAAAAGTTCCTCCTAAATGTGTTCATGAAAATAATATAATTCAGTTATGAAAGCGTTGTCAACATTTTTCTGAAAATTTTATGTTCATTTTATTTTCTCTATTAAAATAACTATATTCTTTAAAATGAACAAATTATCTATTTTAGCACCAATTTACAATACGTTATTTCTAATTATAAATACCTATGAATCCCTCAAAAACAGCTGTTTAAAGTACAAAAAAACGACCCTGTTTTCAGTAATATTTCCACTGAAAATGAGTCGCTTTTTATAAATTTTCTTTGCGTCTATAATATTTTCGCCATATAATATTCATCTTCAAACTGCCCATCAACAAATAATGAATCCTTTTTCGTGCCCTCAATTTCAAAGCCCATTTTTTTATATAAATGTACAGCATCTTCATTTTTCACCATCACCGTTAGTTCGAGACGGTGGAGATCCATTTCCTTTGCCCATTGTGTAACAGCCGTAAATAAAGCTTTGCCTACTCCCTTTCCACGACTATCACTATGTACGCCAATGACGATATATGCACGATGCGAAATACGTTCTGGCTGCTCATTGACTACCATTATGTAGCCTAAGATTTGCTCATTGTTACATGCTACAAAAATTTGTGATTTTGGATTTTGTTTTAAATTTTCAATATACTTCCTGAAACCCCCTGCACTGATTTGTCGTTCACCTGGCGAGAACATCATAAAGCCTGATTCCTCGGCATTTTTCATCACTTCTACGATTTGTTCTGCATCTGCTACGTTCGCTATTCTTACGTTTACCATGTTCAACACACTCATGAAACTGAATATTTTAAATATTATTATAATATAATTCATGTTAAATTTATCGCACAATTTTTCAATTATCGCACTTAAACGACCGAAACCCTGGATTTCTACTATCAAAACAGTGAAAAAACTGTTATTTTCCGATACAATAGGGAATGAATAAATATCGAAACGAAAGGAGAATCGACTATTATGAAACCTTTTTTATTATCGATTCTTGCAGTATTTTTACTTTTCGTACCGAATGCTGCAGCACATACATTATTAGAATCTACCAATCCAGAAGATGGTTCAACGGTGACAACCGAGCTCCAAACGATCAGCTTAACGTATTCTGGAAAAATTGAAGAAGGCAGTATTTTTAAAGTATTAGCAAGCGATGGCACTGAAATGGCAATCGATTCTACTACTGTAAAAGACGGTGTATTAACTGGCCAACTATCAGCACCCCTTCCAAATGACACATACAAAGTCGAATGGAATAGTATTAGCCAAGACGGTCACCCGTTAACTGGAGCATTTTCTTTTACTGTTGATGTACCTGTTGCCGAAGCCGTTGAGGAAACTGAAGTTACTGAAGAACCAGTGGTAGAACCAACTACACAGGCGACAGATACCGTAGATGAAGAAAAATCTTCATCAACACCCTTACTAATTGTTGGGGTCATTTTAATTGTTCTTATTTTAGTTAGCATCTTTACTCTAACAAAGAGAAAAAAGACTAAATGATTTTCATTACGATCATGAGTCAATTCATTTTATATGCAAGTCTTGCTACTTTAATGGGGACTTTCATATTAAAACTCATGCCTGAAACGCTTCGACCAAGCTTTGAAATTTCGAGCAAATGGCTTTATATGAGTAGCTCGGTCATACCGATTGTCGCGTTTGTACCGAATATTCAGCTGTTAATGATTTTAACTCCACAGTTCGGATTTGTAGACTCGTTGTGGACGATCATTTCAAAGTATAAAGTCGGACATGCATGGGTTACAATCTTGCTATTTACGCTTGTTTTACTAATTGTCGTGTCAGCAAGCACGAAATCAAAAAAAAAAATCTTATCCGTCGCAATCATTACATTACTCATTGCGATTATTGCTGCGATGGCCTATGTAAGTCATGCGAGTTCTATGAAGCCCATTGCTGGTGAAGCTTTTGACTTCATTCATTTATTTGCGGTTAGTATTTGGCTTGGTATATTAATCATCATTAGCTTTTTTTCAACGAATTCGAATAACTGGGAAGCCTTTTTGAAATGGTTTTCCCCTACGGCACTCGTTGCTTTCTCAGCCATCGCACTAAGTGGCGTCTTACTCATAGATGCCATCGTGCCAGCTTACGTCACAGGTTGGGCAAGTAAATACGGGCAATGGTTATTTATCAAGCATGTACTATTACTTCCATTAACCTTTATCGTTTTAGGAAATGGCCTTTTGATCAAACTAAAAATCGAGAAGCCTCTCTTTGAACCAAGAACGTGGGTAAAAATCGAAACAGGTCTATTAATCGCCATTTTAGCGATTACTGCGATTTTTAGTGAGCAGCAACCTCCGATGTCATTTGTTCAAAGTGAAAACGTATCTGCCCTTTTCCAAGTTTTCAACAGTTCTGTCGTTGAAACGGGTATGACCGCGCATTTCCAAATGACCGGTATCGGCATTATGTTCTTCTTATTAACCGCCGTATTTATCGTGTTACTTGTTTTAACTTATTTTAAAGAAGCAGCCGTTATCATTGTGATTTCGATGGCAATTGCCGTGGCGTTATGTTTCTACATGGGATTCAATTCGATTACGGTATTTAATTTTATCGGCTATTGTGTTACGTAAAAAAAGAAGTCAATGAATTCAAATTTTGAACTCATTGACTTCTTTTATTTTGCCATACTTTTTCGATTTGCAATCCATTGAATGAGCGATGCAATGACCAATATAACAGTTAATATAATCGTGCCGTGTTGCATTGTTTCATCAGTCGTTCGTACAGCAATGCCTATAAGCGCCCACACGATAACGAGCACGAAGTAAATATCCTTTGAATAAGCGATTGCCGCATAGCCTATGACTACTGCCACAGCAACGAGTACGAGTGAGCCAAGCACCTCCGAGATACCTAAATCTACCTCATAATACTTCAGGACATAGCTAACATTGGCAATCGTCGCTACTGTAATCCATCCTAAGTAAAATGAGAACGGTAAACGCTCTGAAAAACCCGTTTGCATTGGACTGTATTGTAAATAAATCATAATCAAAGTGCCTAATAATAAAAACATAACAAGAACCGATAACGCAAATTGTTCATTATGCCAACTTAATAACCAGCCGATATTGAATATGCAGCTTGCAATAAAAAGGATGCCAATTTTTGTTTCGAAACGGTTTTCTTTTATTTTCCGATAATTGAGGATGAGCCAGACAACCAATAAAAAATAAATGAGGCCCCAAATCGAAAATACATAGCCTGCTGGTGTGAAGACAACATCTAGGCGATTCGAAATTTCTGCAGTCGTTTGCCCATTAATCGGTAGCGAATTCGCCAAAAAGTTAACTGCAATCATTGCAATAAAGGCAATCCACATGACAACGTATAATGCTATCATGACCCCTCCCTTCAATTTACATCTTGTAGCCTTTACCCAAAAAAGCAAAAAGTTACACAAATTGAACGACTTTTACAAATAAAGCAGCTTGCACTTAATGGTTAATAATCTCTCCGTTTAATGAACTCAACTACCGATAATCATTATGATTCGGTTGAAACAGATCGTCATCTGTATTCCTAACTAGTGAAAAATTATCAACATTATAATGTCCATGTAGGATTTCATTATGATGAAGTATAATCTGCTCAGCAGTTAAAGTTTGTGAATCCGTTGTTGAATGACCATCTCCTACTAAGGTGACATCTAAACCCTTTATCGTTGCCGTTCGTACCGCTGTATCAATACAATATTCTGTCTTGCACCCCATTATAACTAAATGCTCTATATTCCTTTCTTGTAAAAATTCTAATAACGGAGTCCCATAAAACGAATTGGTTGCCAGCTTATCAAATATCTTTGCTTCTTTAGGGATATCAATAGCTTCATGAATATCAAATCCTTTACCGATACCTTCAGCAACATCCTTATCTCTTATGAAAACGATTAAACTTTCGGCGTCTATTCCTTTTTTAATTACTAAATTTATATTTTTTAATAGCGTTTCCTTATTAAAAACGCCTTTTTCCTTTTCATTACCATCTATCAATTCTTGTTGTGCGTCAATAACTAGTAAAGTTTGGTTCAATAGAAAATCTCCCTTTAAATTAAATTTTTTTTCCTTCGATTATGCTTTTTCAAATGCCAATTTTATGCCAAAGCCAATAAGTACAACACCCGTCAACACTTCAATGACTGCTTGTGTAGCTGGACGTTTCATAAAGGTACGAATTCGATCAAGCAAGAACACATAAAACGCAAACCATAAAAACGTCAGTACCGAATAAATGATACCCATAATTAAAAACGACCAAAATGGCTCACTCTTTGGCGCTAAAAACTGTGGTAAAAATGTTAAGAAAAATACCGCCACTTTCGGATTGGTAATATTGGTGATGAAGCCTTGCTTGAAATAAGAGCTCCCCTTTGCCTCGACAAGTACTTCTTCATCGATTTGATCTTTTCTCGCGCGCATCGCCATGAAAGTCTTTACACCTAAATAGCAAAGATACGCCGCGCCCACATATTTTAAAATCGTAAATGCCAGTGCTGATTTTACGATGATTGCAGAAAGCCCTGCAACCGCCGCAATCGTATGAATCGCTAGCCCCGCACAAGAACCCAACATCGTTTGAAAGCCACCCTTTTGCTCCCCAACGATTGTATTTTTCGTGACAATCGCCGTGTCTGGGCCAGGTAAGATGATGAGTAAGATACAAGCTATGATAAATAATGGGATGTTGACCATGATGTCTCTCCTTTTCTCTCTAAATAATCTGATTTTTTAGATTATAACAAGATTGGGAGGAAATGGCGAGGGGGGTTTTAAGAACAAAAGCGCTAAAGCGCCCTCTAAGCCCCGACAGACATTGGAGGGCCCGACGCAAAAGTAAAAGCTTCACCACTTTTGCAGGAGGGTTCGAAATGTCCGAGGGGCTGGCGCTTTAGCCTAGACGTAGATGAAACTTTTGTAATAGTTATCCACAATGCGAAAATCTATAATTTCCTTAACATTGAAAAAACCCGATACGTGTTGTATCGGGTTTTCGTCCGTTATTTCTTAAAACCTGGCATTGCTAAATTAAACAAACTTTGTTGCTGGGCTGATAATTTATTGAATGCACGTTCCCATTGAACTTTAAGTTCATCGGACCCCTTACTATCAACGCTACTTGCGTTATATTTTACTGCTAATTCAATAACTGATTTAATCGCTTTTGAGTCCTTTTTCGCCTGTGTCACAATTGAATAATGCGGTACTAATTTCTTTTCTTTACTGTCTAACTTTTTGTATTCTGAATCAATTGCTGCTAAAAATTCATCAAAGCTAGTAACAAAGCTTAGGGCTTCACCTTTAACCTCCGGAACTTCATTAAAAGAAGCTTTTAAATCATATTGTCCAGATACTAAAAGTGATCCAATGAATTCATTTAAATTTTTAGAAGAAGTTGTTAACTTTTTAATCATTTCTGAAATGATTTGTGGATAGCCATCCATACTTTCAAATATCATAGCCTGCTTGGCAGTTAACTTATTGTAGTTTGTAATAATCGTTTGCTTTTTAGAATACGTAGGAGTATCTCCTAACTTATCAATTTTTGCAATGAATGATTCTACAGCCTTCAGTTCTTTTAACGCATTTTGGTAAGCATTATAATTCTTAATAGCTTTTAATTCTTTTGCAGACAAACGATTTGCTTCCTTTTGTGCTGATTTAACATCTTCATAGCCGTATTCACCAGCTAAAGTTTCAAACATGAATTCAAGATCACTTTTATCAGTCTTACCATCTTGAATATCTTCTAATGCTGTATTTACATCATCTAAAATTGATTTACTTACTAGGCCTTGTTGAATTTCCGTTAACTTTTTAAAGGCCGTTAAAGCAGTTGTAAGCTTCGATTCACTACCATCTTTCAGTGCGGCTTGTAATTTAGTTTCAGCCGTTTTAGCTTTTGAAATGTTCGCGTTTATTGTTGAAAGTGTTGAATAATTATAAACTTTTTTCTTATCGACGGATGATAATGCTTTATACTGTGTTTTTAATGAATTTAATGTTGTTAATGCTACTGTAGTATCTGTACTTCCCTTAGTTACTTCAGCTTCAAATTTTGTGATTTCATCAATTAACGTGCTCGCTTTGCTATCTGTTACAGTAACCTCAGATAATTTGTCGATTTCGGTATCAATACCTTTAATAATGATATCAAAAGATTCGATTAAATCTTTTTCACTAATTGAACTATCAACAAGAATACGTACTGTTGGCGTTAACTTAATATAAGCTTTATACGCCGCTTGATATTTTGTCTTTGCAGATTTTAATTTACTAATGATACCTTTGACATTGTCAGAATCTATGGTATTTGCATCATCTTCTAATTTTTCCGCAGCAGCAAATGCTTTCACTACTTTGTCAGCAGCCTTCACATCTTTTTTTACTTGGGCGACAGTGGAGTAGTTCGTCACCTGCTTTTTATCTGCCGGACTTAATAACTTATACTGTGTTGTAATTTCTTCAATTGTCAAAGTTAAATCTTCTGTGCTCTCTGTATAATCTTTTAATCCACTTATTAAATCTCTTAACTCTTCAACTACTTCAGATGCTTCATCTTGCGCATCCGTTTCTTCTGGTGTAAGGGCTTTTATATTTAAAATTAAAGACTTTTGTAGAGCAGTTAACTTATCATATAATTTATTAGCAGCAATGATAGCACTTGCTTTTTTCTTAGAATCCTTTGCATTTTCGATAAGGTTTATTTTATCAACAACAGCTTGTGCTTTTTTCGCATTTGTTTGTGCTGTTTTTAAAACAGATGTATAAATGAGTGGTTGAAATGTTTTATCTACTTTCGCAGCTTCTTCAGTCAATGTTTTTACTTTGCTTTGGAATTCTACAATAGATTCAAATGGAAACATATCGTATTCTCTTGCAATTAAATACGCATTGCCATATGTAGTATTGTCCTCCGAAGTAGTGTTTAATATTAATAAACCTACTATTTCTTTGTTTAAATCATCAATAATTTTATAAGTAATATAGTCTTTAGAATCGTAACTCGTTGCACTTTTATTTAACCATTCTTGCATAATATCCACATAGTTTGTTTCTATTCCTGCAAGTGGCATTAATGAACGTTGTTTTGCTGTCAATTTATTATATGCTGTTTTTAATGTCGCAAATTTTTTAGTTAAATCTGCATGTTTTACAGTTTTATTTTCGAAGTTCATTTTTAAATCAACAAATTTTTTGTACTCATCATAAAACTTCGTAAATGCTTGTACATCTTGATTTGCTTCTTGTAATAAAGCATAATTACTAATTAACTGTTTGCGATTTGGTGATAATTTTTCATATTCACTATTTAAGAAACTTACATAAGATTTGAAACGCATAAAGCCTGTTAAAGTCATATCATCTGTATAGTCTGGTGCTTTAATATCTAATTGATATGCTTTCGATGAAGAATCAACTAAATTCGTAATATATGTTTCTAAAATTTCACTGACCGCTAATTTATTTCCAACAAACACAGGATACATAAAGTCAAACTCAATTTGTGGAACTGAAATATATATTTCAACCATAAATTGCCCATATTCTTTTTTTGCGCTATCTGCAGGAACTGTAAATGAAGCATTTGTGGCATCTTTTACTAGTATTGTAGAATTAACTTTATTATCTTCTTTAGTAATTGCATACCATTGATACTTCACGTCAAATTGAGAAGCAGTAAGTTTTACATTATTTCCACCATCAACTGTAATATTTTTTACTGAAACAACATCTCCAGCAACTAACTCGACTTCATCTATATTAGATGTTGTTGTTCCGTTAAGCGCTAATTCAAACTTCGTATCGTTTTCTTCCACTACAATTTCTTCCACATCGATTACTGATGTATAATAATTTCCCTGTTTAGTAGATACGACAAATAAAAGCTGCTTTCCTTGTGCTTTAAATGGAACATCCAGTTCAACATCTGTTTCGCCGGATAATAGTTCAAAATTATAAGTATTAGTATCAACGATGTACCACTGGAACCCCGTAACAACTTCACCTGTATCTACTTTATAGCCTTTTGCTGTAATTGAAGAATTAATCGTAGCAGTTTCAACAGGCTTGCCATCTTCATCATTAAACTTAGCTTCAGCTTTCCCTAAGGAATCAATCGTTACTGTATCGGACATTTTTTTAGTTATTTCTCCATCTACATACGTCACGATAAGCTTTACTGTTTTATCCACTGCAGAGATTGGAACCTTATACTCTGTGCCAGTGCTAACTTTTACACCTTCTATATACCATTCGTACGCTGTGTACTTATAATCTACATCATCGATTTTAGTATTGGCTTTAATTGTTTTTCCAAATACAGAGTTCGTTTCGCTAATTAATTCACCATTAGTAGTAACTTCAATTTCTGTAGTCTCCTCCGCCTGTGCCACCACTGGCACAACAATCGCAGCCGACGTCACTGCCGTTGCGGCTAAAATCTTTTTATAATCCATATGTAATCCATCTCCTTACAAATTATGTCTAATCTTAGTATACCTGTTTATACAAAAAATTGGGATTGTTATACAAATTCGAACATTAATTGTCATTTCATCGAATATTTTTCGTTAATATTCAGTAGCAACTATTGAATTTCCATTCCCTAACTAACTATACTATCGGAAAAATTTATGTAATTATTAGTTCAAATCCACTATTCTATTAATAATTGGGTTTACTGTTGCTTTGCTAGCACGATTAATTCGCAAAATTGCGGCCGCGAAGCGCAAGAGCGACTCCTTGGGTATTAAGCGTGCGCGCAATATCCACTTATTACTTGCCGCCGTGGTATCAAACAATAAGTTAGATGGAGCCACGCCCCGAAGAAATCGATCCCCGTAGTGTAGCAGAACGGACTTTATTAAATAGGAATCCCTTTAAATGCAAAACAAAAAAGCACAAACACGTTAATGTTTATGCTTCCTTCATTCATTATTTCCCTAAACGTTCTTCAATTAATGATTCTAAATCTGTCACAATCGTATCATACGGTACGCCGTCTTCTGATTGTGAATAACCTGTATAGTTTTTCACGGCAATGCCTTTTTCATCGACTAAGTAAAACGTATTGGCGTGGATGACTTGGTCACTGTTTGGATCTGCCTTCACTAATGATTTAAATGAATTTGCTGCAAATTGTTCGATGAATGTTTGATCATAGCCTGTTAGCATATGCCATTTGGATTCATCAGGTGCGCTGTGACGTTCTAAATACTTCGTCAGTTCTTCTGGTGTATCATAGGCAGGGTCGATTGAGAACGCGACGATATTGTAATCTTCAACGCCCTTTTTCACTAACTCATCTTGAACGAGCTTCATATTGTACGTCATCGGTGAGCAAATCGACGTACAGTTTGTAAAGATGAACATCGCTAGCCACGGTTTCCCTTTCAAGCTATCTAAGGTCACTTCTTCACCGCGCTGATCCATCGCTGTAAAATTAGAAATTTCATAGTTCGTAGTTGGTTTGAATTGATAGTTACTACAGGCACTTAACACCGTTGCCACTACAAGCAGCATCGCAAGTGCGAGTGATTTTTTTTTCATGTCTCTCTCTCCACTCTCGAAATCTTACTTTCATCTTAGCGAAAGTACCAAGTTTATACAATACATTCACCTAGAAAGTTTGTGTGTCGAAATTGTGAAGAGCGGTTTCACAATTGGCTACACTTTCGCGGGGTTATTCAATGATACGAGTGCCGTATGAATCGCTTCAAGTTTCGTTTCAATGCGATATAACAAATAAAATGAAATAATGATTGGAAAACTTACTTCTTGAAGAATCGTTATCCACTGTTCCATGAAATGACCTCCTCTCCTTTGATAATTTGAAAAGCCGGTAAAGTTTAGCGCTTCACCGGCTTGTTTGTTAAACATTCAATTCAAATGGTGTGACATTGCGTTCTACAATACGTGCTGATTTTTTCGTGTTAAACGCAAAGCCTTCCTTTTCAAATACAGCTTGATCAATAATGGTTTGCATCGCTGCGTCAATTTCGGCTTCAGTTAAATTTGCCTTTGGACTATCGATGTTTAACGTCATTGTTTGTTTTAACGCATTCGTAAACGTTAACTGTAAAACTAGGCTCATGGTATCACCTCCTCTTTTGGAAATTTAAATTGGGTTACGCGATTAAGTCTTTTTGCGTTTTTACGGTTTCCACATAGCCGTAATCCGTTAATCCGATTAGTGCTTGTGCCACGGTTTTCATTTGCGTAGCTGAAACATTTGGTGAAATGTTGCGGTAAGTTGTACTTTTAATTACAGGTTCATTAAACTCATCTAATCCTGTTGTGTAAAATACCGCCATCGTTGCCGATACAAATCCGAATTCATTCATGTTTATCACCTCCTTGCCTTATATATAGGATTTTTATGTAAAAAAAGGGACATTCCGATGAAATTTTTTACAAAACCTTATATAATAAAGTGAAACTTCAATTAGTTGGGGGTTTTATCTCCCACCGTTACAGAGAGATAAATATTAAAGTGAATAAAGAGGTGAAAATTTTGGGCTTAGATGGCTGGTTTTTATGGTTCATATTATTTTGGGTTGTTATACTCGTTTCGTTAATGGGCATTGGTGGCTTCTTCATGTTCCGCAAGTTTTTAAAAGCGCTCCCGAAACAAGATGGCAAGTCGGATTTAGATTGGCAAAATATTTATTTAGACAAAACGATCGATATGTGGGGCGTTGAAGAGAAGGAACTTTTAAGAGAGCTCGTGAGTCCAGTTCCAGAGCTTTTCCGCCAAGTGGCTAAGGAAAAGATTGCGGGGAAAATTGGAGAGCTTGCGATCGAAGAAAAAGCGACAAAGATCAGTTTGGATTTAATCATCCGTGGTTATATTATTGCATCACCAAAGCGAGACCATAAATTTTTACGCAAAAAAATGAATCAAATGGAAATTGATACAAAACCGTATGAACACTTATTTGAAGCGTAATGACCAAAAGTGCTAAAGTGTCCGTTTGGCCTTGACATGGGATAAGCCTTTTTCGAGATTTATCCATTGTGCGATGATTATAAAATTTAACAAACGACGAAAAAAATCCTTACAAAGCACTCGCGCCTTGTAAGGATTTTCTTATGCCACAATATGTGATTTTTCGATTTTTTTATATTTGATGAGCATCCCGATACGCCATGGTAAAATCATTGAGAATGCTAATATGAAGAACATTCCTGCAAGTTCTCCAACATCTAAGGTATCTGAGAACATTAGCTTGAGAATAACTCGTAAAACTAACAACCCGATTAAAATAAACGGAAATGCTTTCGACTGCTTCATATAAATCTGGCCATCACGAATTTCAAATTTCGATGAGACGATTAATACTATCGAGAACAAAACTCCAATACCAACTGCTTCTAAAATTTGGGTTGGCTCAACACGAAACTCTTTAAAAATGAACATTAATGCCCCTGTTGACATCGCAAACGGAGGAATGAGAATCTTCTTAGTCGATACAGGCTTTTTTTGTGCACGTAATCGAATAAACATCACAAACGTACCCATTACAATCGCCATAATCGTTGAGCCAATTACTAAGTAGTAAGAAGGTATATTGTCAAACATTATATTCCTCCTCTTATGTTGACTAATTTTTAACTGTATTTAATACATTAAACGCGACTTCTCTTAACTGTTCTGGATTAAATGGCTTCGTTATAAAATCCTTTGCGCCACTATCAATCGCTATTTTAATCTTCTTTTGCTGACCTAATGCCGTAATCATAATCACTTTAGCATCAGGATCATACGAAATAATGTGTTTTACTGCTTCAAGCCCTGTCATAATCGGCATCGTTACATCCATCGTCACTAAATCTGGCTTTAACTCTTTGTATTGGGCAATAGCTTCTTTCCCATTGCTTGCTTCCCCTACTACTTCAAAGCCCCATTCTTTTAGCATATTGCTAATGGCAACTCGCATAAATAATGCATCATCTACAACTAAAACAGTTGACATTTATTTTTCACTTCACTTTCATAAGTATAGCACTTCACATTGTCCATGTAACTATTAGAAACCTGTAAATCCACGGAAAATCGGTGAGAAAATTGTAATAATGTACGTTAAACCATCAAAGAATAATAATACACCTAAAGCAATCATTACCCAGCCACCAACTTTGATGATTTTTTGGCTATGATGACGAATCCAGCTTAAACGTGTGATAAAGAATGATAAGACAAAGAATGGAATCGCAAAGCCAAGGAAATAAGAAAGCATATACCAAATGGCCGAATCAGGCGTTGTCGCTCCTAATGCGATAATGGCCATTAATATAGGACCCGTACATGGCGTCCAGCCCGCAGCAAATGCTAACCCAATCAGCACCGATCCAATGTAACCGGATGGACGATTTTTAAATGCGAATTTACGATCCTTCATTAACAAATCAATTTGTAACAAGCCGACGATCATTAATCCAAAAACGACAATTAAAATGGCCCCAACTTGTCTGATTAAATCCTTATATTGAATGAAAAAGGTTTGTGCTAATGATGTACCAAACCCAATGGCAATAAAAATGATTGAAAAACCTAGAAGGAAGCATAGTGTATGTATGATAGCTCGTTTTTGCATCATGCCGCGCTCATTTTTCAACTCATCAAAAGTCATACCCGTTATATATGACAAAAAGGCCGGATAAAGAGGCAAGGTGCATGGCGATATAAAACTTAAAAACCCAGCACCGAATGCCAAGAAGATATTTAAATCTGTATTCATGTTGTCTTCGATCTCCCTTACATTGATGCCTCAATCGTACCAAATTTTACAGAACATTACTGCTTTTTAATATGTGAACTTTTTTTGACGAAGCTGTGAGACATATGTGAAGAAGTAAAAAGCATCGTATTCAAGAAATACCTGACGAAAAAGATATACTAACGAACCATATCAATGAAAAATAAAGTGGACATGATAATGGCCGTAAAAATAATGACAATAGCAATAGTTATCGACTGAAATTTTAAAACCCAACGCATTACATTTTCGTTCGGGTGATTTTCTTTCCATTTTAAAGCTGCTTTCATATTAATGAACCAGCAATGTAGCGTAATGAAAAAGGATGGCACCAAAAATAGAGCCAATACAAAAGTGAATTGTTGTAAAAACGTCTCAAATAGGCCGTAGCTAATAATATAATAAGGCAAAATAAACCAGAATACTGAAGTGACGATTAAGACAATTGCGACAAGAAAATGGAGCCATAAATATTCTAAGTGAGTCTGACGAAAATATTTTAATGCCGTTTGCAATACGATCACCTACTCTTTTTTGTTTATGTTTCCTCCATTTCAAATATTAAAACCTCTTTTTTAATCTATTTCATTCAAAATTCTCTTGATCAATCCAAAATAACCGTCTAACTTTTCCCATTCCTAACTTCACTTTATTTTTTGGCTCTGTTAAATTTAATTGTTGTTTTTAAATAATTTGGGGAATCTGATTTATTGTGATTTCCCATTTTGGGTATAGTAAGAAAAATATGAATTTACAACAATAAGGAATATACACGATTTTATGCAAGATAGAGAACACTTCCAACAAGCAAAATACAGTTGTATCAACCATTTGAGCCATCTGTATAAAATATGGTATAAAAAACATTCACAAGAAAAAGCACGAAACGCTGTTAAATCAACGTTTGTGCCTTTTTAAACTGTCCCCAAACTTTCATTTGGGAACGTTTTTTAGGTTTATTTTGCATACTTTATAAATCCTGTTGTACTAAAGCACGCTGATAGTTTAAGTAGAATCCTTCACAATCTCTTCTACATGTATTGCTCCAAAATCTAATTGATTAGAAGAAAACGCCATCTTATTAAAGAGAAGATGTTTTATTGTCTTTCAAGTTACACCTATTTCCAATCAGATATTACCCCGAATGTAGATGCTTTAATGTATGTTTGCCCTTGTAATAACTCTAATTGCTCTGATGTGCCAGTTACTACGGCCCCAATAATTTTTACATCACTTTTATCTAAAGTGCCATTTTCCCCTATTAAAGATTGATATACTTGGTCTATTTCCCACTCAAAGTTCTTACTTTCTCGAAGACCCTCAATGTTTCCAATAAAAGAGCCAATCTCATCGTTTTGAGATTGTTGAGCTTTTGGTTTTGATTGCTCTGAATGAAATCCATAAATGAACGGAGAATCAGATTGAATGGTACCCTGTGCTTGCCTCATAAAATCTAATCGCTCATTTGTATAGGCATCTACCCACCACCACACTACCTGCACATTAGGAGGGAGAATACTTTTAATTTCATCAAGATTATATGCTTGATTAAAAGATAAGCCGATTTCTACTAAAGTGTTTTCTTCAAATTGATTTAGCTCACTTAGGCTATCCTTATAAATATCATATGATATTTCAGGATGATAAAACAGCATCTCTCTATCACCAGTGTAAGCATTAAACCTTTCGAGTTGATGTGATTCTATGAGTGATTCAGATCCATCTAATTGAATTGATCCATATAAACCGTAATTTCGCGTAAAAGTACCGAACAAATTGTAACTTCCTTCAATTGGCTCCCAAATATAAGGTCTGTTTCCAAGTACCTTATAGGTCTTTATCTGTATTTCTCCTCCTAACCAATTAGGATTATATGTTTGATTACTAATATGAACATTAGGTGCACTGATTTTGTTAAACTGCACAATATCATCCATTGTTTTATGGGCATTATAAGATGACAACTGACTAAAACTATACAATAAAATTACTAGAACAATTGGCGTAACAATTATCGTAATGCCAATAATTTTTATCGTTGACCAAAACTTAGCTTTTCTCATTATTTTTTTTGCTTGATTTTCATCAAATAAGAAACTATTTTGATTCTTATTCATAATAAACATCCTCCTCAAATCGTCCTATAAACTTTTCCTTTGCGCGTCTGACATGGGTTTTTAGCGTATTCTCATTCATGTTCATTAAAGCTGAAATCTCTTTGTACGATAATCCCAACTCATATTTTAGAATTAATAATTCTTGATGCAAGATGGACAGCGTTTTTAGCGTGTCTCGTACGTCCTTTGATTTTTCTTTTTTCAAAATCTGCATTTCTGGGAGATTAGTCAATGCTGTTAGCTGAACTCCATCAATATCGGTTGTTGGATGGCGCTTGTCTTTTCTCTTGAGGTCATAAAACTGGTTGGTAGCTACACGGTATAACCAGCTCATTACTTTTTCCGATTGAATCCCATTTTTATATAATAAAAATTTATAACATGTATCTTGAACAATATCTTCTGCATCCTCATGGGCTAGTCCACGTTTTCTCAAATAGCAATATAACATAGTTCCTACTTGCTGCAGAAATTCATTCATTGATTGCTTTGCCATGTCTACCTCCCTTCTGCCTATACAACGCAGAACCTAAAGAAAAGTTTACATATTATGAAAAAATCTCATTAATTATTTTTATTTAATGAAAGTAAACAAAAAAGGAAGATATATAAATTCACTAATAGTTTAATTGCTCTTTTGTAATTCCTTTAGACTGCGTTGCTCCACAATCTGGCTCGATTGCTGAACAAGCTAAAAATTTTTAACCTGCTGATTTGCAACCCTTTGCCCACGTTAGTTGAGGTAAAAGTTTTCCAAACAGTGGTTTGAGGACATACTGTTCATAAGCAGTCAAAATCCCCCTATTCAATTGAATGGGGGGATTGGTTCCCTAACTTGATTTGGGAACGTTATTTTGAATGATTCTGCATACTTTATAAATCCTTGTTGCACTAAAGGGCACCCGTTAGTTTAATAAGAACAGAGACGCTTATTAAACAATCACGCCCGATTTTTGGTTTTTTATTTATTGACAAACAGCTCATCTACCGTAGTTTCTAATGCACTTGCTATGTTAAATGCTAATTGCAAAGTAGGGTCGTATTTATCATTCTCAATTGCATTTATTGTTTGTCTGGATACCTTACAGAGCCTAGCTAGTTCTTCTTGGGATAATTCAGCTGATTTCCTTAATTTTCTAATGTGATTTTTCATTTAACCACCGTATTTCTTCCTAAAAAATAGTAATGAAATTAAATATATAATGGAAGTCGTTATGAGAAAGGTAAATGGGTTTATACCCTCATACGAACCATCTTTCCAAATATTTATATATATTTTTTTAAAAAGTTCAATTATCGCGTATCCGATTACTATTGCAAAGGAGTAGGACTGGGCTTTCATTTTGATAAGGTTTTTTCTTTCGTCACCCAATTGTGGTAAAGATACAAGAGTACTGATAATCAAAATAACACTAATCCCTATGATAATAAAAAGAACAGTTAAAACAATCCAGTCCATATTTTATTTCCTCCCTCTATAAATGTTGATATATCAATGGCTCGCGCCATTTTTGAGTGTTCAAAAAATTTTTTTCGACACGTACATCTATCTTTATTTTGTAATTATTGATTTTTTTAACAATACACCTGAAAGCTTCGCTAAATTAATTCCCTTTTAATGGTAATTAATCCCTTGATCCAGTACGTTATTTTGATGCACATTTGGATCTCTGCGTTGCTTATGATGACGGACCCTCCCATGTCTCTAGGCGTCTAATTGCGCGTACATTCCTTCGTTCGGTCTATTCATAAGGCAGAGGCTGGCGATGCTCCTCAGGGGACTCGTTGCTATTTGTGCACGGTCGAATGGAATAAATAGTGCCGGCTTCTCCGTGTCATCCTCTTGGTTGGACTTTTGATGAAGTACGTTTAAGCAGCTGCTTGAAGACTGGCGAAATCGTTCATCATTTGTTGTACGTTAAACATTGTTTTCTTTTTACACAAGGCATGTAAAATCTTGAGTAACTTGCCACACAGGACGACAATCGATTGCTTCTTGCGAAGTGGATTCACTGTACGTGTTGTGTAGTATTCATGTAATTGCTTAAATGCTTGATTATGTCGAATTAGGGGCATCATCACACGAAACAAGAGTGCTCGTAGCTTACGTCTTCCTCGTTTAGAAATGCGCTTTTGTCCCTTTTGCTTACCAGAAGAGTTTTCACGCAATGTAAGTCCCGCGAGTTTAATTAATTGGCGTGGATGCTCATATTGTGTTAAAGAACCGACTTCTGAAAGTAAATCGACAACCGTTACATCCCCGATTCCTGGTATAGATGCTAAATAATCATAATCTGTCATTTGTTTCGCTAGCTCTGTGAGCTGAACCGTTAATTCATCAAGTTGAGCTTGCATCAATTTGATTTGCGAAAGCAGTGTGGCGATTTCATATTTGGCCATCACTAAACCTTCTGTTAATCCAATCGAGTTTTGAGCCGCTTCAACTAATTGTTTTGCCTTTGGTAGTTGTGGGCTTTTCATTCCTTCTACTTGGCGATATAAGAAGAGTAGTTCATCTGGTGATTTCCCTTTAATATCCGAAGGTAGTGGCGTCATTTCGAGCGCCGCATACGCCATTTTCCCGAACTTCTTAAAGACTTGTGGAAACTCGGGAAAGAAGCGATCTAACCAACGAATCAGGCGATTTCGAAGGGCATTTAAATCTTCTTGAATTTTCGAGCGCAATGTCGCGCCATTTCGTAATTCCGCTTCCACACCTTCTAAAAGACGAGGATAACTGAAGCGTCCATCTCGCATTAAACGTGCGATGACGAGTGCATCTTTTTGGTCATTTTTAGTTTGGAGATTATCGTCCAATTCCTTTGAACGGTTGACGTGCATCGGATTGACCATCACAAACGGAATCCCGTAGTTCGTTAAAAACGCTGCTAAGTTCATCCAATAGTGACCTGTTGGCTCGAAACCAACAAGGATTCCCTGTTTTTCATGGGCTACTTTTAACGTAAGTAGACGTTCATAAAAGCCTTCAAATCCAACGCGCGATTGCAGTATTGGAAATGATTTTTGGAGCACACGGCCACGATCATCAATTGCACAAGCGAAGTGTTTGTGTTTGGCAATGTCGATGCCGATGACTAAAGTATTTTCAGAAACTTGATTAATTTTTTCATTCGTATTAAAATTCATTTTTGGAAGTCCTCTCTGTAGATGTGCGAGTCAATGGCTGTTGACACTCAAGCATCATACAAGAGGGCTTTTTTATTTTCAAGTCCCCGAAAATGTTTCTAACAGGAATGCTCCTCTTCATAAATGTAAAAAGTATTTTACATGTATTATTGTATCACTGGCCAAAAAATGTCAAATACTTTTTACATATCATCATAAATAAAAGAATCCTTTTTGAAGGGATTCTTCTCTTATTTTATGCAACAATCGGTCCAGATTGTTGAACTAAACTGCTGCATTAGTGCGATAAGGATTTATAAAGCATACAAAAATTAACCTAATAACGTTCCCAAATAAAAGCTTGGTAACATTTCAAACAGCGACAAGCACTGTTAAATCAGTGTTTATCGCTGTTTTTATTAGAAAATAATGCTCTGAGATGTTGCGAGAAATCATTTTAAAGAGGACTGTTCAATCCACTTGTTCTGAAGAGCTGTAACATATAAATAGAATCTCAATGAAATGTTCCCAAACAGTGGTTTTGGAACCATATACTTACAATTTACGTCTATATTAAAAAATGAAAGTATGATGGAGGCATTATTATGTGGGTAATATTAGGTCTTATTGCGATAGTTATAACTTTTATAAATCTTTATATGTATGCAACAGGTAAAGATTATAAACTTGCGATGGCAATGGGATTATCATTTACAGCATTAACACTCTGTGCAGAACATAGTCTTGTATCGAATTGGATAAAAAGTGAAGATTGGTCAGCTTTAAGGGAAGTACCTGCTATGAATAAGGTGTTTTGGCTTTTGACAATTGTTTCTATTTTACTAAATATAGCACCTGTACTTTTAGAACGAAAAGGTAAGAAACAATAACAATTGTCACATCACTTAATATGCAATTCTTGTGTAAATCTCAAATCACATCAAATTTCATTTTCGAATCACTTCATTCTTCTTTTACTAAGTCCTTCTTTAAAGTAATCTTACAAAAGGGATGTGGAAAAAATGGCGATTTACAATCAAATTGGTAAGACCTATAACACTACTAGGCGTGCAGATACACGTATTGTACAAAGATTAATACGGGAACTTGACGTAGATGCTCCAGCAACGATATTAGACATTGGTGCGGGAACAGGTAACTATAGTTACGAATTAGCAAATATAGGATATCGTGTAATTGCTTTGGAGCCTTCGGAAGTAATGAGAACACAAGGTAAACAACATAGGAATGTTATTTGGAAAGAGGGTGTTGCAGAGAGTCTACCGTTAGAGGATAAGTCAGTAGACGGAATTATCTGCACGCTTGCGTCACATCATTTTAAAAACTTATCCTTATGTTTTAGTGAAATGAAAAGAGTTTTAAAAGAAAATGGTAGGATCGTGATTTTTACTTTAGACCCAAGAATGTGTGCTACAGGTTGTTGGTTGCTGGATTATTTTAAGCCTTTATTGGAAGACGCATACAAAATCCATCCACCTATAAAGGTTTTATCACAATTGGTAGAGGCTCAGATTACACAACCTGTAAAAATAAAAGCATATCCACTTCCGTATGATTTAGTAGATCAATTTTTCTTTAGTGGTTGGAGAAAGCCTGAATTATATTTCAACAAAGACTTTCACGAGGGAACATCTCCACTTGCTAAAGGTCGCAAAGAGGTCGTTTGTGAATGTCTAAATAGATTAAACACTGATTTGGAGAATGGAGATTGGCATGAAAAATATGGTGATATTTTAAAGTTAACTGAATATGAATGCGGGCATTTCTTCCTAATAGTTTAAGGGGAATTTAAATTATTTGCGAAAATACTCTTTTTCGGTATTCAACAATCGGGCGCAATTGTTGTAGTAGCACACTTAAATTCAAGATATTTTTGTTCATTAAAGTTTTATAAGATATACATAATCATTCATAATAATGTTCCCAAATCAAAGTTAGGTAGCATTTTAAACAGCGACAAACACTTTTAATTCAGTGTTTGTCGCTGTTTTTTATAGAAAATAATGCTCTGGGACTCTGTGAAAAAATTGTTTAAAGAGGACTGTTCGATCCACTTATTCTGATAGTTGCTTAAAAAACTGTGTCTAACTTTTAGGGGTCAATTCAACAGCGGTTTGGGAACTTTCTATTTACAATTTATGTCTAGATTGATAAATGGAAGGGGTTTTGTTATGAAGAAACGATTATTGTCAGTACTATTAGCTTTTTGTAGTGTTACTCTAATTGCTTGTCAGTCTCAAAATGAAGAGATTACATTATTAGATAATGTATCTGATATTTCAATTTCTAAATCTAATGGTTATGGTGGATTAAATGAAAACTATATCCTTTCGATTAACCGAGAAGAAGCAATATCAGGTTTCAAGGAAGTTCTAAAAAAAGCAAAAGGAAAAAATCAAGATGTTGATGTGATTAACGAAAAACCAGACTACGACATATTGATTCGTTATGAAAATGGGGATACTCACGGATTACATCTCTTACTTGGAAATGCGGGGGATGAAAGCGTAATAACCTATACCGGTCACGAAAAATATGGCTATATTGTTTCGCCTGAAGATACAAACGAATTAAGAAAGTTATTAGATGCTCAATAAAACCCTATTTAACTATCGGGAGAGAGTTAGTTGAACAAGAAAAAAGCTTTACTCCATTCTTGAAGTAAAACACCCGTTACTTTGAATTTACTATTTACAGTAACTAATATTGTTTGTTAGAACACTTGGTCCTAACTTATTAGTTTTGGAATTTGAGAGGCGTACCTGAACTTCGACATTCTTCATTTCTGCTGTAATTAAATCAAATCGTCCAGCCCAACTTGGACCATTATCCTCTGGGGTTGGATAAAGCTTAAAACGCCAACTTATTTCTTTGGGAATGAACGCAAAGCCTTCATAGCTATCAAAGTCACCATAAGAAGATGGTTTGGGAAGATGAACAGCAAGAATACTTATATTAGTTCTTGCAAAACTTGGTGGGTTTAATTGCACTTTATAGATTAATGCTACACCTTTTGCATTCGTCAGACTTTTATCAACAGATTCCAAAATTAGACTACAAGGCTCTGAAATGGCTTCTAATAATTGTTCACTTTCTTCGTTTATTGCCTTTCCGTTTGTTGATTTTCCCAAAGTTACATAGAACAACGTCGTTAGACTTAATAGTAATAGTACACATATTAATGATATTTTTTTCATCTAACCACCTACCTAATTTTAGGTAGTATATCCTTGTTGTAAGACAATATTCTTGTTTCCCTAAAGTCCCCAAAGCGATGTTTGGTAACTTTATTTCGTCTAACGCTGTAAGTCCTCGCGTTTGGATGAAAGCCCTAAAAGTCAAACGAGCATTACACATTAAATTTCGACAAACGTAAACTTTGATAGGTTTCTGTCATTTCAAAAATAAAGGATGTCAATAGAAATTCTTTGATATTTTTTTGAAGGTAATCAAATTTCAACATCAAACTTTAACATAGCCTATTTTTTATACACACATAAGGAAACATATAAACCCCTTAATTTCAATTTAATAAAAAAATTAGTTTTTATTACCATATTAAGCGATTAATTATTATAAAATAAGAATGTATATTGAAGTTCCTTTAAAAATAAAGAATTTATAAAGTAATCAAGATTAAAACTTTTACTTGCTATAGTTTTATCAGGAGGTAACTTATGGAAGAGATTTTACTAGTGGAAGATGATCGTGAAATTGCACGAATAATAAAAGATACATTAACGAACGAAGGTTATCATGTCGCATGGGCAACGACAGGTTTAGAAGGATTAGCGGACTTTTATACCGCAAACTTTGACTTATTAATTGTTGATTGGATGCTACCTGAAATGGAGGGACTATCATTAATTGAGCATATTCGCCTGCAAAGTGATGTACCCATTATTATGATTAGTGCTAAAAGCGAAGATTCAGATAAGGTGACTGGCTTACAGGAGGCAGACGATTATTTAGCGAAGCCGTTTTCACTTGAGGAATTAAAGGCTCGTGTACGTTCTCAGCTAAAACGTTGGCGCCGCTATCACAAAGTACCAGAAGACAGGGTTATTCATTTTGCGAATGGTTTACAAATTGATTGGCAACAAGAGCGTGTGTACTTGAAGGAAAACGAAATCAATTTAACGCAAAAGGAATTCGCGCTACTGAAAGTTCTTGCACAAAATCCATTTGAACTCTTCACAAAGGAAGCTCTGTACACCCATGTTTGGCAACAGGTCGAACTCGATCAAACACATACCGTAACGGTGCACATTAAAGCATTACGCGAAAAACTACAAGATCCTGTGAAAAGCCCCTATTTCATTCAAACTGTTTGGGGCAAGGGCTACCGATTCGTAGGTGAACCTTTGTGAAAATTAAAACTTGGCTACTCATGACGTACTTAATCGTCATGCTTGTACCCCTGCTTGCCTTTTATGGTTTATATGTATCGATTAATGCTTACTATCAGGATAAAAACGTAGAGGAATATTTTGAAAAGTGGAATACCATATCCAACATCAAAAAAACGTTGGAAAACAAGGCCCTGTATGTAGGTACAACTGATTTCCATGACATTGAAGATAAGACATCGGATGAGCTAATAATTACACTGTATGCCCCGAACGGACGCATACTTTTCTCATCGAACCCACTTGCCAGTAATGCTCTTTTTGAGAAGAAAAACAACTTGTATAAAAATTTATTTGATTTTAAGCAAAATTACGAAACGTATGTTTACAAGGAACCGATTTATGCAGACGGTCAAATCGTTGGTTTGTATAAGATCACCCTTGCTCGTACGGAATGGGTCGAGCAAGTACATTCAAAAACGATACTTGTTGTTAGCGGTATTGTGCTCGTTTTAATCATTTTGTACAGCAGCGTCATCTATTTTTTAAATAAACGATTGAATCGCCCGTTAAGACTTTTAATGCAGCAAATGGGTGCCTTTGCAAAAGGACAGCCAACAAAAAACTTACCTGTCACTAACGATGAATTCGGTCAGCTTAGCGAAAGCTTTCAGGCGATGCAAAAAGAAATTGAAGAAACACGTAAAAAACTACAAGTGGAACAGCAGCAAAAACAATTTATGATAGCAACCCTTTCACACGATTTAAAAACACCGTTAACGTCGATTCAAGCATACACGGAGAGCTTGCAGGCAGGTACAGCAAAGCCAGAAACAGCGCAAGAATACTTACAAATCATTGCCACAAAATCAGTGTATATGAAGCAGTTGCTCGACGATTTAATGATGTTTACCCTACTACAGTCCCCTTCTTATGAAATGGAGCGCGTCACAGTAGACGGCGAGGAATTTTTCGACATGCTGCTCGCTGATTACGAAAATATCAGTAAGGAAAAAGGCTTTACTTTTGAAATGAGCAATCATGTGTTTGGTCAGTATAGCGTTAACCCTAAGCAGCTTATGCGTGTATTAGATAACCTCATGTCCAATGCGTGGGTTCATACAAATCCATTTGGGACAATTCGTCTAGCAGCCTTCGAAGCTTTACAAAAACCGGACTGGTGTATTGCGGCATGTGAGGAGCAAGGTGTATACATCGTCGTCCAAAATAGTGGTACTACTGTTGAACCTTCGCAGTGGGATAAAATATTCGAACCACTATACCAAGTCGAACAATCGCGCAGTCAAGTAGGACAACGCGGTGCAGGATTGGGCTTAAGTATTGCCAAGCAAATAATTGAAAAACACGATGGCACGATTGAAGCCATTTCAAAACATAACGAAACTGCCATTGTTTGTTGGCTACCAAAGGAGATTGAACAATGAAAAAAATCATTTATTCAACAGCATTAATTTGTACGCTCGCTTTAGGTGCTTGTAATCAAGCAGAGGATTACTCCCCACAGGAAATTTTAAATCAAGCAATGCTGGAAACGTCTGATATTACCTCTTATTACGGAGAGTATACTTTGACAATAGACAATGAAGGAAGCTCTACCGTTAAGCAATGGCAAAAGAATAGTAAAGTCCGAATCGAATCAGTTGAGGAAACAGGCGATGAATCTTTTGTTATTAACGATGGCAAGACATTAACGATGTATAACAAAACTACAAATTCGGGCTCAATCTTTACAATGACGGACGGTGAAATGGAGGGCTATGTGCCACCTACCCTACAGGAGCAAGCACAGCAAATGCTTAATCTTGTAAAAAATACCCATACAATTTCTGTTGGGAAGGACGAAAAGATTGCCGGTCATGACACGTATCATTTAATTGCCAAGGTGAAAAATAAAAATTCCTTAATCGGTGATATTGAAGTTTGGGTCGATAAAAAAACGTGGATGACATTAAAAACAGTCACGACATCAGAAGATATGCATTTAACCCAGGAATATACGAAATTTGAACCGAATGCAAAAATTGACGATACGTTATTTATCGCAGAAGTTCCAGCTGATGCGGATATGGTGACAGAACAAATTGAAACGCCAGACCCCATTACATTAGAAGAAGCGACGGGACTTGTCGGCTCTTTTCTACAAATGCCCGAACAAAATGGATTAACAGTTGTTTCAATTGAGAATATGCATGTTGAGGAAACAAAAGAAATTGCCTTAACGTACCTGCAAAATGGTGAGCCAGCGTTTACGCTTTCAATTCTCAAACCACAAGAAGCACTTAAAATTTCAGCAGATGAGGCAGCAGAAGTTCGTGGTCTCCCTGCATCAAAGACGGATTTAGAACAATTTAAATATATTCAATGGGATGAAGACGGCCTACGCTACGGCATCATTTTTAATAATCCTGAATTAACTTTTGAGGAAGTTTTACCATTAACAACGCAAATGGAAAAAGTTCAGTAAGCAACTAGTTTCTCTTATTATTTACGTATTAAAGTAGTAAAAACGATCATTCATATTGCTTTGAATGATCGTTTTATTTCGTTTAGTTATTTATTTTTACTTAGAAGTTTTCTTTATCGAATACTTCTAGATCAATAATACGTGCCCCTTGTTTTAAAATAGATGCTTCTATTTCATCGACAGTGGATTGCTTTGCACCTTTTGAAAGGGTGATGACTACACGGCGAAGATAAGTTGTATCATCATCTAGGGAGAATAAACAGTGCACAGACCAAATTTTCTTAACCGCTGTTAATACTTTGATTAAAATCCCGTCTGTATCCGGAAGGGCAATCGTAATTGCACAACTCCCTGTTCGGTAACCCCATGCTTCCTCTAACAGTTCAAATACCTTTGAATGCGGTAAAATCCCTGCGAAGTTGCCTTTCGTGTCGACAACTGCTAAGTATGGTAACTGTTTGATCGAATGGAACACTTCAAAGAAAGAACTGTTTTCATGGATAAATGCATCCGCTTCTTCCGCTAAAATTTTAACGGGTTCTTTCATATCGCCCTCTTTTAGCTTGTACTCCAGGACTTCGACTTTATAAATATTGCCGATAAATTTTTCACCTGCTGCGTCTAATACTGGTATACAGCGGAATCCGTTGTCATTTAATTGGCCCAATACTTTTGAAATTGTATCTGTTTCTTTAACAAAACTAACATCTTTCTTTTTTAAATACTTTTGTTTTACTAACATAGTGATACCTCCTTCGATGTACTCTTTCTATTTTAATATGAGTATGGCAATAGTGAAAGTCATTTTTAGAATTTTTTGTATTATTTGTAAATTCAAAAAGATTATTCGTACTAACCCAGGTGATTTTCACAATATTATTTATATAATTCGTAATAAATATATGCAAACGCTGAATCTAGATAAAAGCATTTCTAAATCGAAATTGGTGTAGTTGTTCATCTAACGAACGGTCGTTTCGATTAAATTGATAGGCTTCACTTTCTTCTAAAATATATACTTGTCTATCCATTTAAACTTCCTAATGAATATAACCTTTATTATCAAAAAGTTCTTTTTCGTTTAAAGTATATTGATCCATAAATTGAATTGCCTTTAGAATAGCTTGCTCATAACGTTCTGAATTCACTTCCAATTGACTACGCAACTCTTTTAAAATAGTCTTTTCAATGATCACTAATTTTTTAGGGTAATCTTGATATTGTTGAAATTGTTCATTAAATAACATCTTTGAATGATTGCTAAATTTAGAAAAAAACTTAACATCTATTTCTGGCACACTTTCAAAAATTTCTCGTAGAAAGTCGAGAAATATATTTACAGTGAACGCAGCACACATTAACGCGTTCGTAATCGACCCTTTTGCAATTTTCTTTAAGCGTTCGAACTTTGGGTTTTTTAGAACATTTTCTAAAATATATCGACGTAATACATACATTAATGATAATTCCGAATTAAAATCCGGCACCTCTTTATAATAAAAGTAAACCCAGCAATCTCTCATACTAGCTATCGCAGAAGGCGTATCTAAAAAATCATGCCTTAACATGCTAAAATAGAATTCATATTCATTTAATTTTTCATACTCAAGTTGTTGTTGTACATTTAATAAAAACAAGGAATCCCCGCTATTAATTATATTCATATACATTTCCCCCAACCAGAATCAATCTCTATTAAGTTACAAGTTATTATTATACTAATTGTAATCTATCTTTTCCAAAATAGGAAATATAATCAAAAAATTGTTTTTTCACGGTATTATTCAATAATTTATAATAAAACAAAAAAAGACTAAAGGAAAAATTCCTCTAGTCGTTTGAAATACTATAAATTAATAAGCTAAACCGAATAACGCTTTAATATGCGTCATGTAACGGATGTTTGAAGCTTCTTTCATTAATGATGCTGGTAAACCTACAAGTTGTGTATTGTTAGCACCTACTGTAGCGATACCATCTTTACGGCCAAGTGAACCTAAAGTACCTGAGTTTGTGAATTTGAATTCTTTATAGTCAGCACCTTTTACTTGAGCAAAGATGTTGTAACCAGCGATTTCACCTTGTTGCCATGCAACTTGTGCAGTTGGTGCGTAAGTTGGACGATCACCTGGGTTTGGAATGTGCGCAGAAGCATCACCAATTACAAATACTTCAGGGTGAGAAGTTGATTGTAAGAAGTCGTTGATTGTTGCTTTACCACGGTCAGCAGCAAGACCAGATTCAGCTACTAATGGAAGTGCAGCTACCCCACCAGTCCATACTAATGTGTTCGCAACGATTGGTTCACGGTCTTTTAATTGAATTACATTGCCTTCAACACCAGTTACAGGAGTTGATGTAATGAATTCTACACCGCGTTTAGATAATGATTCAGTTGCACGGTCAATTAAGTTTGGAGGGAATACTGGTAAAATACGAGGACCTGCTTCTACTAATTTAATTTTTAAATCAGAGAAGTTTACGCCATATTTCGCAGCCACTTTCGGGAAGTGGTCAACGATTTCACCAACAAGTTCAACACCTGTTAAACCGCCACCGCCGATAACGATTGTTGCATCTGCTTCGTCTTTTGTTTGCGCATATGCTTTAATACGTGCTTCGATGTGCTCACGAATAGCATTAGCTTCATCAACTGATTTTAATACAAATGAGTTTTCTTCTAATCCTGGGATACCGAAGAAACCAGTTTGAGAACCTAAAGATACAACTAATGTATCGTATGATAATGTTTTACCATTTGATAAAACAACCTTTTTGTCATCTACGTTAAAGCTGTTTACTTTAGCGATTTCAAGGTTAATATCTTTACCTTTGAAAATTTTTGCAAGTGGTAATGCAACTGCACCTTCATTAATAGTACCACCAGCTAAACGGTGTAATTCAGTAATGATTTGGTGAGTCGGGAATTGATTGACTACAGTAATTTTTGCTTCATCAGCAGATAAATATTTACGAGCAGTTTGAGCAGCTAGTACACCCGCAAAGCCCGCACCTAAAATAACGATCTCTTTTGACATAGTAAATACATCCTCCATTTTAAATTAGATTTTGCGAATTATTTGTTTAATTTACGCTCAGCGCTTACTTGTAAGAATGAGTTTGCGAAACGTAGTACACTTTGTA
This sequence comes from Lysinibacillus sp. 2017, assembly GCF_003073375.1. Taxonomy (NCBI): domain Bacteria; kingdom Bacillati; phylum Bacillota; class Bacilli; order Caryophanales; family Bacillaceae; genus Lysinibacillus; species Lysinibacillus sp. 2017. The sequence continues at coordinate 2,156,092 of NZ_CP029002.1, forward strand.
CTTGTGGATCTTTAATCATTTTTAATAAGCCAAATACGCCAACAGTTTCAGTGCTTTCTTCTGCACGGTCTTTTGCTTCAATAGCAGTTTGCGCTAAAGATTTTGCTGTACCAACTACTGGAGCAGCCATTTCTGTAACTGCAGCAACTGTATCATTTTTTAATGTATCGTCTGTAGCTACAGCGTTTGCAAAGTCATACGCTTTAGTTAATAGAGTTGTCATTTCAGCCAATTTTGGAAGGTTGTCAACAAGCGTAGTTAATGATGCTTGTACCTCTGGCTTTAATAATTGGTCTAATACGTCTAATTGCTCTTGAGTAACAGATACTTTTTCAACCTGTTGATTGTTCATTTCTGACATAATAACTCTCCTTTGCCATTACTTAATTTTTTTTTTACACTATGAAAATTTTCACCATTTGTAAAAACTTTCACATACCATTCATTAAGAAACGATAGCACAAAGATTCGGTTGATACAATTAGAAAAGTGAAATAAAACGCGGAAAAATTAATTATCAGAATTTATTATATTGTAAAACGTAATATTTTTAATAAATCAATACATAAAATCACAGGTTTTATAACATGTAGCTATTAGTTCATTCGCTTTATTAATAAGAAGAAACTCAATAGATTTTGCATTATGTAGTTTATTTTTATAAAAAAATGCCCTGTAACAAATGCTACAGGGCAACAAATTCATTAGATTGAATGACGTTTTCTCGCCTCGACAAATTTTGAAAGAGAAAAAATAAATACGGCTAACCAAATACAGCAGAATGTGAAAAACTCAGTTCCTGTAAATGGCTCTTTATAAACAAATATACCGATTAGTAGGCTCATTGTTGGTGATAAAAATTGAATGAAACCCATTAAATATAGCGGAATTTTTTGTGCACCCTTCGCGAATAATACAAGGGGTAATGCGGTAATAATCCCACTACCGATTAAGAAGAAATTCGTTTTCCAATCCACGTGTAAAAAGGATACTTCGGAAGTTTGCGCTAAGAAAATATAACCAACAATTGCAAATGGTAAAATGAAAAGTGTTTCAATCGCTAAACCGCGCGTCGCATCAAGCGGAATTTTCTTTTTCAATACCCCGTAAAACGCAAAGCTTATCGCGAGTGTAAGCGATACCCAAGGGAATGTCCCACCTGTAAACACTTGAAAGCAAACACCAAATGCCGCGATGATGACCGATAAAATCGTTGCCTTAGATAACTTTTCCTTAAAGAAAAACATCCCGAATATTACGGAAATCAGGGGATTAATATAATAGCCTAAGCTTGCTTGTAATAAGTGGTCGTTATTGACCGCCCAAATGTAAATACCCCAGTTAAGAGAAATGATAATGGACGCTATAAAAAGTGACCAAAATTGGAGTTGTTTTAACCATAAATCCTTAATATCGACAATGAGCTGTTTTCGTTGCCCGATAATAAGGATGAAAATTGCTGTGAAAATGAACGCCCAAATAACTCGTCCAACTAAAATTTCAATACTGGATACATGTTGCACTTGTTTCCAGTACAGTGGGATTAGCCCCCACATAATATAGGCTGCCGCTGCAAAGAGCACGCCTTTTTTCTGTTCTGACATTGTTGCACCTTCTTCTATCTTCTACCAAAATACGACTATTAATCTATTTAATTAATAAAGCTCCTACTTTCAACGTCATATATAGCTCATTTCATTATAGTTGTCGAAATTTCAGATGTAAATGTCGAATCTATAATTTTCTTCATTACTAGAAATTTTCTCTGCATCTCGCTATTTTTAATTATTTCTTCAGAAAATTTTGATACAATAATAAAACTATTTAGAATAAACAAGTGGAGGGAAAAATTATGAATTTAGGCTTACAAGGCAAAGTGGTTTTAGTTACTGGAGGTAGTAAAGGAATTGGTCTTTATAGTGCACTACAATTTGTAAAAGAAGGTGCAAAGGTTGCCATTGCGGCACGTGGTGAAGCTGGACTTGCGGAGGCAAAAGCAATTATTCAAGAGCAAACGGGTATTGAAGTTTTTACCGTGGTTGCGGATATTTCAAAAGAGGCGGATTGCAAACGTATTGTCGAGGAAACTGTGGCGCGATATGGCAAGCTCGAAATTTTGATTAACAATGCAGGGACAGCTTCCGCAAATAGTTTCGAGGACGTCGATACCCCATTATGGCAAGCGGATTTAGATTTAAAATTATTTGGCGCCATACATACCTCAAAATACGCAGTTGCCTTCATGAAGGCGGCAGGTCATGGTGCCATCGTCAATTTATCAGCGGTACTAGCAAAAACACCGCCAGCAGAGAGCCTTCCAACAACAGTAAGCCGCGCAGCTGGACTTGCTCTCACAAAAGCGATGAGCAATGATTTAGGCAAATACAATATTCGTGTCAATGCGGTATGTATTGGTCTCATCCGTAGTAGTCAAATTGAAGCGCGCTGGAAAAAAGCGATGCCCCATAAATCATGGGATACCTATTCAAAAGAAGTCGGCAAAACTATCCCACTTGGTCGTATCGGAAACACGGAAGAAGCAGCCAATGCCATCGTCTTTTTAGCATCGGACGCGGCGAGCTATATTACAGGTACAGCGATTAATATGGACGGTGGGGCTGGTGGAACGCTTTAATTATTGTTACGGATTACGGAAATCAAATGTTTCATTTGGCACCTTTAAGGAATGCCCATTAATGATGACCGTTTGATCGTCAACCCATTCGATTACTGCATTTTCTTCGCGGTAATTCCAATAAATATTTTTTGGCTTTTTATTTTGGTTATTAAAAATAAGTTCACCTATAACAGCATATGACACGGTTGCACCGCCATTTGTGACATAGGCTTTTAGAGTATATGAGCCATCAGGGGATACTTCTTCAGTCAGAAACTCTCCTGTTGGCAAATGACTCATATCGAAAAATGCCCGATAAATGCCGTAACCGAGTAATGCTAGTAGACATGTACCAACGATAAGTCCCATTTTCATGAATTTTTTCATTATTGATTCCCCCTGTATGTGTCCTTGCTATAGCACGTATATTGTTTTTTTACCTGATATGTTTTGCAAGCACCACCTAATTCGTCATAAACTTCTTCCCCAACTACAAGCTCTACGCCCAAAAAACAAACTTGCAACATTTAAAACCCACAAAGTATTCCTCCCTTTTTAGGTAAGACTCCTTTCATATAATTAGGTTTCACTTACTTTTTAGTTAAAATTTACTTACTGCATTAGAAATTGTATTAATTTTTTCAATGGTTATGTCTAGCTATTGGCTGGCTACGGCATGACAGCATTACGGCCACGTGGTACGTGTCCATACCACTGTCTTTAATGCCGTATGCGAGGCCAGCCAATTCAACGTGTTTTTCCTTTTACAAGGTTAAAAGCGTTCAACTATACCGCTTGCGCTAACGCGAGGCGGCGGGTATTTATAAAGTTTATCCTCTTTTCAATATGAATTTCAAATCAAATATTGTAACTTAAATGAAAGTGAACGTCATTGTTTCATTTATGATTAACACACTTTCCTTTAACTTTATTACAAGAAATGCGTTATTGAAAAACCAAATTAAAATTAAATTTATGGCAAAAATTGAGTGCCGCGAAGTGAAGGGGGCGACTCCTGCGGGAACAGCACGTGCGGAAAATCCACTTGTTGTGGGCCGCCGTAAGTGGCACGCAACAAGTTAGTTGGAGCCGTGCCCGCGGAAAGCGTCCCCCGTAGCGTAGCAGAACGGTGGATTAAGCAGGAAACCTTGAATACTAAAGTTATCTCACCCCTACGTTACTTGTGATGAGCCAAATTTAATTTTTAACTACTCAATAAAAATAAAAAACGATTGACCCCCTTTAGGAAGCCAATCGTTTCGTTATTCCACTATTCCATTTTGTAGTAAGAACATTTTTTCATATAACCCTTTTTGAGCGAGTAACTCTTGATGCGTCCCCCGCTCGACGATTTCCCCTTTATGCAGCACTAAAATTTGCTCGGCGTCTTGAATCGTCGACAAACGGTGTGCAATGGCAATCGTTGTACGTCCTTTACGCATTTTCTCAAGCGATTGTTGGATCCCCACTTCGGTTTCCGTATCAATTGCAGCTGTCGCCTCATCCAGTACAAGTACTTTCGGATTCGTCGCAATCGTGCGCGCAAAAGCGATTAACTGACGCTGACCACTTGAAAATGTCGAACCGCGCTCTGTGACACGATTTTGATAGCCATCTGGTAACGCTTCAATGAACTCATTGGCCTGCACGAATTCTGCCGCTTCCTTCACATCTTTTAAGCTTAGGCTTTCATTATGGAGACGGATATTGGAGTCAATTGTCCCGTAGAACAGGAATGGATCCTGTAGAACTAAGCCCATTTTATCGCGCAATTCTTGTTGTGAATATTGTTTAATCGATTGCCCATCGACTAGAATTTCTCCACGCTCAAATTCATAAAAGCGCATGAGTAAGTTAATAATGGAACTTTTCCCGCTTCCCGTATGGCCAACCAGTGCTACCGTTTCACCTGGATTCACGGTAAATGAAATATTTTTCAACACATCCTGCTTGCCGTCATAACTAAACGATACGTCTTTAAATTCAATGTGCCCGTCCGTTACAGACAATGGCTGATCCTGTTGTTTCGGTTCTAGTTCTTCATTATCCATTAATGCAAAAACACGCGACGCTGCAACGATCGCTTGCTGGAATAACGCTAAACGCTCCATCATTTGATTGATAGGGTCAAAGAAACGGTTCATATACGTTACGAATGCATACACAACCCCAACTTCCACCGCTGTATCAAACGAAGTCCAACCAAAGTAAAATAACAAAATAACAATCGCCGTAAAATACACTAAATCAATGATTGGGCGAAGTAATAAACTGTTCATTTTCGTGTTGGCCATCATCGCATCAAAATGCTCATCATTAATCGTATCGAAGTCATCATTAAAGCGTTTTTCTTGGCGGAATACTTGCACGATGCTCATCCCTGATAATGTTTCAGAAAGACGGGCATTCAATTCCCCTAGCTTTTCACGCATGCGCATGTAAACAACGGCACTCATACGTCGGTATAGCAAAATAATATAAATAATAACTGGCAATAAAAGTAGCATCACGAGTGCGAGCTTCACATTTAAGAAGAACATCGCGATGTACACACCGATTATTAAAAATGCCGCTTGCACGAAACTGATCAAAACGCTCACGAACATATCTTTTATCGCTTCCGTATCATTTGTCGCACGTGATACGATCGAACCCGCTGGTACTTGGTCAAAATAACGCATACCTAGCTTATGAATTTTTGAAAAGACATCAATTCGTAGCTGTTGAATGACTTTAAGTGCAAGCTCTTGGAATTTCAAGCTTTGATAATAGGTAATAACCACGTTTAATATTTGTATCGTAAAATAACTAATCCCTAAAATAAGGACAGGTTTCAAGTCAAAACTGCCAACCATTAAATGGTCATCAATGTAGATTTTAATTAAATAGGGTCCAATAATATCACCAATTACCGTTAATACAAGGAAGAAGAGTGCGATTGACAACAGCTTTTTATGTGGCTTTAAATACGAAAGCAATCGTTTTAATACGTCGCGTTGTTCTTTACTTGAAATCGTTTCATTCGCCATGACTATCGCCTCCTTGCTCCACTAATTGCTCTAGTTGCTGTAATTGGTACATTTCATAATAGCTACCTTCTAATGCCATTAACTCGTCATGTGTCCCTTTTTCGATGATGGTACCGTCATCTATGACAATAATGACATGTGCTTGTTGAATCGCACTTAAACGATGGGACGTAATAATCGTTGTCGCCTCTTTACGCTCTTCTTTTAGCGCGTGTAAAATTGCTTCTTCGGTACGTGCATCCACTGCTGATAACGAATCATCTAAAATAAGGAGCTCTGGCTTCATTAAAAGCGCTCGAGCAATTGAAATACGTTGCTTTTGTCCACCTGATAAGGAAACGCCACGTTCGCCTACTAATGTTTTATAACCATCTGTGAAACTCAAAATGTCTTCATCAATATTAGCTAATTTCGCGGCAGCACGTACTTCGTCAATCGTCGCTTCTGGATTTGCGAATGCAATATTTGAATAGAGACTCGCTGAAAACAGGAAATGATCTTGCGGCACATAACCAATGGCTTCACGTAATTTCACTTTTTGATAATCATCAATAGGGTACTTACCAAATTGGATGGCCCCTTCATACCCTTCAAATTCACGCAGTAAAAGCTTTAATATCGCCGTTTTCCCTGCCCCTGTTTTCCCAACAATCCCAAGCGTTTCACCGCGCTTTAATTCAAACTGAACATTGCGTAATGAAGGCTCCATATCGCCAGGGAAAATAAAGTTTTTCACATTGAACTGAATATCCCCAGAAGGCATTTCTGCAATTGCATCTGGCTTATCATCAATTTCAATTGGTGTATTTAACAATTTTTCAATACGGTCATACGATACACTCCCGCGCTCCACGATGTTAAACAGCATCCCAATTGCCAGCATCGGCCAAACAAGAATACTTAGATAGGTCGTAAAGGTTATTAAGTCCCCTACAGTCATCGCACCTTCTAAAATGAATTTCGTCCCAAAACCAAGACTTAATAAAAAGCTTAGTCCTACAACAAAGCTAATGGTCGGATCAAATAACGAATCGACTTTCGCCACTTGCAGGTTTTTATCAACCACTTCATCCGATAAACGCGTGAAATCATCCACATCTTGGCTTTGCTGCCCAAATGTTTTTAGTACTTTTACACCGGAGATACTTTCCTGTGTTTTTGTCATTCAAATCAGAAAACGCCGATTGTGCATGGCGGAAGCGTTCATGTAACAGCTTGCCATAATAGCTCGTCGATAGCGCAACTAAAGGCATCGGAATAAGTGCGATTACTGTTAAACGCCAATCAATCGTAATCGCCATCGCTAAAATGACGAATCCACCCGTTGTCACGGAATCAAATAGCGTTAATACTCCACCACCCGCTGTTTGTTGCACGGCACTAATATCATTCGTTGCATGCGCCATCAAATCACCGACGCGATGCTTTTGATAATAGGATGGCGACATTTGCGTGAAATGACGATGCAATTTTTGACGAAGTGATCGTGCTAAAAAGTTAGACGAACCGAAAATCATTTGGCGCCAGTAATAACGCAGTATGTACATTAAAATCGCCACGATGACAATAATACCTAACCATTTAAACAGTCCAGCCTTTGTTAACGAACCGTCCCCAATTTCATCAATCGTAAAGCCGATTACTTTTGGCGGAATTAGCTGTAAAATAGCAACTAACGTCAGCATAAATAATCCGATAATGTATTGCCTTTTACGCTCTTTAAAAAACCAAGCTAGCTTAAAAAATACCTTCATTTGTTCACCCTCTTTTTACTCAAGTTCCATCATTTTATCAAAAATTTAAATATTTTGATATATTTGACCATAAAATTTTTTCGGAATCCGAATTAAATTGATTCGCGAATTGTTAACCAATCATAAAATGGCACTGGACGTTTGGATGGAGCGACTTCACTTTCGATTGCTGTTGGTGGGATAAACCATTTTTTATATGCCCCAAGTGTTACTGCTTTAAAGCTACTATGAACTGTTAATACACCCGTTTGAATACGTACTAATAACTCCCTAATTATCCACTTTGCACGGTCAAAGTCTTTTGCGTTTTCAATCGGTAATTGAACAATTGCTTCTTCTAATTGGTTTACTAATGTTTCGTTAATCGGCCAATCTGTGTAAATAGCTATTAATTTTTCATGCCATAGCGTTTTCGTTACTATTAATTTATTACTACTAAAAGATGATTGAAAGAAAAGAGATTGGGCTTCATCTTTTGGTTGTGGAATGCTTGGTGCTGTGGTTTCTTCCGCTTTTACTCGTTCAGACATTTTCGATGGGACAAAAGGACAAATAACATAAATATTAGCACCTTTTATGCCATTCATTTTCGTTTGCGCGATTTTTTCTAACACGCCTATTTCCTGTAATTTTTTTACCGCGCGATACACCGTTTTCGTTGTTATTTGTAGTTTTTCTGCAATCGTTTTAGCCTTTAAATGGGCAGCACCCGGTGTTGCGAGTGCATGCTGGCTAATAGCACGTAAAATTCGCTGCTCGGATTTCGTTAACTCCTGAAACTTCAAATGTTTTTCGACATGCTCGTCCATTTGCTCAACGGATTGAAATGATTGGTACAATTTTAAATACTGGAACATTTAAATTCCCCCTTTAATGAATAAATAGAAAAATCATTCATAAAAAGGGACATCTATTTGAAAAAAATTTTTTTACATAAAAAAATCAGGCCACGAGATGTGACCTGACAACGTGCTTATAATCGATAATTCGATACGACTTGTTGTAATTCTTGAGCACGACCGCTTAAATCATTGGCAACCGCTGATATTTCTTGTAATGATGACATTTGCTGTTCAGATGAATCGAATGATTGCTCTGCACTTAAACGTGTCATTTCTGAAGAACGGGCAATCTCTGATACTGAAGCTGCAACTTCCTCTGCCGTTGCAGAAATTTGCTCTGTGACAGCTGAAACATCTTCAATTTGCTCCTTCATATCCTCAATGGCTCCTACGATTTGATCGAATGTTTGGCCAGCTAGTTCAATAATGCCTACTCCTTGTTCCACATTATTTAAACTTACTTCAATTGCCTGTTCCACATTTTTCGTATCTTGTTGAATTTCATTTGTAAGGGTACCAATTTTCCCCGCTGAACGATTCGATTCCTCTGCTAACTTACGAACTTCATCAGCAACGACTGCAAAGCCCTTTCCATGTTCACCAGCGCGGGCTGCTTCAATCGCTGCATTGAGTGCTAGCAAATTCGTTTGATCCGAAATACCCGTAATGACCTGTGTAATAGTTTCGATTTCTTTTGATTGCTGACTTAACTTTTGAATTAATTCAGTCGTTAACTTGGTTGATTGATAAATGGATGACATTTGATCACTTGCTGTATGGATATTTTGAGATCCAGATTTCGCCATGTCCTCTGTTTGACTAGCAAAGCTATGCAGATCCTGTGTGGATTGAGCTATTTTTTGAACCGCAGTTGCTGTTTCATCCATCGCTGTTGAACTTTCCATTGCAGACGTTGACATATTCGATGCTGATTGAGCTCCGGCTTTTGCACCGTCAAGCATGATAGATGCTGCTGCATTTACTTCTTCCGCTGATGCCATTAACTCTTCAGACGTTGAACTTAAATGACCCGCATTATCCGATAAATTATAAAGAAGCTTTGTTAGTGTGTCTTTCATTTCGTTCATTGCGAGAGACAGATTGCCGATTTCATCTTTCGAATGGATTGTTAATGGTTCGATTGCTAAATTTCCATTCGTAATTTCTTGCACATGCTGTTCTAACTTATGCATCGGTTTTGCAATACGTTTCGTTATGAATAGTGCTGTAATGACCCCAGCTGCAATTGCTATAATAATCGCAATAATTGTAATGATGAATGCGCGATTCATTTTTGCATCGGCATCATTTTGTGCTTTCACAAATGTTTCTGATATTTCACTAGATAGTAACGTCGCATCGTCCATAAATGTAATAACGTTCATGCCTGCCGTATTAATATAGTAGTCAGCCGCTGTTGCTAATCCTTTTTTATCTTTTAAAGAAAGTGCTTCATCAAATGATTGATGCATTACTTCTGCTTTTTCTTTTATACTAGTAATTAATGCTTGGGCTGTTTCATTGTCATTATTTAGGCTTTGATCCAGCTCACTAATCAGACCATTCACTTCATCGCGCCTCGTTTGAATGGCTTGCTTCGTATCTTTTCCCATAATATAATTTTGCACTAATGTAGCCTGTGCCATTGAAAGCCGACTAAGTTCAGCTGTTGAATACGTTTGTGGTAAACCCGTGTTTAATGTGTCACTGTATTGTGACTCAATATTTTTTAGCTGGATAAATATTGTGATACATGCTAATACCGTTACGAAAATAGAAATAGCAAAGCCAGTTAGCAACTTATTTCTAATTGACATATAGATCATCCTTTCTACTTTCAGTGTAAGGGGTTACCCATTAATAATATGTGAGTTTTTTAACATTAAATGGAAAATAGTAAAATGGAACTAACCGCTTTAAGAAACCAATTAATGATAATTTCATGATGAAATGCGCCTTTGGGTAAAATAAAAAAACGCTGTATCGATTCAGTAAAAAACCGATACAGCGTACAAAATAATATTATTTTAAGCGATCTAACTCTTGATACTCTTTCATAAATGGACCTTCTTCGGCTACCATTGAGTGATACAATGCTTTCACCGCAAAACTTTTCTCAAGACCCATTTCAGTTTTTAATTTTTTTAATTCGTCATGTAGTTCGCGATGTTCGTTAATCAGCTTTAACATGATTGTTTTGTTGTATTTCATATATTCGTACCTCCTAGTTTAATACTTGAATAAAGACCACTTTTAAATAGTTGAACTCTGGGAAGTTGTGTGGCACCGTAAAATCTTCAGGAAGCTGATGCTCTTCTAAAATTCGATATTTTGTGTTCGTATCTTTAAATGCGTTGTCGATGAATGTTTTGAACTTCTTCATATTGAAGCTGGCATTGTTCGTAGATGCGACAATGATACCACCATCATTTGTGATTGCTAATGCATCCGTTAATAATTTTGGATAATCTTTTGCCGTACTGAACGTCATTTTTTTCGTACGTGCAAAGCTTGGTGGATCAAGTACCACCACATCAAATTTCAAGCCTTTACGTGCTGCATAGCTAAAGTAATCGAATACATTCATCACTTTAATATCTTGTGACTCAAAGTCGATACCATTCACACTAAATTGCTCAATTGTTTTAGCTAAGCTACGTTTTGCTAAATCAACACTTGTCGTACCAGCCGCGCCACCTAAAGCAGCTGCCACAGAGAACGCACCTGTATAAGAGAATGTATTTAAAACTGTTTTATCCATTGAATAACGATCGCGTAGTGCTTTACGTACATTACGTTGATCTAAGAAAATGCCTGTCATCGCACCATCGTTTAGATCAACCGCATAGTTCATGCCATTTTCTTGAACGATTAAAGGGAATTCTCCTTTTTCGCCTGATACATAATCATCTTGCTCGATGTACTGACCATTTGTGTTGAAGCGTAATTTTTCATATATACCACGTGTATTAACTGCTTGTTTTAATGCTGTATATACATCTTCACGGAATGAATAAATGCCTTCACTATACCAGTTCACTAAGTAAAAACCATTGAAGAAATCAATCGTTAAGCCACCAATACCATCGCCTTCTCCGTTAAATACACGGAATGCAGATGTCTCTTCCGATGCGAAAAAGTCCGCACGTTTTTCAGCCGCTTCACGAATTTTTTTCGTGAAAAACTTCACGTCAATTTGTTCTTTTTCTTTACGCGTTAATACCCAACCGATGCCTTTATTTTGTGCACCGTAATAACCAGTTGCGATATAGCCGCCATTTTTATCTACTAAATGAATTAAGCTGCCTTCTTCAACCGTTACTTCTGTTGTCGCAATAGCATCTTTTAAAATTAATGGATAGCCATTCGTTAAATCTTTAATTGCCTTTGCATCTACTAATAATTCTACTTTTTGTCTCATCTTGTCATCCTTATACTCGTTTTTCGTTCAAAAAAGAGAGACTTGTCGTAAAAGACAAATCTCTCCGTACATCATTAGTTTACTACGAATGCCCGTGAATAGCTACTCGCACCTTATGTTGTTACTTTAAATACCGTTTTAATTTTTTGAATGATGCCTCCTGAAGAATACGTTAATACACTTCGTTTGTAGAATATTAAACTAATATAATAAAGTAAGCCTGTCGTTGCGACTAACAAAAGGAACGAAATCATTGGTCCAATTGCTGAAATATCTGTCGCTCCAATTCGCATCGGCATGACCATCCCTGCTGTAAAAGGAATGTACGAGAATACTTTAATGAGCATCGTATCAGGATTACTCATACCGAAAATCATGACATAAAATCCGATTAACGTTAGCATTAATGCAGGCATCATTACTTGCCCTGCTTCTTCTACTTTTGAAACAAGAGAGCCAAATAATGCACCTATAATTAAATACATGAAAATTGTGACGAACAAGAAGCCTACGACATAGATGAAGTAGCTTGGTGATAAGGAATCTAGTAAATCCGTCACTATCGACCAGTTCTTTCCGTCATTTGTAAAGCGCAACAGGGCAAGTATCGCGCCAAATAGGATAGCAAATTGTGTCAAGGCAACTAAAAATATGCCCACTATTTTCGAACGGAAATGCGTTTCTGGCTTAACACTTACAAGGAGCATTTCAAGTGCGCGTGACCCTTTTTCCGAAGCGACTTCCGTTGTAATCATCGATAAATAGGTAGCAACAAAGGCATAAATAATAATTCCGATTGCATACGAAACCCATACGCCTGCCATTTTTTCGTCTGTAGACTTTCCATCAACGGCTTCTTTATTAATCGCCTCTAGTGAAATGAGCGGCTCTGTTGAAAGTAAAAACTGCTGTTGCTCCTGTGTTAAATCTAGCTGCCCCATCGCATACAATTTCCCTACTTGACTTAGCATACTACTAAACTCTTGCTGATCATTTAATGGCAGCGGATCAAACGATTCAATTTTAACAGCAAGCTTCCCTGCCTCATCTTGAAGCGTAAAGGCTGCTTCGTAATCACCATTTTCTAGCTTTTCATTAATTTCACCTGCATTGACGAATTCCCAATTGTAATTGTCATTTACTTGCAAAATTTGTGACACATCAAAGTCCGTCTCATTGACAACGGCAATTGTTTCTTCCTCACCAGAAAATAGGAGTTCTTTTATTTCTGACCAAAACATGAACACACTAATCCCGACTAAATAAAGCACTGTCATTATAATAAATGGTTTCGAACGTATTTTTTGTTTATATAATTGTTTAACAAGTATCGTAAATTTAGACAAGTCCGCCACCTACTTTCTCCTTGAAAATCTCATGAAGCGATAAGTAATCCAAACTGAACTTCTCAATATAAGCCCCATTTGAAAAACGTTCAAATAACTGTGGTGCGAATGATTCGTCCTCAAGTGTTAGAACCACTTGCCCGTCGCGTTCCATCTTCACATGCTTCACTCCTGGATACTCGGATAATACTTCAAACGTTTTATCGGTACGCACCGTTAATTTCGTTTTACCGTACTGTTTCTTCAGATCAAGTAGTGAACCTGAAAATAGCGCTTCACCGCGCTTTAGTAAGCATAATCGGTCACATAATTCCTCAACATTATCCATTTGATGACTAGAGAATAAAATCGTCATCCCTTGATCCTTCAAGAGTAAAATCGCATCTTTTAATAGCTCCATATTCACTGGGTCTAACCCACTAAACGGCTCATCTAAAATGAGAAACTTCGGTTTATGAATAAAACTCGCAATCAATTGAACCTTTTGCTGATTCCCTTTTGATAACGTTTCTGCCTTTTCATGACGCTTTTCTTCCAAATCAAAGCGCTTAATCCAAAAATCGATATCCTGCTTTAATTGTTCACGATTCATGCCGCGTAATGTGCCAAAGAAAAACAGTTGTTCTTCGACTTTCATTTGTGGAAAAATCCCGCGCTCTTCTGGTAAATACCCTAAAATATCTCGATTGACGGATTTGATTGGCTGGCCGTCCCACGTTACCGTGCCCTCTGTTGTGTCCTGCAAATCTAAAATCATTCGGAATGTCGTTGTCTTACCAGCACCGTTTTGTCCAATTAGCCCGAAAATTTCCCCTTTATCAATTGTAAAATTCAAGTGATCAACGGCTGTAAAATCTTTGTAACGCTTTGTTACGTTTGTTAGTTGTAAAACCATCCTAAATCCCTCCTATACTTCAAATAATGTCAGTTTCTTTTTTAACTTTCTTCGACGCAGCCATAAGCCAACTGTTGGAATGAGCAACACAGCAGAAAGACCTGAATTCACGCCTGATAAAAAGCTATTCATACGAAGCCCTGAATCTGTAAAGCTTAGGCCACCGTTTGCAAATGCAGAAATTGCATTCAAAAAAATAACCGTTCCATACAGCGTCAGCATCCGGTTAATATACGATAATTTTGACGTGGCATCAGAATACAGCTCAAACGGTCCTAAATTGCGATGCTGGCGGAAATACACCCAGTGCAATCTTTTAAACACTTTTTCAGCGCCCGTACTTTCCACAAATTCAATATATTCTTTTGCCGCTTTGCCGAACCCAAAATTATCTAATAAATCACAGCGATATGTATACTCATCTGGCTCGCCTTTTTCAAATGTGTAAAAGCGGTAATTATAATTCGTTAAATGCCAGCCCTTTGCACTCATATCATTAATCCATTTTTCTTCTTTTGCATCATGGAAGAAAACTTTGTACTTTTTCATTTCCGTCATCCCTTTCCATACAGCGAAAGTATTTTTTCCCCGTTTTCATGGAGTTCTTGTAAGCGGCGAACTTCCATTCCAACGACTTCTTTCCCTAAATCAGTAATGACATACTCTTTTTTACGTCCTTCACCGTCTAAAGTTTCAATATATTTTTTTTCTTGCAAATTTTTTAGTGCACCGTATGTAGTACCTGCGCCTAATTTTACGCGGCCGTTGCTCCATTCGTCGGCGAGCTGCATAATGCCGTAACCATGTCGCGGCTCAAAAAGTGCTAATAATATATAATAAACCCCTTCAGTAAGCGGTTGTTGCATGTCATCACTCCTTATATCGTACACCGATATATCATCCGTTGATACAAATTGTATCGGAAGCCGATATAGATGTCAATTGTAAATTTTCTAAAAACTTAACAACAAAAAAGACCAACTGTTTTGAACAAGGCTGGCTCAAAAAAGTTGGTTATTCATTTTAGTTTGACTTTCATAATATAGATGGATTATTTAGGAATGCGTATATGACACTAGTCAGTACTATGGTTTTTGGGGTGACCTAAACTCTAAATCATTGAACTATTATAGTTCTACATTTATTTCAATTTTTTCAAATATTATCTTACATAAAAAAATTAAAACGAAAGCATATACTTTCGTAAACTACAAACACTAGTAATGGTGTCATACACCTACTACGATGATGGAGGGACTTTTATGAACAATATTCGTGAAGGTTTAATTCCGACTGTACTTGGATCAGCTGTTACTGCCGCTGGATATGCCATGAAACAAAAAATTGGTACGAATAAAATGGTTGCCAATACGATTTTTGGTTTCGGCTTAGCCCATATAGTATTGGGTGCAATTGACCTTGTAGAACATCGTAAGTAACAAAAGCAGTTAGACTGTTTTGGGAGAAGCTGACACAAAGAAGCATTTCATCATAATTCTTTGCGGTCAGCTTTTTTCTTTGTGAAAGTATTAAAAAAGCGATTTCCTTTAGAAAGAGAATGTTTTTTCATTCAATTTTGGTATTTAGCACCCTAAGTTCAATTTATGTGTTACCTAACTTTTATTTGGAAACGTTATTTTGTATGAAGATGTATTACTAATTTTTCGTTTTTTGTATCAATGTATAAATAATATTCATAAGAAAAAGCAACAAACTCTGTCTCATCAGTGTTTGTTGCTTTTCTTTACGTAACCAAACTTTGATTTGGGAACGTTATTTGGTTAATTTATGTATACGCTATGAATACTTGTTCCGCTAAAGCCCCGTTAGTTTAAGTGCAATCATTCCAAATTGTAGCTACATAACCACCAGGACCCATACCGATAATTAATTAGCGAGTACAATTTTCCTGCAGCTTGCTCCTTTATAGATTGATATTTTCATAACCACCCCAAATGGTTTTGGGACATGCTCCTAGTCTTATTTATTATTTTCTCTTTTTAACTCTTTTTCAATTTCTTTCTCTAACTCTATTTCGATGTCTTCATTACTAAATTTAGTTGTTCTTTCTTCAATCTTATACTTCCGTTTAATTAAAAGGCCAAGTTCCGAATAATTAATACCATGCTTTACTGCTAAAAATACAACAACATAAAGAAAAAAGCCTAAAAATATAAATGATAATATTTCCATGAAATGCTCCGAAAGCGTGGGATACATTGTTATAATTAACGTTGTAATCTGCATTCTTTCTAACGCTACTCCTTTAATTCAGTTATTAATAATGACAGGATTAATATTCATTACACAGTCTCCATTTAGCCATAATTTGTTAGTTGTAGTATAACATTCTTTGGATGTTAAATAGATTTCAAGGAGGATATCAAAATGAGAAGTGAAGATTATCATTCTTTAAGACAACTGTTTAGCGAGAAAATTAAAGGTAATTCTAATAAGCAATCCACTTTCTTGATTGGGATAGATGGTTGCGGAGGTTCTGGAAAAAGTACATTTGCTGATAAAATAAAAGAGAATTTTTCAGATGTAACCATTGTTCATATGGATGATTTTTATCTTCCCTCCTCTCTAATTATGAATTTAGAACCTACTAAAAAGCCTATTGGTGCTGATTTTGATTGGATACGATTATTAAATCAGGTCTTAGAACCTCTAACGCAAGATAGCGTGGGATGTTACCAAAGATATGATTGGGAAACGGATAGCTTAGCTAAATGGCATACTGTTCCAATTGGTGGCATTGTAATAATCGAAGGTGTGTATACCATTCGAAAAGAACTGGCTGACAAATATGATTTGAAAATATGGGTTAATTCCCCAAGAAATATTCGACTTTCAAGAGGCTTAGAAAGAGACGGAGAAGAAGCTCGTGAAATGTGGGAAAGTAATTGGATGGTTTCAGAAGATATGTATGTTGCAGAGCATAAACCATTTGAAAGAGCGGACCTAATCGTGAGTGGGGTTAAATAAAGCCTTCTTCAACTAATTGCTTAGTAATAGCAATTCCCCCACTACACTATGCTTCAAATAAAAAAAGACCTAGCAAGTTTTTACTCACTAAGTCTTGATGGAACAAATTATTTTGCGTAGTAATCGACAATGCCTTTATAAATAGCTTGTGCATAAATTTCTACGTATTTATCATTAACTAACTTTTGACGATCTTCTGTATTTGAAATAAAGCCAAGCTCTACTAATACGGATGGGATAATCATATTTTTAATAACGTAAAATGGTCCTTCTTTAACACCACGATTTGTCATGTTGGCGTTGGTCACGATTTCACTATTAATATATTTCGCTAATTTTTGATCTTCTTCGTATTGGTCGCCTGTTGAAACGTTGTAATACGTCTCAGTCCCTTTTGCACTTGAAGATGTCGCTGAGTTTACGTGAACACTCACATAAATTTCACCAAAGTTATTTTTCGTGAAGGCTACACGTTGTTCTAATGTTGGGTACGTATCACCTGTACGCGTCATATAAACTTTAGCGCCTGCAGCTTCTAGTTTTTGTCTCACTAGAGAACCTACTTTTAAGACAATGGCTTTTTTCAGTTTCACCTGAACTAACCGCGCCTGGGTCTTTCCCGCCATGACCTGGATCTAAAATGATAATGCGGTTTTTAACAGAACTGCCTGATTGGTTGATTAGCTTAATATATGATTTATTAACATAACCCGTTACGCCACCAACTGATACATTTGCCCAGTAACCTGAAATCGAATGTACCGTAAGCATTGTACCTTTAGATAATGATTTCAGAACTTTACCATTCGTTGTGGCAGAATCACGCATATTTAATCCGCCAACTGTTACTTTAGCAGTCGTAGACGTTACCGTGCCTGAATTACCATTCGTATCAGATGGTGCTGATGGTGTTGTAGATGAGTGAACATCCGTTGTGCTAGATTTAATAATATAGCCAGGTAAGCCATTAACTATTGTTAAATAGTAGCCACTAATTTCTTTATAAACGGAAAGCTTTGTCCCCGTTGTGATCGAGCCTATTTTTTTTGATGAAGAAGATGTCTTATAATACAAATTTAACGTTTCATTGGCTGTTACGGATTTCGTCGCCGCACCAATTGCGTTACCATCTTGTTCAAGGAATTTGGCATATGATTTATTAATATACGCATATTGCCCTTGATACGAAACTTTTAACCAGCTTCCTTCAATTGCATAAACAGATAGTTTACCACCTGTATTTACTTTACCTAAAATTGTACTCGTTGCATTCGGTGCCGTGCGTAAATTTAACGCATCGGTTGTTACCAGCTATTAAACCAATAACTTGATTTGTATCTACTTTTTTCGGCTTGTTGTGGAAGTGGTAAACCGGTATTTATCACTTTTCGAACGTGCCACGAATGAAGCAAACTCTGCACGTGTTACAGAACTTTTAGGTGAATAATTTCCAAGATAGCCTTGTGCAATGCCACTATAATATAAAGCCTTAATATAAGGAGCATATGTATTAGAAGAACTTATATCTTTGAAAGGCATTTCATAATCCTTAAAATTGTCTGGATTGATAGTAAATGCTTTCGTTAAAACATAACTCATTTCCTCACGAGTTAACGCTTCATTTGGGTAAAAACTTCCCTGAAGTCGTTTTGAAAATATCCTAGCGTTCTCGCACGCTCTACATAGGTAGAAAATTCAGTGCCTGCTTTTAAATCAGTGTATGAAGATTGGCTTACAGTTAGTGGTTTACCACCTGCAGAAATAACAACCATTTTTGCAGCTTGTCCACGTGTAACACTTTGCTTTGGCAAATAAAAAGATTTGCCATTAATAAGAGCTCCTTGAATTGCACCTAAATCAATTAAGTACTGGATCTCATCGTAAGTGGCATCGGTTGTCGCAACATCTTCAAATACAACTTTTGCTGATGTCGGTGAAACAGCGATCGTACAAGCGAGGAAAATCGCAACAACCAATGTAATCAATTTTTGATTCATTGTTCTCTATTCCTTTCTTTAACTGTCTCATATAATATTGTATAAAAGTAATTGGAAAATATATATAGGTAATTGGGGTTGTAACATCAAATTTCTGTTACAGTCTAGTTACAAAATCATTACATTCGGTTTATTTTACACCATTTCGGGAATATTAATAGATTGCATGAAAAAAATTCCGTTATACCTTACTAGTGAAGGGCAACGGAATTTTATTTTTGAATTAGCCTTTACTACATATGATTTACTTCAATAACTCTAATGCAAAGTTGTACTCGACATATGTTTTGCCGTATTCAAGTAATGCTGGAGCCACTTCAAATTGGCGGAGTGATTTATTGTAACCATATGCTTTTTCACCTCGCGTAATCGTGTAGGAAGGTACCCCTTTTGATAGGATAGCCCCTTTCGCAGTTGATTCCACTTTATAGCCTAATGCTTCTGAAACTTTGCGTAATGGTACCATTTTTTTGCCTTTTACTTCATAAAAATCCTTGCCGATAATTGCATCGATTTTTGCAGCTGCATTTGTTTCCGTTTCTTCGGTTTCTGGTATTTCTTCAACTAATTGATCTTCGTATTTCGGGAATACAACAACTTTCGATGGTGTCGTTTGTGCTGGAATGCTAAATGTTGCTGGACCATAGAAAACGATCGCATTTTGTTTTGTTACTTCATCTTTAGGTACTTCTAAGCCGTTCGCATTCACAATGAGTGTATGTTCGCTAAAATTCAATTTCAATTGATTGTCTTCACTCACAAAATTTTTATCGAAGGTTCCTACTTTCACAAAATCAGGATCTTCCTCTTCCCCCACAATGACAACTGCTGGATTGTAACGCGGTGGATAAATTAAAATCATCGGCTGATTGGCATACACATAAATTGTCACCGTATTGCCTTCCTTTAATTCCACAGGTTTGCCCTTCTTGTCTAAAACAATAGTAGAATCACTGACAATAAATTGGAATGGATTTTCTTCATCTTCAATGGTATACATCATTGAAGCGCCAAAAGAAGCAATGCTTGTAATTTTACCAGTCGTTTGGTTGAAGGTTGATTGGTGTTGCACTTCTTGTGTCACCTCTTTTGAATCTGGTTGCTCCGCTGCTACTGAAACTGTGCCTAATAAAAGTGCTGATAACGCTAATGGTGCGATTTTTTTCATTTTCATTTTATTCAGTCCTTTCAATCTTTTCATAACATTAGTTGCATGAGCTTCCAAAAGGTTACACTATTTTTTCATTTATTGTGTAATTATATAAATATGTCCTAAATAATGAATTCCCCGCATTGAGGGGTGTATTGTTGCTTTAGGTAAAGAATGTTATTCCACAATCTGAAATTGTGGAATAAAAAGGATATAAAAAGTTACATCTCGAATATAAACTTATATTATTAAATTTCAGGTGAAGGGAGAAAGATATGTTAGTATTTCTACTCTTTTATTTATTAGTAATCCCAATTACAGTCTTATTGCATGAAATAGGGCATGGACTTGGAGTAATCATTTCCTCAAAATCTAACGCACATATTTATCTAGGTAATACAAATGAAAAAAACAGAGAAAATTTTAGATTAGGAAGACTTCATTTTCATATCATTTGGTCATATGTAGGTTATTGTTCATGGGAAAAAGGATTAAATAAACAACAATCTATTATTTCTCTAATAGGTGGTCCAGCAATGTCATTGCTAATTACCCTATTATGTTTATTCTTTACTTTTTATACTTCTCTCGGGGATTTACGTTCACTCCTATGGTCGACAGCAATTTTAAACTTTGTCAATTTTATTTCCACTATTATACCTATTACATATCCTAGGTGGATGCCAGGATATAGCGGACATCCATCTGATGGTTTACAGCTGCTACGATTGTTAAGAAATTAGAATTCATGCCCCTTATTAAGCTAACAGGAGCATTAATAAAAAAGTCATAAGTATTTTTGCATTTCATTCGCATCATTACTACTCAACAATCTGGTCGCGATTGTGGAAGAAGGACACTTTTCTTTTTTCTTAGCAACAATCTTTGAGAAAAGAGCTTTAAGTAAAGTAAAGAAGACCAAAATTTAAAAAAACATCCATTATCTCAATAAAAATTTTTAATGGATGTTTTTTAGTTTTATTATAAATTTTTGTTATATACATTAAAACTTAAATACCCTAAAAGAGTGCTTCTTTAAATGTAAAATATACAATTTTACTTTGTCTCAATATAAATTGCTAAAGGTAAATTACTTCCACCAGAATGCATTAATTCTAATGTGATGATTTCATGACTTTCATTAATTGTGTAGCTAGGAAGTTCAATATATTCTGTACCCGGTTTTAATGTAGGAATTAAATGAACTTGTCCATTTAATTTAATAGCTCCACTATACAAACCGCCTCGACCCGATAGTTTTATTTTTACGTTTTTTACTTGACCAGTTGGATTATCCACAGGAATTTCTACGGTATAATTTATGCCAAAATGCCCTGAATTTCCAACAGAACCGTTTAACTGTTCTAAAGAACTTTCTTTCGTCAAGAAATGATCCGTTTTGCCATTTGAGATACTATAACCTACTTGGGCATCACCTATTGTATACGTTGGAAATTCCGAGACAATTGACGAACTTGGCCAAACGCCTCTTGGATGTGCCGCTAATGAATTAATTGGTACAGGGGATGAATGGATTGTTGTTAACTCTTCATTATTTTTAGCTAGTACTGTTCGTATTGTATAGCTACTTTCCCCAGTATTTACAGGTTGGATATCCAAGTCGTGTAAAAAGCCGATAATATACGAGTTGTACAATTGGTATAATTGGATCATTTTCGTCTCACCCGGTGCAATCGTAATACCTTCACTTTCCGCTTGCTGTAATTGATTGTTTAGAACTTGATCAGCAATCGGTAAACCGATATCGTAATTAATCCAACTATTGCTGCTACTTTTGAAGAGGCCTTCAGACTTCGTTACTTTTAAGCTAGTTGTTGTTGACGTATTTTCTACCGTTATTCCCAATTCGGTATTTTTTCCAAGTGTATTATAGTGCCAACCATAAATACGATGCTCATTCAAAGCTTTGTCAGTGTGTACATTTTGCTCAGATAGTGTAGCAGTTGATTTCGGTATATCACTCGTTGTTAATGTTTCGGGATTATCACTCACTAATAATGAACGATTCCCTGTAATTTTCGCACTTGGCGTACTTTGTGGTACCTTCGTTGAACCAAATGATTTTTCCAAAAACTTGCTTGTAAACATGGATTGATATAAGTAAATATACATTTCCTTCTGTTCACTTAAATAACGTAAGTTTCCTCCCTCACCCATCGAATTTACAATGAACTTTACGGGTACATACATTTTTTCCGATTGAATAAAGGGTTGTTCTGCAGTGATGATCAATTCATCATTTACTTGTATTATTTTACTTCCATTTGTGAAAACAAATATTAAACCTGAAATTTGCAATTCAAATTGATCTTTAGAAAGCCATTTACCAGAAGCATTTTCAAGGTTTTCATACAAATACTCTGCAGGAATATACGTTCTATCCTGTCTTGTAATAATTGGATCTGTCATAACAATTCGTTTATTATTTATAAGTAAATAATAGGGATTTTCAATGACTGTCGGTGTTTCAGGAAGCGTTGTTTGTTCTTCATTTATTGATATTTCAACTTTTTGAGCTTGTTGATTCCATTTTACGTTGCCCCCTAAATTTTCACTTAAAAATCGAATGGGTACGTACGTTTTATCCTTATAAAGGAATGGAGGTACATCGATTGCAACCTTTTTGCCATTTACATTGGCACTTTTTGAGTTGACCGTGACATCCACACGTTTTTCATTTCTCTCAGCACTAGCTGTTTTTGTTTTTTGATTCCAATTTACAGAAGTTCCAATGAGTTCAAAGAAATTTCGCATTGGTAAAAATAGATGACCATTCTTATTTAAGGTTGGGTCTTTAAAAGTTACCTTCTCTCCATTTACCTCTACTGAGACGTTATTCGATATATATAATCCATTGCCGACACTTTGATTTGCAAATACGGTGTCCTCATTGAATAATAATAGTGAAGTTGCGATTATTAATGTCACTATGAAAACTTTTCTTAAGTTATAAAACATTGTATCCTCATTTCCTTTTATATATTATTTTTATCATTTTTATCATTTTTATCCTATCACAATTTCCCTTATAAGTAAGTATGTACTTATTTCGAATATTCAATCACTTCAGGAATTAATACTATTTACTCAGTCAGTTATTTCGTAACCGTGACTTATCAATCTGCTAAAAATTCACGCAAAAAAGGACCAACTTTTGTTAAGTCAGTCCTTTTATTACCAAGCTTCTTTGGAGATGTGATAAATGAACGTTTCTGATATTAAAGGGATTGTAGAATATAAGTAGAAATATAATGTATGTATGAAACTAATATAGAGGTGTTTTTATAGCATGAAGAATAATATAGCATTAATAGAGGATAGAAAAAGCTTTCTAATAGCCATTGTTCTGCTCGTCCTCTTTTATCTGTTCCTAAGTAATTATTGGCACTATCCTTCTCCGCCAATTGATTCAGTTACTTCAAAAGAAGTCGTAAATATTTTGGAGAGTTCAGATAGTGAATTTATAAAAATTACTACTGAAGAAAATTATGATTGGTATTTAGGTAAGGGTTTATTTACCTTTGATGTGAATGTGTTTACACCACTTTCAGAAGCAGGTTGGGAGAAACAAGGGAGTATACCTCATTATAATTCAAACGGAAAACTTATTAGTTATGACCAAATTTTCACTCAATCTCAGTCTGATGATAAACCAACTATTACCCTCGAATTAAAGATATATCCTTGGAAAGACAGTGTTCAGTTTTTAAAAATCCCTAAAGATGTTAAGTACTAAATTTCATATTCAATAAACTAAAAGGTATATTTAAACGCTTAAATATACCTTTTAGATTTCTTAATATACAACAATATAGTTTTAGAGCATATCATCTTTAAAAAAGGCTGTTTTTTAAAAGATTGTTGTTATTTGGTGATCTAGGTCTTTTACTATTAATACAATAAAAAACTGAAACGCTATAGACACGCTGACACTATTCATGTTTTTTAGGTTCATAGCGGAAGTATTCGAAATCAGCAGGAAGTGATTGCTTCTCTAAATCCACACAATGCATACCGACAAAGGCACCCGTAAAGAAACCTCCACCTTGTACATAATCATCTGACAGCTTATAGCTTTCAAATTTTGGTCCTACTTCTTCCCAGTCCGTCCCATTTAGTGAATAACTATACTGATAAACATTCGCTGCAACACATACCTTCAAGTAAACTTCACCCTTTTCAGGTAGCACAACTGGCGTTTCTAAAGGCGCACTAAAAGCCGTATTGTCATTACTTAAAATTGTCAGAACACGCCCTAGCTCTTCATCAAATGTAATATCAAGAGCAGTCCAATTTTCT